>NZ_JAUNHR010000161.1 GCF_030523875.1 Micrococcus sp. | reverse complement strand
CCTGCAGGTGGAGTCCCTCGAGGAGTTCTCTGGCGTGGTCGGGGGTGGTCATCGGCGGGTCCTCCGTCCGTGGGTGGGGCCGAACGGGCTGCGCTGTGCTGCCTGCCCGTAGCGGCGGGCGCGGTAGGTGCCGGGGCGGTCCGGTACGGGCTCGGTGAAGGTGTCCTCGACGGTGCGGGCGAACTCGACGGCCTGGGCGAGCGCCTCCCCGAGCCCGCGCATGCCAGCCTCCATCGCGGCCGGGGCCTGCCGCATGCTGTCGGTCAAGGCCGCGAAGTCCACCGGGACACGGACGGACTCGATGCGCGCGCTGAAGTGGAGCGGCGGCAAGGGCGCGAGGTGGCGTGTGCGGGCCTCGTAGCGTTCACCCTGGGCCAGCTCGACGGGGCCCTCGAGCTCCTGCCACGGCGCTTCGGGGTCATCGGCGCGCCGGATCAGCACCCGGCCAGCGGGGCGGTCGGTGTTCACTGGCGGCCCCCGTCCTGCATGGCCCGACCCGCACGGGCCGCGAGCGCAAGGCCGGCGCCGAGCGCGACGGTGAGTGCGAGGGCCGCGGTCCAGGCAAAGCGGGTGTCTCCGAACCAGATCCAGGCGAGGGCCAGGGCGAAGGCGGTGGAGAGTGCGATGAGCGCGACGGTACGGGCCATGGTGTGCTCTTTCTGCGTGTGGTGGTGCGTGCCGTAGGTGGCGGCGGCCGCGGTGATGGCGTGGTCCCGGTCGTGCTCGGAGGCGTTGACCCACCAGGTGGCGGGGGGCTCGTCCCAGCGGGGCGAGGGGATGATGAGCACGGCGGGCTGGTTGGAGGCCGTGGCAGCCGCGGCGGCGGCAGTCAGGCTGTGGGTGAGGGGGCTGGGGCGGCTCACGAGCACACCTCCTGGACGTCGGCGGGGTCGGTGAACGCCGCGGCGCGGAGCTCGGCCACGCGGGCCGTGGTGGCCGGCGTGGGCCGGGCGGGGCGCTGCACGATGTAGCGGGCCTCGGCGCGGGCCACGGCCATGGCCTCGGCCCACGAGGTGAACGGGCCGAGCTGCTCAGCGGGCTCGTCGTCCTCGTCCGGGCATGGCGCGTCCCACACGCGGACGTGCCAGGCTTTAGCCCCGGGTGCCGAGTCTCCCCACGCTCGCGACCGCCACACGATCGCGGATCTGGTCCAGGGACTCATTCCAGGCAGGTCCGTGTAGATGGGCAGGAGCGCGCGCTGGGCGGCGGCGTCGTCGTAGGCCGGGGTCTCGGCGAAGCGCCGGAGAGTGGCCTGCTCCCTCCAGGTGGCGTTCAGCTGCAGCGAATCGACGCTCCATGCCGGCGCGCCCGGCACGACCGGCCGCGCGGCGAGGTGCTTCTTGCTCAGGCGGTGCAGCTCGTCGTCGGTGAAGCGGGGCATCAGCGGGCACCCCCTTCGACGGGGCGGTACGTGGCCCGCCACTCGTGGGCGCCGTCGGCGGCCTGGACGAGCTGGTAGCGGACCGTCACGTCGTCGTGGGCCACGATGAACGCGATCAGCAGGGCAGGGTCCAGGACGAGGCTGATGCCCGGGACGTGCCAGGCGCCGTCCGCGCCGAGGTACGCCTCGGGGTAGAGGACGTAGTGGCCGCGGTCCATGAGGACGACGCCGGTGATGGACGCGCCGCGCGTGCACGGCAGGAACCGCTGCACCAGCGGGCGGCCGGCCGCCACCGGGGTGATCGGCTGGGCGGTCATGCCTGCACCTCCGTGGGCTCGACGGTGGCGGCCTCGGCCCAGAGCAACAGCCGCACGGCGAGCGCGCGTGCTGCGGTGCGGTCGAGGATCAGCTCCTTGGCTGGGTCGTTGGGCATGTAGGCGTCCTCGTGCGTGTCGCCGCGCATGATCTCCA
>NZ_JAUNHR010000160.1 GCF_030523875.1 Micrococcus sp. | reverse complement strand
CGGCGTGGGCCTGGCCCTGCCGTGCCTGTTCTACGTCCTCTGCGGGGAGTCCTTCCGCCGTCATGTGATACCCCGCCTGCGCCGGCACCGGGCGGTGCTGGGCACCGCGCTGGTCCTGGCGGGGCTGCTGGCCGTCCGGCTGGGCCTGCCGCCGCACAACATCAAGTTCAGCGGGTTCGGGACCTTCCTCCTCACCCCCGCCGTGGGCGTGGTCATGTCCGCGGGCGTGGTGCTCGTGTTCGGCGCGTTCGTGGAGCGGCAGCTGCGCACCCTGGCGCGCCGCACCGGCACGGGACACGCCCTGCGCTCCGGCATCACCGCCCTGACCCGCACCGGCACCGTGGTGGTGCTCCTGCACGGCCTCGTGCTCATGGAGCTCATGCGCGTCGGCGTGGAGGACAATCTCCTCAAGTTCCTCCTCGCCCTCGGCCTGAGCTGGGCCGTGGGCCTGGCCCTGCTGGCCACCCCCCTGTCCCGTCCGCTGGCGGGCGTGCCGCAGCAGTGGCACCCGCTCAGCCCGTCCCTCGCAGGAGCCCGCCCATGACCTGGTTCTCACGTCCCCCGATCCGCTCCCCGTTCGCCGCCGGCCCGTCCATGGCCGCCGCGCCCGAGGACGGCGTGTTCCGGATCCTCACGGTGTGCACGGGCAACATCTGCCGATCAGCGTGGGCGCATCATATGCTGCAGACCCGGCTGGACGACTCGGTGGGGCCCGGCCGGGTGGAGGTCTCCAGCGCCGGGGTCGCTCCGAACCAGGCTCTGCGTGTCCCGCAGGAGCTGCTGGACCTGGCGCCGGACGAGGAGCTGCGGGCGCGACTGGCCGCGCACCGGCCGCGTCCGCTCAGCGCCCGGAGCCTGAGCGGCCAGAACCTCGTGCTGGCGGCGACGGGTGCGCACCTGGACGCGGTGTTCCGCGAGGCCCCCGCGCTGCTGCACCGCTCGGCCACCCTGCTGGACGCCGGCGCCCTTCTCAGCGGAGCCGACGTCGCCCCGAGCGGGGGCGCCTCCGCCGTGAAGGATGCTCTGCGGGCGGGCCGCGCCGCAGGGCGTGGCCTCCCCCGGGCCGAGGCGGACCTCCCGGACCCGTTCCGCGGCCCGGCGGAGGGGTACGGGCACATGGTGCAGGCGCTCGAGCCCGCTCTTTCGGCGGTGGTCGCCACGCTGGTGCGGGCGGTCGGCGCACCGGGCGCCTGACGGCGGAACCCCGCAGGCGGTCGGGACTCCCGCCCCGTCAGCCAACGTGGACTCCCAGGCGCAAGGCCCCCGCTCACCCCTGACCGCCGGCCGCCGGCTTCTCGGGGGCGAAGATCGCCTGCACCACCTGGTCGGCCCACTCGAGCAGCGGGGCGTCCACGAGATCCTGGCCCATGACCGGCTTGGTCTTGGGCCGGGGAATGAGCACGGCGTCCAGGGCGGTCTTGACCTGCGCGCCCTTGTACATGCGCTGCAGGCGCAGCACGCGGGACTCGGGCAGGGCCGCGGCGGGGCCGAACTTGACGTTCTGCCCCAGCAGCATGACCTCGGTGACCCCTGCCGCCCGCGCCCGGTTGCGGAATCGCGCCACGGCCACGAGGGCCTGCACGGGCTCCGGCAGCGGGCCGTAGCGGTCCTGCATCTCCTCCACCACGGCGTCGACGGCGGCGTCGTCCGTGGCCGTGGCCAGGGAGCGGTACATCTCGAGGCGCAGGCGCTCGCCCGGCACGTAGTCGTGGGGCAGGTGCGCGTTGACGGGCAGCTCCACCTTGACCTCGGCGGGACCGGTGTCCTCCTCGCCCTTGAAGTCGGCCACGGCCTCGCCCACCATGCGCAGATAGAGGTCGAAGCCCACCCCGGCGATGTGCCCGGACTGCTCGCCGCCGAGCAGGTTGCCGGCGCCGCGGATCTCGAGGTCCTTCAT
>NZ_JAUNHR010000159.1 GCF_030523875.1 Micrococcus sp. | reverse complement strand
CGCCCTGCTGCGCCGCCTGCCCGGCATGCCGCCGCCCGCCCCGGCCCACCCGTGGGCCGAGGCCGTGCGCCGCCGCGTCGTCGAGGGGGCCCGCGGCAGCGCCGCCGTCGCCGCCCCGGCCGTCCGGCTGGCCCCCACCGTGCTCTCCGTCGCCGCCTCCGCCGCGTTCGTGGTGGCCGGGGCCAGCTCCGCGCTCGCGGGCGTGTTCGCCCGCGCCGTGGTGACCCCGGTGCGCAGCCACGCCGAGGACACCGAGGTGCTCGCCGTCGTCGACGGTCCGGACGGGCCCGAGGTGATCCTGCCCGCGGACCAGTACACGACCGTGCCGGGCACGTACTCCCTGACGTTCGGCCAGGGGGAGCACGTGGCGCGCATCGGCGCGATCCGCTCGCACGACCCCCGGGACGGCACGGTGCAGCGCGTGGTGGAGGAGGTCTACTCGGGCGACCTGCGCACCGCCGTGCGCGGGCGGCTCACCGGGTACGTCTACCCGACGCCGGCCGACGCCGGCCTGGAGGCCACGGACGTGGAGGTGCCGGTGCCCGGCGGCGTGGCCCCGGCGTGGCGCATCGACCCGGCCCCCTCCGAGGAGCCCCGCCCGGCCGAGGGGATCTGGGCCGTGATGGTCCACGGCCGCGGCGCCCGGCGCACCGAGGGCCTGCGGGCCGTGCCCACCGCGCAGCGGCTCGGAATGACCTCCCTGCTGGTGTCCTACCGCAACGACGGCGACGCCCCCGACGCCGGGGACGCACGCTACGGGCTGGGCACCACGGAGTGGGAGGACGTCGAGGCCGCGGTCCGCCTGGCCCTGGACTCCGGCGCCCGGGACGTCGTGCTGTTCGGCTGGTCCATGGGCGGGGCCATCGTCCTGCAGTTCGCCGACCGCTCCGACCTGGCCGCCCGCGTGCGGGGGATCGTGCTCACCGGCCCGGTGGTGGACTGGATGGACGTGCTGCGCCACCAGGCGCGCCTGAACCGGATCCCCGAGGCCGTGGGCCTGCTGGGGCAGTGGCTGCTGTCCAACCGGGCCGGCCGGTTCGTCACCGGCCTGGCGGCCCCCGTGGACCTGCAGGCGCTGGACTGGGTCACGCGCGCCGACCACGTGCGGGTGCCCACCCTGATCCTGCACTCCGAGGACGACGAGTACGTGCCCGTCGGCCCGTCCATGGCCCTGGCCGAGCGCAACCCGGAGCTGGTCCGGTTCGTCCGGTTCACCCAGGCCCGGCACACCCGCGAGCAGAACGTGGACCCGGCGAAGTGGGACCGCACCGTGCGCGGGTTCCTGCGCGCCGTGCTGGCCGCGCCGCGGCCCGGACGGCAGGCCTGAGCCCGCCGTCCGGATCGCTCAGTCCGCCAGCAGCCCCCGGCGGCGCAGCAGCGGCTCCAGCTCGGCGTCCCGGCCGCGGAACGCCCGGTAGGACTCCAGCAGGTCGCGCGTGTTCCCGCGGGAGAGCAGCTCCGCGGCGAACCGGCGCCCGTTCTCCCGGGTCATGCCGCCGTTCTCGCGGAACCACTCCACGGCGTCCGCGTCCAGCACCTCCGCCCAGATGTAGGAGTAGTACCCGGCGGCGTAGTCGGTGCCGAAGATGTGCTTGAAGTACCCCGTGCCGTAGCGCGGGGGCACCAGGTCGGGGTCGATCCCGGCCCCCTCCAGGGCGTGCCGCTCGAACGCGGCGGGGTCCGCCGTCGCCGCTTCGACGGTCGCCTCCGTGACGGTGTGCCAGGCCCAGTCCACCAGCGTGGCCCCGAGGTACTCGACCGTGCGGTACCCCTCGCCCCACAGGTCCGCGGCCTCGAGCCGCTCCAGCGTGCCCTCCGGCAGCGCCTCGCCCGTCTCCACGTGCCGGGCGTAGGCGGCCAGCAGGGACGGCTCGCGCAGCCAGACCTCGTTGACCTGG
>NZ_JAUNHR010000062.1:6399-14701 GCF_030523875.1 Micrococcus sp. | reverse complement strand
CGACCCCCGGCGGGGCCCGGACCCCGCAGGACCCTCGCGACGCCGTCGCGCGGCCGGCCTGAGCGTCCGGGGCCGCCCGGCGGTAGGCTGGGGCGCGTCAGGACCCATAGCTCAGCTGGTCAGAGCACCGCGTTTACACCGCGGGTGTCGGCGGTTCGAGTCCGTCTGGGTCCACCCGCACGTCGGCCCCCGGAGCCCCTGCTTCGGGGGCCGACGTCGTCCCGTCTCCGGCACCGGAGGTCCGGGCCGGGGCTGGGCTCAGGCCTGGGCGTACGCGGGGCGGACGGCTCCCGCGTAGTCGCCCATCACGTTGATGGTCTCGAGCGTCTCGACCACGATCTCGCGCCCCACCGTGGGGGCGTGGATGCCGTAGCCCTGGCCCACGTAGAGGGCCACGTGGCGGATCCGCTCCCCACCCGGCGCGAACGAGTAGAACAGCAGGTCGCCGGGGGAGAGGTCGGAGGCGGGGACCTTCGGCAGACCCGAGGAGTTCAGCTGCGGGCCGGCGTCGCGCGGGAGGAGGATGCCGTGCGAGCGGAGCACCGAGTACGTGAACCCGGAGCAGTCGAATCCGATGGGGGTCATGCCGGCCCACAGGTACGGCACGCCCTCGAAGGTCTTCGCCGTGGCGATCACCTCGTCGGCGGTGCCGAGGGCCGGCTCGCCCTCGGCGACGGCGTCCGCGGCGAGCCAGGCCGGCCCGGACCCCGGGACCGCGACGCGGACCGCGGCGCCGGACCGGTCCAGCAGCGGGAGGCGGGTCCCGAAGGGCACCGTCGCCAGTGCCGAGGTGCGCGCCTCGTCCGCGGACAGCGCGGCCGCGTCGGCGGTGACGCGCACGAACGGTCCGGCGTCCTCCGTGGCGAGGAAGGCGGTGTCGCGGACCAGATGCGCCGTGGGGACCCAGCTGGTCTGCAGGCCATGCTCGTTCGGGGCCGCCTGGGCGAGGAAGCTCACCTGCGCCCACGATCCCCGGACCTCGCGGACCGTCACACGCGAGCCGAGCGCCGCCTGCGTGTCGGTCTTCCCGCGCAGCCACTTGTGCTGCGCCACGTCCATGTGGGACAGCCAGGACGCGGTCCGGGGCTGCGCCTGCACGGCCGCGTCGTCGATGCCGTCCCGGTCGAGGCCCGGCTTCAGCCACGAGGTGGTGAGGGAGACCCGCACGGTGGCGTCCTCGCCGACGGCGAGGTCCTCGACCGCGGGGGTCCCGGGGGCGGGGGTCGGGGCCGGTGCCGGCGACGTGGGGGTCGCGGCGGCAGCCGAGGACGTCGTCGGCGGGGTGGCCGAGGACGAGGCACAGGACGTGGCGCCGGCGCCGAGCAGGCCGAGCGCTCCGAGGGTGAGCAGGCGGCGGCGTCCCAGGGGGCCGTCGTGGTGGGGTCCGTGCTGCACGGCGCATCCTCCCGGTCGTGGCGGTGGTCGGTGGGTGAGCGCCACGCGGGCGCGCAACAGCGCCGCCGACGGCGGGCCGATGTCAGGGGTCTCCTTCAGGCTACCGGGCGGGCCCGCCCCTCGAGGAGTTGATGTGATGCTTCTCACGCATGGTGCCGCCGCAGGCGTGTCCGGCCGCGGCGCGCCGTGGGTGGCATGCTGTCCCCACCATGCACGCCACCTCTGCCGCTGCCGCGCCGCCGCCCTCCGGCGCGTCCGCGGGCAGGGACCGCCGGCGCGAGGTGCTCATCGGGATGCGCCTGTCCGGACCGGCCGGCCTGGGCCTGTTCCCGCTCGGCGTGGCCTTCGGCATGCTCGTGGTCCAGGCCGGCCTGCCCGGATGGGCCGCGCCGCTGCTGTCCGTCGTGGTCTTCGCCGGCTCGGTGGAGCTGCTTCTGGTCGGCCTGATCGCCGCCGCGACCCCGCTGGCGAGCATCGCCGTCACCGTGTTCCTCGTGAACTTCCGACACGTGTTCTACGCGTTCGGCTTCCCCCTGCACGTGGTGCGCGGGCGGGCGGCCCGCGTCTACTCGATGGGGGCCCTGATCGACGAGGCGTACGCGATCGCCGCCGCCCACCCCCGGGGCTGGACGGGCCCACGTCTGCTGGCGATGCAGGTCAGCCTGCACCTGTACTGGGTGCTCGGCGGGGTGGCCGGCGTGGTCCTCGCGGGCCTGCTGCCCGCGCCCGTCGAGGGCCTGGAGTTCGCCCTCACCGCCCTGTTCACCGTCCTCGCGCTCGATGCGGCCCGCAGCCGCCGTCACGTGCCGCTCGTGCTGGCGGCCATGGCCGCGGTGGGCGTGTCGCTCCTCGTGGCGCCCGGAGCGCTGCTGGTCACGTCCTTCCTCGTGTACGTGGGCGTGCTGGTCGCGGCCCACGCGGCGGCCGCCCGCGGGGCCCGCCTGCCGCTGCCCGCGCAGCACCCCGTGACCGGACCCGTGCCGGTGCTCGAGGCGGCAGGCCCCGAGCCGACCCGCGCGCCCGACGCCGACCCCGGACGGAGGACGGGATGACCGCCCCCGTGGACCCCGGCCACCTGGTGGCCGCGGCCGTGGTGGCGGGCGTGGTGACGTTCATCCTGCGCGCGGCCCCCTTCGCGCTGCTGCGCCCGCTGCGGGAGTCCTCCCTCGCGGCCCGGCTGGCCGTCTGGATGCCAGCCGGCGTGCTGACGATCCTCGCGGTCGTGATGCTCCTGGACGCGGCGGCGCTGGCCCCCGGAGCCTCCGTGGACGGGCCGCGGGTGGCCTGCGCGCTGGCCGCCACGGCCCTCACGGTCCTCGTGCACCTGCTCGGCGGCCGGCGGACCCTGCTCTCCATCGGCACGGGCACCCTGGCGTACGTGCTGCTGGTCAACCTCCTGCTCTGACGGCCCTCCCCGGCGTCGGCCGGCCGCGCGCGTCAGGGCAGGCGCACCGGCGTGCCCACGGCCATCCGCTCCGGCACGATCCCGGGGTTCAGCCGCCGCAGCGTGGCCACGTCCGTGCCCTGCTCGCGCGCGATGCCCCACAGGGTCTCTCCGGCCCGCACGACGTGCGTCCGCCCCGTGCCCGTCGAGGCGCGCTCGTCCCCGGCTCCGCTGGGTCCGGCCGCCTCCGACGGCGCCGGGGGTCGTCCCGTGAGCCGCTCCTCCCAGGCGGCCGCGGCGCGGGCGAGCCGCCGACCGTAGGCCGTGACCCCGCCGGCCAGGGTTCCGGCGTTGTAGAGGGTGCCGGCCCGCTCGAGGCCGGCGGGGGAGAGGTCGCCGCGGGCGTGCTCGGCCAGGATCGTCAGGCCCAGGGTGAGGTTGTCCTCCGGGTCCGCCAGGTCCAGGCCCGCCTCGTCCGCCCGGTCGAAGAACGGCGGCCAGGTGATCTGTGCGGGGCCGATCCCGTTGGAGGTCTCCCCGTCCGCCACCCGACGCCGCAGCTCGGCCACGCGCTCCGGCGTCACCGGGACGTCCGGGCGGCCGGGGCGGGAGAACACCCCGCCCCGGTCGTTGCCGAACACGTTGCGCCCGCCCGACTCCACCTCCGCCAGCGCCGCGGCGACCGACAGCGGGACGCCCGCTCGGCGCGCCGCCTCCGCGATCGCGGGCGCGTTCTCCAGACGGCCGGACAGCACGTCCAGGCCCGGCCCCTCGTCGTCGGATCCGGTGAGCAGTCGGCGCAGCAGTCCCATCCGGCCAGCATGCCGCGCCCGCCGGGGCCGCCGCTACTGTGGACCTCAGGCCCGCCGCCATCGGGTCGTGATCCGCCCCTGACCTGGAGGAACCATGCGCGCACCGCGTCGCCGTCGTCCCGACTCCCGTACCGCCGCCCGCACCCGGAATCCCCTCTCCCAGGGGATGCACGCCCTGGAGGGTGCCCGCGTCCTGGACCCCGCCGTCGCGGCCGGCGATGCGCTCTCGGCAGCCCTCGTGGCCGGCCAGGTGCGACGCGCCGCGCTCCAGGGGGCCTGGCTGGGCCACGCGCTCCACCCGCTCGTGGTCCAGGTGCCGATGGGCACCTGGATGAGCGCCACAGCCCTGGACCTGCTCGGCGGCGACGACGCCCGCGGCAGCGCCACCCTGCTCACCGGCGTCGGTGTCGTCTCCGCGGTCCCCGCCGCCCTCACCGGGTGGGCGGAGTACGCCGCCTCCGGTCGCCCCGAGCGGCGGGTCGGCGTGGTGCACGCCGCCGCGAACGCCGCGGGTGTGACCCTCCAGGCCGGCTCCCTCGCGGCGCGCGTCACGGGGCGGTACCGTCTCGGCGTCCTCCTGGGACTGGGGGCCATGGGCGTGACGGGTGCGGCCGGCTTCCTCGGCGGCCACCTCGCCGCCGCGCGCAAGGTGGGCACCCACGACCCCTCGTTCGGGGCCCGGCACGGCGCTCCCACGCCCCAGGACCGGCTCGCCCGCTGACGCCGGGGCCGACGACGGCCCCGGCGTCCCCGCCCCGGCCCCAGTAGGGTGGGGGCATGTCCGCCACGCCCCACGGCTTCTGGAAACTGCCCGCCGCCGACGGTGACGCCCCGCGCCACCTGGCCGTCATCACGGGCGGGGAGGCCGGGCAGACCATGCTGTTCCTCCAAGACGGGGACGGCTGGCACGTGCTCGCCCTGTTCGAGGACGAGCTGGCCGGGAGGACGGCGGCGCGCACCCTCGACCGGCTCCTCCAGGCGCGGACCTACCTGCGGATGGGCGGCGCGGACGTCCTGGACGGCGCGGACACCGAGCGGCCGGGCGTGGAGTGGGCCGGCTACGACCGCGAGCCCGAGGAGGAGGACGTCATCGCCCAGCGGGACGTGGACCCCGAGGCGCGCCTGTGGGTGCTGCCCTCCACCGACGGCGCCACCGTGGGCCTGAAGCTGCCGGGCCATCCCCGCCACCGGGACGCGGTCGCCCAGTTCGTGGACGTGGCGGCGGCGCGCGCCGCCGTCGCCGCCGTGGACGCGCTCGTCGGGGCCGCCCGGCGCTGAGGGCCCGCCGTCGGCCGAGGCGGGCCATGGACGGGGGAGCCGCCCCATAATGGGAGCCGACCCCGTGGTGCCGGGCCGCGCCGGGCGTGCCGGCCTCCCGACGCCGCGTCCCGCCCCGCCCACGAAGGAGTCCCCATGGAGCTGCTGCAGCCCGACGCCCCCCGCGAGAACCTCCGCGAGTTCATCGACAAGCTGCGCGACGGCGGCTACACCGTGACCGACGGCCACACCAACGACCCCGACCTGATCGACCCCCAGGGCCGGGCCGTGGAGACGTGGAAGGAGGACTACCCGTACGAGGAGCGCATGACGCGCGAGGAGTACGAGCTGGAGAAGTACCGGCTGCAGATCGAGCTGCTCAAGCTGCAGTACTGGGGCGAGGACACCGGCCAGCGGCACATCATCGTGTTCGAGGGCCGGGACGCCGCCGGCAAGGGCGGCACCATCAAGCGCTTCACCGAGCACCTGAACCCCCGCACCGCGCGCACGGTGGCCCTGAGCAAGCCCACCGAGCGCGAGCTGGGCCAGTGGTACTTCCAGCGCTACATCCAGCACTTCCCCACGGAGGGGGAGATCGTCCTGTTCGACCGCTCCTGGTACAACCGCTCCGGCGTGGAGCGCGTCATGGGCTTCTCCACCGACCGCCAGTACGAGCTGTTCATGCAGCAGGTGCCGGTGTTCGAGAAGATGCTCGTGGAGGACGGGATCCACCTGACCAAGTTCTGGTTCTCCGTCACCCAGACCGAGCAGCGCACCCGCTTCGCCATCCGGCAGATCGACCCGGTCCGCCAGTGGAAGCTCTCGCCGATGGACCTGGAGTCCCTGGACCGGTGGGAGGCGTACACGGACGCCAAGGAGGCCATGTTCCTCCACACGGACACCGACCACGCCCCGTGGGTGTCCATCAAGTCCAACGACAAGAAGCGCGCCCGCCTCAACGCGATGCGCTACTTCCTCTCCCGCTTCGAGTACGAGGGCAAGGACCACGACGTCGTCGGGACCCCGGACCCGAAGATCGTCCAGCGCGGGCGCAAGGCCGTCGGCGACTGAGCCGCCCGGCCCGGGCGCCGCGCACGACCGGCGGGGGCGCCCGGCTAGGGTGGGGTCCGACCCCGGCCCGCCGCGTGAGGAGACCCACCCCATGACCGCCACCACCCCCGCCGCCCCCGCCACCGGGACCGCCGACATCGGCGTCACCGGCCTGGCCGTCATGGGCGCCAACCTCGCTCGGAACTTCGCCCGGCGCGGGCACACCGTGGCCCTGCACAACCGCAGTCGGGCCAAGACGGACGCCCTCGTGGCCGAGCACGGCCACGAGGGGTCGTTCATCGCCACCGAGACCCTCGAGGAGCTCGTGGCCTCGCTCGCCGTGCCCCGCCGCGTGCTGATCATGGTCAAGGCCGGCGCCCCCGTCGACGGCGTCATCGACCAGCTCGTGCCGCTGCTCGAGCCCGGCGACATCGTGATCGACGCGGGCAACTCCCACTACGAGGACACCCGCCGCCGCGAGGCCGCGCTCGCGGAGCGGGGCCTGCACTTCGTGGGCGTCGGCGTGTCCGGCGGCGAGGAGGGGGCCCTGAACGGGCCCGCCATCATGCCGGGCGGCCCGAAGGAGTCCTACGAGGCCCTGGGGCCGCTGCTGGAGTCCATCGCGGCGCGCTACGACGACGAGCCGTGCTGCGCATGGATCGGCACCGACGGCGCGGGCCACTACGTGAAGATGGTCCACAACGGCATCGAGTACGCGGACATGCAGGTCATCGGCGAGGCCTACGACCTCCTGCGCCGCGTGGCCGGCGTCGAGCCCGCCGAGCAGGCCGAGGTGTTCTCCGCGTGGAACCAGACGGACCTGGCCTCCTACCTCATCGAGATCACCGCCGAGGTGCTCCAGCAGGTGGACCCGGCCACCGGGCAGCCGCTCGTGGACGTGATCGTGGACGAGGCCGGCCAGAAGGGCACCGGCCGGTGGACCGCCATCTCGGGCCTCGACGTCGGCGCCCCCGTGGCCGCGATCGCCGAGTCCGTGTTCGCCCGCTCCCTGTCCTCCCAGACCGAGGTGCGCGCGCAGGCGCGGCAGACCCTCGCATCGGGCGTGGATCAGGCCCCCGTGGTGGCCGCCCAGGACCGGGACGCGTTCGTCGAGGACGTCCGCCAGGCCCTGTTCGCCTCCAAGCTCGTGGCCTACGCGCAGGGCCTGGACATGCTCACCGCCGCCGCCCAGGAGTACGGCTGGTCCCTGGACCTGGGCACCATCGCCTCCCTGTGGCGCGACGGCTGCATCATCCGCGCGGACCTGCTGGACGTGATCATGCATGCCTTCGGCGGCCGGGACACCGAGCGCCATCCGGAGCCGGGCACCCGCGCCGAGGGCCAGCCGGCCAACCTCCTGTTCGCCCCGCAGTTCACGCAGGCGATCGCCGAGGCGCTGCCGGCCTGGCGCCGCGTGGTGGCCACCGCCGTGACGGCGGGCGTGCCCGTGCCGGTGTTCTCCTCCGCCCTGGCCTACTACGACGGCCTGCGGGCCGACCGCCTGCCCGCGGCCCTCATCCAGGGCCAGCGCGACTTCTTCGGCGCCCACACCTACCGGCGCATGGACCGGGACGGCTCGTTCCATACCCTGTGGTCCGGGGACCGCACCGAGGTGGACAGCGACGGCGCCCCCGTCGTCATGCCCCAGCCGGCCGAGGGCGACCCCACGGAGGAGACCGCCCGCTGACCCGCGCCCCCGGCACGTGAGAGGCCCCCGTCCCCGGCGGACAGCCGATGGCGGGGGCCTCTCGCGTGTCGGGGGCGGGGCAGGCCCGTCAGCCCGAGGCGGAGCTCAGATCCACATCGCCGGGTCGACGTACTCGGCCGGGTCCACGAGCGGCTTGTCCTCGGCCGGGCCCTTGCGCAGGCGGTAGGTGGCGGGGACGCCCGTGGCGATCGCGCCGGCCGGGGTGTCCTTCACCACGACGGCGTTCGCGCCCACCGCGGTGCCCTCCCCGATCTCCACGGGCCCCAGGATCTTGGCGCCCGCGCCGACCACCACGCCGTCGCGCAGGGTGGGGTGGCGCTTGGTGCGGGCCAGGGACCGGCCACCCAGGGTCACGCCGTGGTAGAGCATCACGTCGTCGCCGATCTCGGCGGTCTCACCGATGACCACGCCCATGCCGTGGTCGATGAACAGGCGCCGGCCGATGGTGGCGCCGGGGTGGATCTCGATCCCCGTGGCCGCGCGCGCCGCCTGCGACAGCAGGCGGGCGGGGGTCTTCAGCCGGTCCACCTGCCACATCCGGTGCGCCACCCGGTGGGCCCAGACGGCGTGCAGGCCCGCGTAGGCCAGCGCCACCTCCACGTCGCCGCGCGCGGCCGGGTCGTGGCTGCGGACGGCGTCGATGTCTTCCTTGATGCGGGAGAGCAGGCCCACGGGGCAGTGCCTTTCGATCGTGAC
>NZ_JAUNHR010000062.1:0-6389 GCF_030523875.1 Micrococcus sp. | reverse complement strand
GGGGGGGCGGCCGCGCCCGCGCGGGGGCCCCGCGCCGCCGTCGTGGTGCGTCGGGGGCGGCGTCAGCCGCGGATGTCCTCGAAGAGGGCGGTGGAGATGTAGCGCTCGCCGAAGTCGCAGACGACCGCGACGATCAGCTTGCCCTCGTTCTCAGGCTTGGCCGCCTCCTTGAGTGCGGCCGAGACGATCGCGCCGGTGGAGATGCCGCCGAGGATGCCCTCCTGCGAGCCCAGGGCACGCGCGGTGGACAGCGACTCCTCGAAGCCGGCCGCGTAGACCTCGTCGTAGATCTCGGTGTCCAGGATCTCCGGCACGAAGTTCGCGCCGATGCCCTGGATCTTGTGGGGGCCGGCCTGGCCGCCGGAGAGGATGGGGGAGTCCGCCGGCTCCACGGCCACGAGGCGCACGTCCGGGTTCTGCTCGCGCAGGTAGCGGCCGGCGCCGGTGATGGTGCCGCCGGTGCCGACGCCGGCCACGAAGGTGTGCACGGTGCCGTCCGAGGCGTCCCAGATCTCCGGGCCCGTGGTGGTGTAGTGCGCCTGGATGTTGGCCTCGTTGGCGAACTGCTGGGCCCAGATGGAGTTGGGGGTCTCCGCCACGATCTGCTGGGCGCGCTCGAGGGCGCCGCGCATGCCGTCCGCGCCGGGGGTCAGGACGATCTCGGCGCCGTAGGCGCGCAGCATCACGCGGCGCTCGGCGGACATGGTCTCCGGCATGGTCAGGACGACCTTGTAGCCGCGGGCGGCGCCGACCATGGCCAGGGCGATGCCGGTGTTGCCGGAGGTGCCCTCCACGATGGTGCCGCCGGGGGTGAGCTGCCCGGACTTCTCCGCCGCGTCCACGATCGCGACGCCGATGCGGTCCTTGACCGAGTTGGCCGGGTTGTAGAACTCCACCTTGACGGCGACGTCGCCGGGCAGGTCCTTGGTCAGGGAGTTCAGGCGGACCAGCGGGGTCCCGCCGACGGCCTGGGTGATGTCGTCGAGGATTGTGGCCATGGGTGTGCCTCCTGGGGCTCGAGAGGGATGGTGGCGTCCGGTCAGGCTAGCGAGGCCCGGCGATCAGGCGTCGGGCGTGAGCCATGCGGCGTAGCGTTGCCGGACCTTCGCCAGCTTGGGGTCGATGACCACGCGGCAGTAGCCGTTGAACGGCTGCCGCGCGTAGAAGTCCTGGTGCACCGGCTCGGCCGGGTGCCACGGGCCGGCGGGCTCCACGGTGGTGACGATCGGTCGGTCGAACAGCTCCTGCGCGCGGGAGATCTGCGCGTGGAGGAACTCGGCCTCGGCCTCGTCCCGGGCGAACACGGCGGAGCGGTACTGCGTGCCCACGTCCGCGCCCTGCCGGTTCAGGGAGGTCGGGTCGTGGCCGGTGAAGAACAGGTCCATGACCACCTCGGCGGGGACGACGGCGGCGTCGAAGCGCACACGGACGGCCTCGGCGTGGCCGGTGGTCCCGGTGCACACGGACTCGTAGTCGGGGTCCGGGGTGTGACCGCCGGTGTAGCCGGACTCCACGCCCAGCACGCCGCGCACCCTCCGGTAGACGGCGTCCAGGCACCAGAAGCAGCCGCCGGCGAGGGTGAGCTCGCGGACGTCGGCGGGCGGGGCATCGGTCGCGTCGGGGTGCGGGGCGGTGGTCATGGCGGGAACAGCAACGCCCGGCCCGGATCCATTCCCGCCGGGGGAGGTGTCCCGGTGCTGTGCGGCGGCCGAGGGGGGTGCATGATGGTGCCTATGACCGTCCCGGACCATTCCCCGCCGGGCGGAGGCTCCGTCTCGGAGAACCGCTCGGACACGCCCACGCTCGCCCAGGCGCTCGCCGCGATCGAACGCCTGTGGCCCGCCCGCCTCGCGGAGTCCTGGGACGCCGTCGGGCCCGTGGCCGGCCGCCCGGACGCGCCCGTGCGGCGGGTCCTGTTCGCGGTGGACCCGGTGCAGGCCGTGGCGGACGAGGCCGTGGAGATCGGCGCGGACCTCGTGGTCACCCACCATCCGCTGCTGCTGCGCGGCGCCACCTCCGTGGCCGCCGCGGGACACCCCGGCGCGGCCAAGGGCTCCGTGGTGCACACGCTGATCGAGCACGGGGTCGGCCTGGTGGCCGCCCACACCAACGCGGACGCCGCCGTGGGCGGCGTCTCCGACGCGATCGCCCGGCGCCTCGGCGTGACGGGCGTGCGTCCGCTCGCCCCCTCCTCCGGCGGGGACGGGGACGAGGGCATCGGCCGCGTGGGCGAGCTCGAGTCCCCCGTGAGCCTGCGCGCGTTCGCCGAGCGCGTGGCCGCCGTCGTGCCCGCCACCGCCGGCGGCGTGCGCGTGGCCGGGGATCCCGAGGCCCCCGTGCGCCGCGTGGCCGTGTGCGGCGGTGCGGGGGACGGGCTGTTCGACGCCGTCCGCGCGGCGGACGCGGACGTGTACGTCACCTCCGACCTGCGCCACCATCCGGCCTCCGAGGCCCGGCAGACCGCGCTGCTCGGCGACGGCCGCCCGGCTCTCGTGGACGTGGCGCACTTCGCGAGCGAGTGGCTGTGGCTGGCGGACGGCGCCCATGCGCTGCGGGAGGCCCTCGAGGCGGACGGGCTCACGGTGGAGACGTCCGTCTCCGAGCGCGTCACCGACCCGTGGGACCTGCTGATCGGCGGCGGCGCGGCAGGCGGTGGTCGGCCGTGAGCGAGGTGACCGCGACCCCCGCAGAGCAGCTGCGTCTGCTCGAGCTGCAGCAGCTGGACCTGCAGATCGCCCGCGCCCGGCAGACCCTCGCCGGGCTGCGCGCCGACCCCGAGCTCGCACGCCTGCGGGAGGCCCTGGCCGCCGCGGAGGCCGTCGTGGCCGAGCGGGAGGCGGCCGAGGCCGAGGTGGACGCCGCCGCGGCCCACGCCTCCGAGAAGGCCACCACCACCCGGGCCCGGCGGGACCGCACGCGCGGCCGGCTGGAGTCCGGGGAGGGCTCGTCGAAGGAGCTCGTCGGGCTCCAGCACGAGCTGGCCACGCTCGACGCCCTGCTCGCCGAGCACGACGACGCCGCCCTCGCCGCGATGGAGGCCGCGGACGCCGCGGACGCCGCCGTGGCCGAGGCCCGCGCCGCCGCCGAGGACGCCCGCCGCGCCGTGGCCGAGCGCACCGCCGCCGTCCGGGCCGAGGGCGCGCGGGTGACCGAGGAGGGCCGGGAGCTCGCCGGCCGCCGGACCGGCCTGGCCACGCGGCTGCCCGCCGCGCTGCTGGCCCTCTACGAGGCCGCCCGGGAGCGCAACGGCGGCATCGGCGCCGCCCGGCTGGAGGGGCGGCGCACCAGCGCGTCCGGCACCGAGCTCTCCCCGGCGGACCTGGACGCGATCACCCGCCTGCCCGCGGACGCGGTGGCGCAGGACCCGGAGACGGGGATCGTCGTCGTCCGCACCTGACGTCCGCGCCTGACCCCGTCCGCCGTCCCGGCCAGCGTCCCCGCCGTTAGAGTGGGGCACCGCGTCCGGGACGGCCCCGGGGGCGGTGCACGGAGAGGGAGGTCGGCATGGCCCAGCGTGTCCTGCAGGTCGAGGCGGACGGCGGTTCGCGGGGCAACCCCGGGATCGCCGGCTACGGTGCGCTGGTCCGCGACCCCGCCACGGGGGAGATCCTCATGACGGACGCCGCCCCGCTGGGGAAGGCCTCCAACAACGTGGCCGAGTACTCCGGGCTCGTGGCCGGGCTTCAGATGGCCCGGGCGATCGATCCCGACGCGCGCGTCCACGTGAAGATGGACTCCAAGCTCGTGGTGGAGCAGATGTCCGGGCGGTGGAAGATCAAGCACGACGACATGCGCCGTCTGGCCGCCACCGCCCGCGGCGTCCTGCCGCCCGCGCAGGTGACCTACGAGTGGATCCCGCGCGCCAGGAACAAGGACGCCGACCGCCTGTCCAACGAGGCCATGGACGCCGGCGCCCGCGGCGGGCAGTGGGACGCCGGGGCCTCCGAGGTGCCCGTGACGGCGCCCGTCGCGCCCCGTCCCGCGGCCGAGGACGACGACGGCGGCACCCGCCCCGACGCGGACGCGCCCGCCGTGCCGGCCGCGGCCGGGACGGACTCCACGGCCGGCGCGCCGGCCCAGGCCCCGGGCGACGAGCTGACCGGGCAGGAGGCCCGCCCCACGGGCCGGCTGCACCACGTGGAGGTGTGGGTCGCGGACCTCGAGGCCGCCCGGAGCACGCTCGGGTGGCTGTTCGAGCGGCTGGGCTACGTGCCCGGGGACGCCTGGGCCGAGGGGTGCACCTACCGCGGGGCGGGGGAGTACCTGGTGCTGGAGTCCGGCCGGGACGTGGCCGACGGCGGGCACGACCGCCTGCGCCCGGGGCTGAACCACCTCGCGTTCCGCGCCGGCTCCCGCGCGGATGTGGACCGGCTGGCTGAGCAGGCGCAGGAGCGCGGCTTCACCCTGCTCTTCGCCGACCGCCACCCGTTCGCCGGCGGCCGGGACCACTATGCCGCCTACCTCGAGACGCCCGACGGGTTCGAGGTCGAGCTGGTGGCCGGGCGGGGCTGACCCGCCCGGCGTGCCCCTCTCAGGCCTCCGGGAGGACCACCCGCAGGGAGCCCGGACGCCGCCCGGCCGGGGCGATCAGCTCGACCTCCCACGGGTGCGGGCCGTCCGCGGCACCGGCCCGGGCGACGACGTCCGCCGCCCGCTCGAGCGTGCCCGCCGCCCGCGGCCCGGCCTCGAGCAGCGTCCGGGCCACCAGACCGCGGGTGTGCTTGGCGAAGTGGGAGACCACGGTGGGCGCCCCATCGCGCAGCTGGAACACGTCCACCGTGAGCGTGCGCTCCGCCGGTGCCCGCCACTGGGCTGCGTACCCACCCGAGCGGCAGTCGACCACGGGGCCGCCCCGGGACTCGGCGTACGCGTCCAGGGCGGGGCTCAGGACCGGCCGCCACCAGGCCGCCAGTCCCGGCAGGTCCGGCAGTCGGGCCCCCACGGGCAGGCGGTACGCGGGGATGCGGTCGGCCAGCGTCGTGGCCCCGAACAGGGCCGAGGAGATGAGGACGTCCGTGGCCGCCCGGCGCTTCGCCGCGGGGGAGAGGGAGGCGAGCTCGAGCGCCTCGAAGAGGACGCCCGTGTAGACCCGGCGCGCGGGGGCCGCGGGCGCCGCGTCCAGGCGCGTGTTCGCGGCGACCTCGTCCGCGAGGGAGGCGCCCACGCCCAGCAGCGCCGCCGCGTCCTGTCGCGCGGAGACCTCGGCCAGCCGCCTCAGCAGCTCCCGGCGGGCGGCGGTGACCCCGTCCGCGTCGGCCAGGACGAGCGCGTCCAGGTCCAGGGGGGCGCCGGAGCGGGGGGCGGTCTTGCCCTCGGAGGGCGGGAGCAGGATCAGCATCCCTCCAGACTAGGACGGGCCGTGCCCGGGGCCCGCGTGCGCCGGGGCCGTGCGCCTGGCAGGGTGGAGCCCTGTGCCCGCCGCGCCGGTCGGCGGGACCCGAGGAGTGAGGATCCGCACATGAACGCGATGGACGTCTTCGCCTGGGTGTTCCCGGCCGTCCTGCTGGTGGTGGCGCTGGCCTTCTGGCTCGGCGTGCGCTCGAGCGGGCGGGACCACGAGGAGTCCGACCTGGAGCGGCGCCTGCGCGAGCGCACGTTCACCGGCGCCCCGCGCGCCCGCCTCGAGTGGCCCAAGGACCGCCGTCGGCCCACCCCGGCCCGGCTCGTGCGGATCGGGGAGTCCTACGGGTACCGCCTGGTCTCCCGGGACGAGACCGAGCACGTGTACCTCCTCGACTTCGAGCGCGCGGACGACGACGACCTGTGAGGCCTCGGCCCGCGGACCCGGACGGCCCTACGCTGGGGCCATGACCAGGATCGAGCCCCTCCGCCCGGCCGCCCGCCTGCGCGGCCTCGTCCGCAGCGTCGCCGACACGGCCCGCCGGAGCGCCGCCCCGGACCCCGCGTCCGTCGACGCCGACACCCCGGACGCCGTGCGCGAGCGCCTGCGCCGCTCCGGCGTGAGCGTGCACGAGTCCACCACGGTGCACCCCACGGCCCGCGTCCAGCCCGGCGCCGTGATCGGCGCGCGCGGGTGGGTCAACGCGGACGTGCGGATCGACCGGTGCGTGACCATCGGCGACGACGTCGCCCTCGCCCCCGGCGTGCGGCTGGAGTGCCACACCCACGAGATCGGCCCGAGCCGGCACCGTGCGGGCGCCACGCTGCGGCAGCCGGTGACGATCGAGGAGGGCTGCTGGATCGGCCTGGGCGCGCTGGTGCTGCCGGGTGTGACGGTGGCGCGCGGCTGCGTGGTGGCGGCGGGCGCCGTCGTCGCGAAGGACACGGAGCCGGACGGGGTCTACGGCGGCGTGCCGGCCAAGCGCCTCAAGGACCTCCCCGTGGAGGGCGTCGAGGCGGGCGAGGGGACGGACCGGCTGTAAGCCGGG
>NZ_JAUNHR010000158.1 GCF_030523875.1 Micrococcus sp. | reverse complement strand
GAGCTCGGGCTGACCGCCGCCAACCTCAACGCCCCCGACCAGGTCGTGGCCGCGGGTACGACCGCCCAGCTCGACGCCCTGCAATCGGCCCCACCCCCCCAGCGCTGCGTGGTCGCGCTCCGCGTCGCCGGGGCGTTCCACAGCGAGCACATGCGACCGGCCCAGGAGCGCTTCGCGCGGGCAGTCGCCGCCGTACGGCCGCGCGAGCCGTCCGGCACCCTGCTGTCCAGCGCCGACGGCGCGGTGGTCACCTCCGGCGCAGAGGTCCTGGACCGCCTGGTCCACCAGGTGTGCGCACCGGTGCGTTGGGACCTGACCGCGTGCCACCTGGCGACCCTGGTCCGCCAGGTCGTGGAGGCCGCCCCGCGGGGAAGCTGTCCGGCCTGCTCCGGCGCAGCGACCTGATCCTGGACGTGGCCGCGCTCCGCGGCCCGACGGACCTTCCCCCACGACGACCGGGCTCCGCTGACCTTCACCCAGCCCGGCGTCCGATCGTTCGTCCTGCGACCCGCCCGCGATCCCGGCCTATCGGCGGACACCTGCGGTTTTAACCCCTCAACACATAGACTGGATCACCGTGACGATTACGTGGCAGGCCGCATGACCAAGTCCCGCGATCTCCTCGACGGGGCCCTGCGGACGTTCGCCCGCAACGGGTACACCCGCAGCAGCGTGGTGATGATCGCCTCCGAAGCCGGCGTCTCCACCCGAACCATCTACAACCAGTACGCCAACAAGGCCGAGCTCTTCGAAGCCGTCATCGAGTTCAGCACCCGACAGATGGCCGACCACCACATCAACCTCGTCCGCGCCTCCATGGACGGCCGCCCCCTCCCCGAGGCCCTCCTCGACTTCGCCGAACGCTGGGTCCGCGCCGACAGCCGCTACGCCGACCACCACGCCCTCGTCCGCCAAGTCCAAGCCGAACGCGAACACATCCCCCAGTCCGCCCTCGACACCTGGGTCACCCTCGGCCCCCTCCGCGTCCGGGCCGTCCTCGAGGACGAGCTCCGCCGCCTCTTCGCCGAAGCCGGCACCCCCCTCCACGACCCCGCCACCGCCGCCACCCACCTCATGCTCCTCATCGGCGGCGACCCCATCTCCCGTGGCTTCTACCGCGCCCAACCCCTCGATGAGACCTACCTCGTCACCCTCGCCCGCGACGGCGCCCGGGTCTTCCTCAACGTCCACCAGCCAGGCCCCGGACCCAGCGGACTCGCCCTCCCGCCAGCGTGACGAACTGTTCGCAGTGAATTGACCTAGTGCTGACCTGACCCCATTCCGCGACCGCGCACCGGTCTCCCACCATGGAGACAGCGCTGGTGCCGACGAGGAGGACTCCCCCATGACCGAGCGATTCCTGATCACCGCCGCGACCGGCCAGGTCGGGCCGTACGCCGCACGGGCGCTCGTCGACAGGGGCCACGCCGTGCGCGCCCTCGTCATAGAGGGCGACGAGCGAGCGTCGGTGCTGCCCGACGAGGTCGAGATAGTCACCGGGAGCCTCGACGACCCGGTCGCCGTCGAGGCCGCCCTGGACGACGTGAGCCACGTCTTCTGGATGTGGCCGTTCTTCTACCTGCCGACGACAGCCGCCCCAGCGATGGTCGAGCGAATGTCCGAGCACGCCCTGCGCGTCGCAGTGGTGTCCTCGGTGGGCGTGCACATCGGCGTCGAGCGCAGCGACAACAACTGCCACGCCTACCTGGAGGAGCTCCTCGTGGCATCCCGCTGCCGATGGACCTCGCTGCGGACGACCGGCTTCATGGGCAACGCTCGTGGCTGGGCGCCGCAGATCCGGGGCTCGGGCGTCGTGCGCTTCCCCTACGGCGAGGCCCGTCGCACTTCCGTCCACGAGCGTGACCTCGCCGAGGCCGGCGTGCACGCCCTCCTCGACAACGGCCACGTCGGCCAGGCCTACCTGGTCTCCGGCTCTGAGACGCTCAGTCAGCGC
>NZ_JAUNHR010000003.1:17970-65635 GCF_030523875.1 Micrococcus sp. | reverse complement strand
GCGGCGACGACGGACGCGACCTCCGCCGGGTCGAGCGGGCGCAGGGCCGGTGTGGTGGCGAGCGCCTGGAGTGTTTGGTCCGTGGACGGGGTGCGTGGGCCGGTCCTCATGGAGCGAGCGTAGCGGCGGGGCGGACGGGAAGAGAGGCGGGGGAGGCGAACCGCGGGTCATTCAGCATCCAGGCAGGAGGGTGACACCTCCCGTCGCTGGACAGACACCGCCTCCTGCCACCGGTGTAGGACGGCCAGCATGCGGTCCCCATGGCGCCGCATCTGCTCGGGCGTCCAGGCACCCACCTCCACGTCCTTCGTCTCCGGGGCCGTGGTCAGCTCTGCCATGAGGTAGAACTTCAGGCTCTGGTCGTCAGCCTTGAACTGCCCGACCTTCGGGATGGGCATGAGGTTGTTCCGCCGGGAGTTCTCCGTTCGGGTCATCACGCACAGGTTCCCGAACTGGTCGACCTCCGCGGTCGGCAGCTTCACGTGGTCCGGGGACGGCTGAACCGGGTAGAAGTGCTCCACGGACGTCCGGTACCGGAACCTGAAGCCGGACGCACCCCGGGCAAGCGCCGACCGCTCCTCCTGGGCCAGCAGATCCAGGGTCCCGACGGCGGCGGACTCCGGGTACCGCTGCGCACTCCACAGGATGTAGTCGAGGACGTTGAACAGGAAGTTCGGCACGCGCGTGCCCCCGTGGGCCACGTCGTCCAGGTCGTACCGGGAGAGACGTTCGGCGGCGAGGGACTCGAGCATCACCGACATGCTCTGCTGTTCCTCGGGCACCTCGTCCAGCCACAGCAGGATCCGGAACAGGAAGTACTTGAACGTGCGCCGTGTGTCCGTGACCTGGAACATCGCCTGCAGAGCGCGGACCCGGTCCACACCGTCCTCGTCCCGGGCGAAGCTGGCGCGCGTGGAGAGTTGAGCCTTGCCGTTCGCTGAGGTGGTCCGGCGGTACGCCTGCTCCAGCACCCAGTTCTCCTCGTCCGGGGTGCCGGCGAGCGTGGCCCGCGTGCGGATCACGTAGGTGTCGAACAGCAGCCGGAGCTTGATGAGCCGGAAGGCGAAGCGCCTGGAGAACTCCGCCGCGTCGCATCCGCCGCGCTCGGCGCGCTCTCGTGCGTCGGCGAACTGACGCAGCAGGTCCTTGTCGTCCAGCCGGACGGGGTCGGTGTCCTCACCCCACCGCTGGCGGGGAAGCTGGTCCTGGTCGTTCACGGACATGACCTTCAGGACCTGCAGCAGCAGGTTCGGGAAGTCCACGATGCTGCCGTAGGTGCCGTCGTCGTCCTCGTCCGTGCTGGCCCGGGCAGCTGCGGCCTCGGGCCGGACGTCGCCGGCCAGCACGTCCGCCAGGGTCCGCGGCTGCGGGGCACCGGTTCCGCCGCCGTCCCTCTGCTTCGCACCGTCGGACAGCAGGGAGTGCAGGCCGTCGAAGTCCTCACACTTCAGCTTGCACCAGTTGCGTCCGAAGAGCCGGCGCCGCTCGGCCGTGGTGAACTGCAGCTGCAGATGGCGGTCCAGGACGGCGCTGGCATCCCACACCCGGGCGAATGTCGAGTGCTGCTCCCGGGGTAGCTCCGCCATGAGCTGGGCCTTGAGCACCTCATGCTTGGCGAGCTGCTCGCCGCGGGTGTTCATGACCTCGAAGTAGTGGTTGAGATCCGTGCCCGGCGGCAGGGCCGTGCGCAGCAGGCGGACCCGGGTGAGCAGATGGTGCAGGTCATCGACCTCGACGACGACCTCTCCCTGCTCCTCGGGATCCGGACCGAGCCCGCGCACGAGCGCGGCGTGCATGCGGGCGGCGGCGCGCCGGATGCCGGCCACGGTGAGCCCCTCGATCACGTCGGCGAGCCGACGGCCGACGACACCGACGCCGTCGTTGCCCGCCTCCAGCAGGGCGTCCAGGTCCTCCTCGGCCTGCGGCCGTCCTTCGAACCTCAGACGGGGGACTGGCAGGTCCGAGACGGAGATGCCGGTGGGCAGTCCCGCCTCGCGCAGCGCCGCCCGGGCGACGGCGAAGAGGATCGTCAGGGTGGTGAGCCGCTGCTGGCCGTCCACCACCTCGTGGATCCGGCCGACCGAGTCTCGGCCGGTGTCCACGACCAGCGAGCCGATGTAGTAGTCCGTGTCCGTGGTCAGACGGGAGAGACGGACGTCCGCGAGCAGGGTGTCGATCTCCGCCTCGGTCCAGGCGTAGGCCCGCTGGTAGAGGGGGACGACGTACCGCTCGCCGTCGAGGATCTCGGCGATGGTGAGCGCCTCCGGGGCGGACGCCTCGTTCATGGGCGCACCTCCTGGTCCGTGGGGGTCGCGGTGCGGGCGTGGGGGGACAGGATCACCGTGACCGGATCGTCCGGGTCGAGGCGGTCACGGTCCTCCACGTCGTCGATCGTCGCCCGGTCCCGGCGCAGCAGCTCTGCCGGGTCGTGGGCCTGGGCGAGCAGGGCGAAGAGGTTCAGACGGTGCCGTTCGGGGACCCGCCCGTGCTGACCGAGGGCGTGGTTCTCGACCGAGCTGCGCTGCACGCGCCGCAGGGACGCCCGCAGCAGGAAGGCGTGGCGTGCCAGCAGGTCCGAAGCGTCCGCGAGGTCGTCCTCCCCGAAGCGGTCGGCGTAGGCGAGCAGGAGACAGCCGAACAGCAGACGCACGTAGCGGGCGCCGGTGCCGGTGTCCGCCCGGCGGACGGCGTCCAGCACCGCCTGCTCCCCCGCGCCTCGTTCGGCGCGCTGACGGTCCTCCGTCTCACGCACCGCCGGCTCCGCCTCCGCCACACCGAGGCGCCGGGTGAGACGGACGTAGTGCTCCACCATCCGGAAGAACATCTCCCCGTCGATGACCGGCAGGGTGAGCTGAAAGGGGTAGGGCAGGGCGGGGATCAGGCCCTGGTCGATCAGCCGCCGGTGGCGGGCCTCGAACTCCTCGACGTACGCCTGGGCCATGAGCACCGGATGAGCCCACCGCCGTGCGCGCTCCGGCGCGGAGGGGCGGACGCCCTTGAACGCGCCGATGTCCGCGGCCGCGAATCCGCCTGGCGGCAGAGCCTGTCCGGAGGACCAGCGCAGTGTGGGGAAGAGCAGGTCGCCGAAGAGGTGGCTGATCTCCGCCGGCGGGACGACCTCCCACCGGGTGACCGCCGCCAGGACGTCCTCGGCGGATGCCCGAGTGCCGGCGAACTCCCGCAGATGGTAGGCCTTGAGCAGGTCGGTGGGATCCAGGGCCCGGCCCCGGGTGTTCTGGGAGTCGAACATCTGGAAGGCCTCGTCCAGCGTGGGGACGGCCAACTGGATCACGGAGCAGCGGTGGAGGAAGAAGTCCGCGAACGCCTCCAGACGCGCGTGGCTCCACGCGCTGAAGATCCCGTCGAGGCGCAGCGCGTTCTCCCGCAGGCGCTGATCGGTCCGTCCGTCCCACCGTTCCGGCAGGGCGATGCCGGAGACCAGTCCCGTGACAAGGTCGCGCTGCTGCGAGTCCGCCGGCAGTGCGGTCGCCAGAGCGGCCGCCACCAGCCCGAAGGTCAGGTAGCGCTGCTGGCCGTCGACGACGTCCAAGTCCTCACCGTCCCGGTGCACGATGATCGACCCCAGCCGGTAGGCACCGGACGGACGGAACGTCTCGACGTCGTCGACCAGCTGACTGACCTGGACCGCTCCCCAGGAGTAGGGCCGCTGATACGACGGGATCTGGAGCTGGCGGTCCACCAGGAGCGCGCCGACGGTGACCACGGAGGCGGTGAGCCCCTGATGGTTGGGGTGGTCGCCGGGGCTGGGCGTTGAACGCACGGGGTCCATGGTGGGCACTCTAGGGGAGGCGATCACGAAGATCGTCCGCGATTCATTGGTGCTAGGCGATGCACGGGCCCGTCAACTGAAGCGCCCTCGGTTTCGTTGCGTGGCTAGGACGCAACGGGCCCTACATCGCGGTCGTGAGCGTAGGCGGCTTCGGCCTCCACCGGAGTGCGGTAGGCGCAGGCCCCGGTGACGGGTTCGACGCCGTCGGCCAGACTCTCCCGGCGGATCTCAGCGAGTACTGGGCATGACCCTATTCCGCACGGCATGCCCCAAACCTCTCCCGCAACGCGGTCAACCGTCCGGGTTTTCCGTCGCCTGTCCACGCGCCTGCTCCTGAAACCACAGAAGGGCCTCGATGAACCGGGCCCGGGAGTCCGGCGCAGCCAGCACCGCCGGTTTGACGTTCGGCCGCCGGCGCAGGACATCCGCCGGCAGATCGATGCCCGGAGCCCGGTTGAGGCGCCGCCGGAACTCCTCACGCAGCGCCTCGTCGGTGAAGGGCTCGCGGTTGGCCAGGTGCTGGAAGACGAGCTCGGCTCCGTACTTCGGATAGAGGACCACGGGCCAGATGTCAGGCTGACCAGGGCGGACCACGTTCAACGCGCAGCCGGCCGCCTCAGAATCGAAGTAGAGGACGTCCCCGCCGGCTCCGAACCACGCCTTCTGAATGTCGACGAAGGCCTCCACCCCCGCCGGATCGATCTCCTCGCGCAGACGGTCCACCCACCGGTCCCGCAGATGCGCACTGTTCCCCTCGACAGCCGTCGAGGCGGCCTCGTCCAGTTCGACGTCCAACCCCATCAGGTCGGCAAGTTGCACGGCGTCCAATCGTTGGGCATGGTCAGCTCGGCCGTCCGCTGAGAACCTCACCCCTTCGGCTTGCAGCAGCTCGACGGGGTCGTCGGTCCGGCCAGGCTCCAGCCACCGGAAGGACGGGGAGACCGTGCCCGCGGCCTGGAGCACGCGGTGGGCGTTCGGCATGGCCGTCTTCGCCACGAAGGCCCCCACAGGGACGGCGTGGCTTCCGATCAGACGCGCCAGCTCGCCGTAACTGGTCCACGCACCCTCCGGGATGGCGGCGACGGCGTCCTGGAGTGTCTGCCACGCGGTGTGCGCCACCCCTGTCGCCGCGACCTCCGACGGCGCAGGCCAGAGCGTGATGATTCGCTCGGCCAACGCCCGAGCGCGCTCCTCGATCTGCCGCGGCCCCCACTCTGGCTGCGCCGCGATCTCCTGGTTCAAGCGGATGCCGCTCCTGGCGAGCTCGGCGCGTTTGACCTCGAAAGGGCTGTTGCTGAGCTCGCTGTTGTACCCGGTGAGAGTCAGGTTGCCGAGGGTGTGCAGGAGGCCCGTATGGACTTCGCGGAGGTCCTGGCCGGCGCCGATCTGGCCGGCGAGGGCGTTCTCCCATTCCTCGGAGAGGGCCTGGGGCATCACGTGCTCGATGGTCGCCCGCTCCAAGGCGACAGGCTCCTTGCTCCCGAAGGACTCCTCGATCCAGCCGAGGATGAGCTTGCGGTGCGCGGCACGACCGGTCGTGTAGAACGGGCTGGCCACGACGGCCTGCCGGATCTGCTCATCGGAGGCGAAGTGCTTTCTGCCCGTGGAGAGGAACCGGTGGAGGGCATCGGCCGCGTCAGCCTGGTCCTTGATGGCCGAGGTGGCGGCGAGGAGCGTGGTGTTCAGTCCGTCCGAGTATCGGCCGAAGATCAGGCGCCGCACCAGATAGGACTCGAGGGACAGCAGGGCCCGCTCCACCTCCGCGGAGTCGATGTCGCCCGTGGAGCGACGCTCGAGCAGATGCAGAGTCACCGGGAACGTCGTGGTGGTCCCCCAGGCCCGGAGCCGTTCGAGGCGGAACCGCACGGCCGCGTCGGTCTCCTTCTCCGGCCGCAGCATGACGTCGTAGAGGCGCCCGAGGGCGAGGAAGCGCGCCACTTCATCCCGCACGTCCGCCTCGCCCTGGATCGCACGCATGCGGTGCTGCTGACCCGCGTAGATCTCCGTCTGGCGGGCTTTCGGGTCCTCCTGGACCAGGTCCAGCCAGAAGAGGGCCTCGAGCTCCTCGTTGGAGAGCAGCTCCTGCAGGGGCAGCCAGAGGGTGGTGTAGACCTCGTCGGCGCGGGTGGGCAGCTGCATGAAGAGGTAGTTCCGCAGCAGGTCGCCCTGAGTCAGCTTGAGTCCGGTGTTGTTGAGCGACTCGAAGATGCGGTGGGCGTTGTCGTTCTCGCCGGTGGTCACGGAGACGATGGACAGGCCGGCCACGACGGCGGACTCCACCTCCGCCGGGCTCAGCGATTCGGCCTCGCCGTCATGGTCAGAACGGGCGAGCCCGGCGAGCTTGGTGAGGAAGAACTGGTGGGCCTCGCTGATCCGCGACCCCTCCGCCGCATCCGGCGCGCGCTCGATTCGGCCCCGGTAGGCGGCGCGGTCGGCCTGGGTGGGCAGGACCTTGTACCGGAGGTCCCCCTCCTCCCACTTGTTGACCAGGTACTTCTCATTGACCCGATCGGCGTGCATGGCGCCTTCATGCTCGGCCCGGTGGTCCCGCACGGCGGCGAGAAGAAGGGTCAAGGTGGTGAGCCGCTGCTGACCGTCCACCACGAGCCACCGCTGGATCCCGCCGGGACCGTTGTCACGGAAGCCGGCGAGGACGAGCGATCCGATGAAGTGGGTGGCGCCGGGGTTGTCACGCCGGCGGTCGGCCACCTCCACCACGTCTTCCCACAGCCGCTGCCACTGCGCGCGCCCCCAGGAGTAGGTCCGCTGGTAGAGCGGCACCGTGTACTGGTACGAGCCCCCGAGGAGCTCCTGGAGGGTGACTTCACGTGCGGCGACCATGGCCTGAGCCTACTGAGCGCGAGACTGACCGCCGCAAGGCTTCCCCGAATGGTTTCGCTCCCTCCAGACTGTCCCCGCGTGACACCGCAAGAATGGAGTTGCGCACCCGACACCGTGCCACGGCTGCGGTTCGATCCATTCGCCCACTGACCCCCTGCAGGAGAGAGGATCGTCTTGACCGCCCACGACGACACCCTCGACCAGCTCCGCGCGTTCGTCGCCGAACGTGACTGGGCGCGCTTCCACACCCCCGCCAACCTCGCGAAGTCCATCTGCCTCGAGGCCGCCGAGCTGCTGGAGCACTTCCAGTGGACCGAGGACGGCGCAGACATGGCAGAGGTGCGGGACGAGCTCGCCGACGTGCTGACCTACGCGTTCCTCTTCGCAGACCGCATGGGCTGGGACGTGGACGGGATCGTGCAGGCCAAGCTCGTGAAGACCAAGGTGAAGCACCCGGCACCCCGCCGGCCCGAGGACGAGGCGCCGCAGGGCGCGGAGGAGGCAGCGACGTCGTGAACGCCCAGGAGAAGGACCCCGGCTACCGCCTCGAGACGCTCCCGTTCCGGGGCGCCCTACCCCCGGACGTGACCGCCGAGGCACAGCAACGGCTCGGCAACTGGCCGGCCGTCTACGTCATCGACAACACCAAGCAGGTGTACGTCGGCGAGACCACCAACACGCTCGTCCGGCGTCTGCAGCACCAGGCCGACCCCAAGAAGGCCGCGCTCACCACCATGCGGGTGGTGCTGCACGGGGAGTTCAACAAGTCCGCGGCGCTGGACCTGGAGTCCTACCTGATCCGGCTGCTCGGCGGGGACAGCGGCCGGCAGTCGCTCAACGGCAACCTCGGGCTGCAGGAGCACGACTACTACGACCGGCCCCGGTACCGGGAGATGTTCGAGGAGATCTTTGAGCGGCTGCGCGAGGAGCGCGTGTTCTCGCAGTCGCGGGACCAGATCATCAACAGCACGCTGTTCAAGCTCTCCCCCTTCAAGTCCCTGACGGCGGACCAGGAGCGCTCCTTGGCGGCCATCGTGGAGGGGATCGTGCAGACGGAGGCCCCCGACGCCGTCGGGCCCTTCGTGGTGCAGGGCGGGCCGGGCACCGGGAAGACCGTGCTGGGCGTGTTCCTCATGAAGCTGCTGGCCGACCTCGCCCTGCTCACCGAGGACCCGGACGAGACGGACCTGAGCACCGACGAGGCGTTCCACCCGATCTTCACGCGGGAGAACCACGAGCGTCTGCTGCGCCACCGGGTGGACCCGCAGGCCGAGGGGCTGACCATCGGCATCGTGGTGCCCCAGCAGTCCCTGCGGCGGTCCCTGAAGGCGGTGTTCAAGCACACCCCCGGCCTGCACCCGGACATGGTGGTGGACCCCTGGGACGTGGGCCAGAAGAAGTATGCGGAGAAGTACGACGTGCTGATCGTGGACGAGGCCCACCGCCTCAACCTGCGGGCCAGCCAGTCCAGCGGCGTGCAGAACGCGCTGTACCCGAAGATCAACGCGCACCTCTTCGGGGCGGACGATCCGCGGTACACGCAGCTGGACTGGATCGTGGACCGCAGCGTCCACCAGATCCTCCTGCTGGACCCGCGTCAGACCGTGCGCCCGGCGGACCTGGACCAGGCGACCGTGGGCGGTCTGCTCGAGCGCGCGCACACCGAGAAGCGGTTCCATGCGCTGACCTCGCAGCTGCGGGTGGATGCCTCGGACGAGTACGTGGAGTTCTTCGGTCAGCTCCTGCGCGGGGAGGACCCGGTGGCCCCGGGGCTGGGCGAGTACGACCTGCGCCTCTACCGCGACTTCCGGCAGATGCGGGAGGACCTGCTGGAGAAGGAGGCCGAGTTCGGTCTGGCGCGGCTGGCCGCCGGCTACGCCTGGCCCTGGATGAGCCGGGGAACGGCGAAGACGCCGGCCGTCCAGGACTGGGACATCGAGCTGGACGGCGTGCGTCTGCCGTGGAACCGGACGGACAAGGAGTGGGTCACCTCCTCGGACGCGGTGAACGAGGTGGGCTCCATCCACACGCTGCAGGGCTACGACCTCAACTACGCCGGGGTGATCATCGGTGAGGACCTGACCTGGGACGACTCGACGCAGCGCGTGGTCTTCCGCCGGGAGAACTACCACGACAAGCGCGGCAAGCGGGACAACGGCATGCTCGGGCGGACCTACTCGGACGAGGACCTGCGCGAGTACGTCATCAACGTCTACAACGTGCTGCTGACCCGCGGTGTGCGCGGCACGTACCTGTACGTGGTGGATGAGGGACTGCGAAAGCAGGTCGCCCGCTGGTTCCCCGGGATCGAAGAGCCGGGGACGGCGTGGGCGCCGTTCGGGGTGACCCCGGGCCGGCGGCCCGGGGACATCGGGCCGGTGGACATGGCGACGCCCCGGACCGAGGTGGCCGTCGCATCGGACGTGTTCCCGGGAGATGCCCGCGTGCCGTTGCGTGCAGGGGACAGCGCCGCCCGGCGACCGCGTCCCTGAAAACACGGGCGAGGCGAGGGAGGCGGCCGTTCCGACCTCCCCTTCCACTCCTCTTCTCCACATGGACAACTCCTCTTCTACAATTTGTCCATGATCGTGGATCAGGACGGCCTCGACGCCGCCGTCAACCGCATGCGCGCCGAAGGCACCGACCTCTGGGAGATCGAGGTGAAGCGTGCCGCCGACGGCGTTCCCGACGTCAGGGAGACCCTGTCCGCGTTCGCCAACATGCCCGCCGGGGGCTCCATCGTCTTCGGGCTGGACGAGGCCTCCGGCTTCGCTCCCAGCCTCGGGGTCCCGGCCGCAGAGGTGCGTCAGAAGGTGGCGAACTGGGCCCGCAAGGGGCTCGTTCCAGAGGTGCACGTCGACATCCTCGACCTCACCGTGGACGGCCGCCCCGTCATCGTCGTCGACGTCCATCCCCTGCCGTCCTCTCAGAAGCCTGCTCACGTCGGGCGGAGCGGACCGGCGTACTCCCGGTTCGACGACGGCGACTATCCGCTCTCCGAAGCCGAGGTGCAGCAGATCCTCGCCCGTCGGGAACGCCCCCGCGCGGACCTCGCTCCCGTCCCAGGGACCACCGCCGCCGACCTCGATCCTGACCTGCTCGATCAGTTCATGAGACGTGTCCGCCGGACCTCGCGCCGCCTCGCAGCGTTGGACGACGTCGGAATCCTGCGCGCCCGGCGAGTCCTCGCCCCGGACGGAACCGCTCTGACCAAAGCGGGCCTCTACGCCCTCGGCTACTACCCCCAGACGTTCTTCCCCCACCTGACCATCACGGCCGTCCGACACAGCGCCGTGCCGGGCCATCGCAACGCCGACCGCCAGGAGTTCGACGGGCCGATCCCCTCCCTGCTCACCGATGCCATGGAGTGGGTGATGCGCAATGTCCGCAGCACCGTACGCGAACGCCCCGACGGTCATCTGGAGGACCGGACGGAGCTGCCGGCCGTCGCCGTTCGCGAGCTCGTGGCCAATGCCCTGGTCCACCGGGACCTGTCGGATCACACCTCCAGTCGCGGCGTCTTCCTCCACCTCGACCACCGGCGGCTGCACATCGAGAGCCCCGGTGGCCTGTGGGGCATCTCCCTGCGAGAGCTGGGCCGCCCGGCGGGGAAGTCAGCGGTCAATGAACACCTCTATGACCTCTGCCAGATGATCAGCACGCCGGACGGCAGCCGCGTGATCGAGGGGGAAGGCGGTGGGATCGCCGCCGCCCGCACCGCGTTGCTGGAGAGCGGCATGCGACCACCTGAACTGCACGCGACAGAAGTCCGCTTCGTTGCCGACGTCCCCCGCGAAAGCCTCCTCTCCGAGGAGGATCTCGCCTGGGTGCGGAGCATCACCGGAGACGGGGTCCTCAGCCCGGTCCAGCGGTCTCTCGCCGTCGGCATGCGGCACGGCCGGGTCTGGACCAACCAAGACGTCCGAGACGAGTTCGGACTGGACTCGGTGAAGGCCCGCGAAGCCCTCCGCGGGCTGGTCCAGGCCGGCCTCGCCGAGACGGACGGGGAACGGCGCAGCACGCGCTACAGCCTCTCGCGCGCCGCCGGCGGGTCCACGCCTCGACGACGCATGCCCACCATCGTCGACATCCTCGAAGACACGGACGACGACGTCGCCACCACTCGCCCCTCCACAGCCCGCCGCCCGACCGCTGCGGCCCGAAACGGGGAGCTCCTTCTCCGCGCCCTCGAAGACGGCCCCCGAAGCGCTGCGGCCCTCACCGAGACCACCGGCCTCAGCCCACGCCAGGTCAGCTACGCCCTGAAGAAGCTGATCGAGCAGGACCACGTGCGGATGAACGGCCGGCAAGGGGCCCGCGGGACCACCTATGCCACGGCGCCGGAGTCATCGGCACATGAGCGCTGAGCTCAGCCCGAGCCGACCTCCGCGCTGCAGTGCCCACGCCTCGAATGCCCTTTGATGTCCTCCACGGTCCGGTACGTCTCGACGTCCTCGCACCGCGCGATGGGCGTCCTGCCGTCCTCCTGCGTGGGTGCGCACCCTCTGCCGCCCCTCCCCTGACGCCTCAGACGCCGGGCGCCTCCCCGGCCTCCCCCGGGTGCGGCATGGTGCCGTACACGTGCAGGGACGCCCCGTACCCCAGGGGCAGCCCGTGGCCCTGGGCCCAGCTGGTGAGCACCTCGATGGTCTCGGCGGCCGTCAGCTCCTGCACGCCCGTCACCAGGCCGTCGGGCGCGTTCTCGGCGTCTTCGCCGGCCCGGCCCCGCCCGATGCGCCAGTTGTAGGCCCCCACGTCCTCGAATCGCCGGGCGATCTCCACGAGGAACAGCCCGCCGCCGAGCTGGAGGGCCTGCGCGTAGCGGGTCACGGGATCGTCGTCCTCGAGGGTGAGGTGGTCCCGCGGGTCGACGGCGCGGTGCACCAGGTCCGCGATCCGCCCCACCCCGTCCAGCTGGTGCCACTCCCCCAGCTCACCGCGCTCCTTGAGCTGCCACCACAGGTCGGACGCCGAGGCCTCCTGCTCCAACCACTCCACGAACTCCCGAGGCGGCATGTCGAGGGCGCGTGCGGCGTCGTCGCGAGCGGCCGGCGCGGTGCCGGGTGCGGTGGTGGGGGCGAGGGAGGGCGCGGAGGCGGGGAGCGTCGTCATGGGCCCATCCCACCCCGGGTTCACAGTGCTGTCCAGACGGACACCGGGATCATCCGCGCCCCGCCGCCGGGCCGGACAGTGCCCACCCCTGACCCCACGTCTTCTCCCGCGCCATACCGGCCCGTCACCATCCCGATACCCGCGCCTGGGACCCTCGTCTCTCGTGAGCTCGCATCCCCCCTCCCCCACACACACGTCCCGCCGCACGGTCCTCACCACCGGATCGCTCGTCGTCGCCTCCGCCGCCCTGCTGGGCACTCCGGCGCGCGCCGCGGGCGTGCCGGACCCGTTCACCCTGGGCGTGGCCTCCGGCGACCCGTGGCCGGACGGGTTCGTCGTCTGGACGCGCCTGGCGGTCTCGCCCCTGGACCTCGACGGCCTGGGCGGCATGGGCCAGCGCGCCACCGACGTCGAGTACCAGGTGGCCGAGGACGAGCGCTTCACGCGAGTGGTGCGCTCCGGCGTCGTGACGACAGGCCCCGAGCAGGGCCACGCCGTGCACGTCACGCTCACCGGCCTCAAGCCCGGCCGCGAGTACTTCTACCGGTTCCGCGCGCTGGGGCACGTCTCGCGCGTCGGGCGGGCGGTGACCGCGCCGGCCTTCGGGGCGCACGCGGACCGGCTGCGGATGACCGTGGCCTCGTGCGCCAACTGGGAGCACGGCTACTTCACGGCCTACGGGCACATGGCCGCCGAGCGGCCGGACCTCATGGTCCACCTGGGCGACTACTACTACGAGCTCATGCCGTACGGGTACCCGGTCTCCTCCGGGGTGCCGCGCGCTCACAAGAACGGCGAGTCCCGCACCCTGGCGCAGTACCGCGCCCGCATGGCCCAGTACAAGACCGATCCGCACCTGCAGGACGCCCACGCGGCCGCCCCGTGGCTGGTGATCTGGGACGACCATGAGGTGGAGAACAACTGGGCGGACGAGACCCCGGAGATCTGGGACCGGGACTTCCTGGCCCGCCGCGCCGCCGCGTTCCGCGCGTACTACGAGAACATGCCGCTGCGCGTGAGCTCCATGCCCCGCGGGATCGACATGCAGCTCTACCGCCGCATCCAGTGGGGCGACCTCGCCACCTTCCACCTCCTGGACACCCGCCAGTACCGCTCGGACCAGGCCAACCTGGACCTGATCAAGGTGGTCGACGCCGACGCGCGCGACCCGCGGCGCAGCATCACCGGCGCCGCGCAGGAGGCGTGGCTCCAAGAGGGGTTCCAGACCTCCACCGCGCGGTGGGACCTGGTGACCCAGCAGGTGCCGTTCGTGCAGTACGACCGCACCGCGGGCCCCCTGCTCTGGGGGGACATGGACACCTGGGACGGCTACGTGGCCTCCCGCGAGCGCGTGGTGGACGCCTGGGTGCAGGCGGGCGTGCGCAATCCGGTGGTCCTGACCGGTGACATCCACGAGGCCTTCGCCTCGGACATCAAGCGGGACTTCAACGACCTCTCCTCGGCCCCCGTGGGCGTGGAGCTGATCACCACGTCCATCACCTCGGGCGGCGACGGCTCGGACTCCTCGACCCCTGCCCTCGCCTGGAATCCGCACATCAAGTTCAACAACGACCTGCGCGGCTATCTCAGCGTGGACCTGACGCCGGAGCTGCTCGAGGCGCGGTTCCAGGTCCTCGACTACGTCAGCGAGCTCGGCTCGTCGGTGCGCACGCGGGCCGTGTTCGGCGTCGGCGACGGCGAGCACCGCCTGCACCGGATCGCCTGAGCCGGCCGGCGTCGTCGTCAGCGGGGGCAGAGACAGCGAGCGGAAGGATTGTTCTGCCTTCCGCATGGGCGGCCCGACCGTGCGAGCCGATGGCGATGTCTCGGAAGATTGCTTCCGTTCTGGGTCCGATGTTGGCACACTGGCGCCTGCCCGACACCCCCGGGGACAGCACCAGAAGGATCCTTCCGCCCATGACCGCCACCTCTGACATCGGCCCCGCCCTGCGGGCCGCTCGCCGCCGACTCGGGCTGACCCAGCAGGAGGTCGCTGACCTGGCCGGTCTGTCCGACCGCACCGTGCGGGACCTCGAGAAGGGCTCCAGCAGCCCCAGTCTCGGGGCGGTCATCGCCGTCGCCACGGTGCTCGGCCTGCGGCTGGAGGTCACCGGGTGAGCGCCGCGGACCTGCCCGCGCTGCCGGAGCTCAAGCGCGCCACCGCCGCGGACGTGCACAAGGCGGGCACGCACGTGGCCACCCTGACCCGCTCCCCCGCGGGCGAGGTCACCTTCGCCTACCTGCCCGGACACCGGGGCGACGCCGTCGTCGGCTTCCAGCGGTGCCCGCCCTGCGAGCGGAAACGCTCCCAGCTCGCGTTTTGCGTCAGCGAAAACGACGGGGACGCGCGTGCTGCGTCAGCGAAAACGCCCCTCGCCCCCGTTCTACGCGAGCGAAAACGCAGCCTCGCTCAGACCTTGCCCTTGAGGAGCCGCTGCCAGTAGATCCTCGGCTGGCCGAAGCGGTCGAAGGCCGCCGTGCTCTTCCGCGGCTTCGTGACGTCCACGCCGGGGATCGAGCGGTCCTCAGAGCCGTCGCGGACGTGCTCGTCCAGGACCAGCTCGTCGCGGCCGACCATCACGGGGATCACGGTGTAGCCGTCGTACGTCTGCAACGGCTTCCCGGCGTCGGCGGCCTGGATGTTCTGCGCCAGCACCTTCACCTGCCGCCGCAGCGCGCCGCCGGAGGGGCGGGTGTCCAGCGCGGCGGCGTCGCCGAGGGCCCACACGTGCGGGTACAGCCGGTGGCGCATCGTCTCCGGGTCCACGGCGACCAGGCCCGCCGCCCCGCCGTCCTCCAGGCCCGCCTCGGTGATGAACTCGGGCGCGCGCACCACGGGCGTGATGTACGCGGCGGCCACGTCGTCGATCCGCTCGCCGGTGCTCAGCACCACCTCGCGGGCCGCGTGGTCCACGGCGTTCACCTCGGCGCCGGCATGCACGTGGATCCCGTACGCCGCGGCGGCCTCGGCGAGGGCGTCGTCGATGGTGTGCCGGTCCAGGATCCGGGCGTACGGGGTCACCAGGTGGACGTCCACGTCACCGAGGATCCCCGCCTTCTCCCACGCCGCGCACGCCAGGAACAGCGCCTTGAGCACGGTGCCACCGCACGACGACGGCTCGGCCGGCACGTTCGCCACCACGCGGTCCCCCGCGGTCACGCCCGCCAGCAGCTTCCGGGCGGAGTCCACGTACTCGGGCACGTGCGCGCTCGCCGCCCAGCCCGCGCCGTAGGCTTCGCGCAGCCCGTCGATTGCACCCCACCACGGATACAGCCCCGGGCAGAGCACCAGGTGGCGGAAGCCCACGCTCAGCCCCGTGAAGGTCACGGCGGTGCGCTCCTCCGGGTCGACGGCGACCACGTGGTCCGGGATCCACTCCACGCCCTCGGGGATGACGGCGCGCATGGGCCGCTCGAACGCCGCCATGTCCGCCTGCCCACCGGCGGCGTAGTTCAGCATCGGCCGGTAGCGGTGCAGCTGCGTGCCGTCCGCGACGCCGATCCGCCCCGCGCCGTCGCGAGCGAGCTTCGCGGCCAGGGAGATGCCGGCGTTGCCGCCGCCGACGATCAGGATGTCGTACTGCTCGGTCACGGGGTCCTCCCTGGGACGTGGGGGCGGCGGGCGCGGGTGGGACGGGGCGGGCCGCCGAGGCGGCTCAGAAGATGAAGCGGCCCAGGATGAACAGCAGCACGAACAGGGCCACCAGGCCCACGAGGACGCCGATCACGATCTTGCCCAGCGAGCGCTCGCCCGGCTGCTCGCGGTCCATGGCGTTGTTCGTGGGGCCGACGCCGGTGCCCTCGGCGGGCGGGGTGTCGCCGTCGATCGCGGCGCCGGTGCTCTCGCGCGAGGCGGCGGAGAGGTCCTGCGGGTCGGTGTCCCCGGAGGGCACGTCGCCCGGGCGGGCGGGGCGGGTGGGGTCGTTCGGCGTGGCGGCCATGAGGGGCTCCTTCGGTTCTGACCCGACGCACGGCCGGGGCGGGTGCTCGGCCAGTGCGCCGAGTCGTGGTGCAGACACTAGGGGGTGCCGGCCCCCGGGAACATCCCGGGGGCGCGCTCCTCCGCAGGTCAGAGCAGGCCGAGCCGCCCCATGAGCTCGCCGTGGCGCTCGAGGCCGGGGGCCAGGGCCTCGGGGTTCTCGCGGAACCAGCCGAGGTGGGCCTGGCGCACATCCGCGTCGGAGACGGGCTCGCCGCCGACCAGCCAGTGGTCCCGGGGCTCGACGTCCAGGCCCAGCGCATCCACGATCTGGCCCTCGATCGGGGAGAGCACGTGGCCCAGCAGCAGCCGGTCCGGCGCGCGGACCTCCTTGTCCACGCCGAGCTCGGCCAGCACCGCACGGGCCAGCTGCTCGAGCAGCGGGTTGTCCGGGTGGTTCGCCGAGTGGAAGCCCGCGCCGCGCTCGGCCGCCACCGCATCGGAGACCACCACCGTGCCGAAGCGCTCCTCGCGCTCGCGCAGCCGCTGCACGGACTCCTCCGCGAACCCGCGGATCGCCTCCGGCGACAGCGGCAGGCGGGGGGCGCCGTCGTCGTCGCCCTTGCCCGGGCGGCGCAGCGCGGCCGGCCACGGGATGAGGCCCTGCTCGGCGGCGGCCTCGGCCACGGTGCGCAGGTCGTGGTACGGCACTACGGGCGGGTCCTCCCAGGGGCGCTGCGGGTGGCGCAGGGTCACCTGCCACGGGAAGCGGGAGGTGTCGTAGAGGACGGGCACGCGGATCGAGCGGGCGCCGGCCGGGATGAGGGACTCGAGCTGGTCGATGCCCAGGGGCAGCCCCTGGTAGTCGTCGCGGACGGGCTTGACCACCAGCACGGTGGTCCGCTCGAGGAGGGCCAGCAGGTGCGGGAGGTCGTCCGGGCCGAGCTCGAACATCGGGGGCACGCGCACCGAGGCGGGCGTGCCGCCCTCCGCCTGGCCGGGCTCGCCGCACAGCAGGCGGCGCGTGGCCTCGGCCTGGCAGCCGCCCATCACCGTGAGGATGTCGCCCTCCGGCAGCGGCTCGAGGCCGTAGAAGTGCCCGTAGTGCCGACGACGGCCCTCGTCCGCGTCCCGGGCCTCCGAGGGGGCCCGCTCGGCCGCGCCGCGCGCGGGACCGGTGCCCTCCTCGGGCGCGGGGGCGGCGCCGTCGGCCGGGGCGGGGACGCCCTCGCCCTGCGGGCGCGCGTCCTCCTCGTGGCGAGCTGCGGTGCCGGTGGGCGGGGCGGTCTGGTCGACGTCATCGGGCGGCAGGGTGGTGCGCTCGGTCATGGCCCCATCCCACCACGGACGACGCCGGCCGGTCACCGGTGCGCGGCCTCGCCGGGGCGCGGTCAGGCGACGCGCCAGGGCTGGGTGCCGTGCTCGTGCCGGAACACCAGGGAGGTGCGGGTCGAGGCCACCGCCGGGTCCGCCGAGAGGTTCTCCAGGACGAATCGGGAGACCTCCGCGGTGTCCGCCACCGCCACGTGCAGGAGGAAGTCCTCCTCGCCGCCCAGGAAGAACACCTGCAGGACGCCGGGCATGGCCTGCATGCGCTCGAACAGCTCGGCCATCCGGTCCCGGGCGCCGGGCCGGATCCGCACCGAGATCAGGGCCACGAGCCCGCGGCCGAGCACGGCCGGGTCCACCTCCACCGTGAAGCGCTGGATGGCCCCGGCCTCCCGCAGCGCCCGCAGCCGGGCCAGGCACGTGGACGGGGCGATGCCCAGCTCCTCGGCCAGGGAGGCGTTCGTCCGGCGGGCGTCGGCGGCCAGCAGCCGGACGAGCCGCCGGTCGGTGGCGTCCCATGAGTGAAGATGCTTCATCCGGGGGTCCGTTCTGTGACGTGTGTTCCGACGATCACGTCCAGTTTGCCCTCTCTCACCGAAGATCCTGCGGATGATCCGCCGGGATGCCGTCAGGAACCGTAGATTCCGGGCCATGCTCATTGGAGTCCCCACAGAGATCAAGAACAACGAGCGCCGTGTCGGCCTGACCGCCGCTGGCGTCACCGAGCTCACCGGCCGCGGCCACCGGGTGCTGGTCCAGTCCGGCGCCGGCCTCGGCTCCGGCGTGCCGGACGAGGCCTACCGCGCCGCGGGCGCCGAGCTCGTCGACGGCCCGGACGCGCTCTGGGAGCGCGCCGAGACCGTGGTGAAGGTCAAGGAGCCGGTGGGCGAGGAGCTGACCCGCCTGCGCGGCGACCAGCTGCTGTTCACCTACCTCCACCTCGCCGCCGAGCCCGAGCTCACGTCCGCCCTGCTGGCCGCCGGCACCACCGCGATCGCCTATGAGACCGTCACCGCCCCCGGCGGCCGCGGCCTGCCCCTGCTGGCCCCGATGTCCCGCGTGGCCGGGCGCCTCGCGCCGCTGGCCGGCGCCCAGCAGCTGGCCTCCCCGGACGGCTCCGGCGTGCTCCTCGGCGGGGTGCCGGGCACGCGCAAGGCGAAGGTCGTCGTCGTCGGCGGCGGCGTGGCGGGCGAGAACGCGGCCGTGGTGGCCGCGGGCATGGGCGCGCGGGTGACCGTGCTGGACGTGGACCTGGAGCGGCTCGCGCAGATCGACGCCGTGCACCAGGGACGCATCGACACGCTCGCCTCCAACGCGCTGACCCTGACCGAGCAGATCGCGGACGCGGACCTCGTGATCGGCTCCGTGCTGATCCCGGGCGCGGCGGCCCCGAAGCTCGTGACGCGGGAGATGGCCCAGGCCATGCGGCCGGGCTCGGTGCTCGTGGACATCGCGATCGACCAGGGCGGCTGCTTCGGGGGCTCGAAGCCCACCTCGCACCAGGAGCCGACCTTCATGGACGGCGAGCAGGTGTACTACTGCGTCACCAACATGCCCGGCGCCGTCCCGCAGACCTCGACGGCGGCGCTCACCAACGCCACGCTCCCCTACCTGCTGCGCCTGGCCGACCGCGGCTGGCGCGAGGCCCTGGCCGCCGACCCCGGGTTTGCCCGCGGCCTGTCCACGCACGAGGGCGTCCTGACCCAGCCGGCCGTGGCCGAGGCGCTGCGCGGCGAGCTCGAGGACGTCACCGTGCGCGGAGTGGACGAGGTCCTCGCCGGCTGACGACGGCTTCGCGGCCGCCCGGACGGCCGGGCGGCGTCAGGCCCAACCGCCCCACCAGGCCTCGAGGTCCACGTCTGCGGGCACCGGGGCCCACCCCAGGCGCGACGCCGGCACGCGCCACACGCGGCCCGGCCCGCCGCCGCGCCGACCCCGCCAGCGGGCGCGGGAGGAGGTGAGCGTCGCCAGGACGGGACGGGCGCCGTCGTCTCCCGCGCCGTCGTCGGGCGCGCCGAGCACCTCGACCCGTTTCACCCCGGCCCGCTCGATCCGCAGCAGCCAGTCCGCAGCGCGGGTCGGATCGGGGCGCTCGCCGCGGCCGGCCGGGCGCAGGGGCACACGCACGTCCACGTCCCAGTCGGGCACGGCGCGCACGCCGGCGAGGTCCCCGCGCGCCGGCGGGTCGGGCAGGACGTCGTCGCCCGCACCATCCCCCTCGACCACCGTCACCCGCGGGTCGGCGAGCGCGGCCCGAGCGGCGTCGGAGGCCAGCCCGGTCACGGTCACGCGGGCGCCGGGGAACGCCTGCAGCGCGGCGTCCACGCCGACCACCGCCGCCGCCTCTCGGCCCTCCTCCGGCGCACCCTCCGCCCGCACGCGCACCGCCGCCCGCTGCGGGCCGACCAGGGCCAGGCTGTGACCGCGGGCCGTCGGCGCGGTGATGCGGGAGGCGAGCACGAGGGCCTCGCGCTGCTTCACGGCGCGCGCGGCGGCCGGGTCCTCGCGGCCGCCGAAGTCCTCCCCGGCCTGCCAGGCCACGGCGGCCGGCTCGTGGCGGAACGTCCCGCCCACGCGCCAGAGCCGGTGCGCCAGCTCCCAGTCCTCCCCGCCGTAGCCCACGAACGCCGGGTCGAACCCGCCGGCGTCCTCGTAGACCTCGCGCGCCACGGTGAGCACCGCGGAGATCACGAACCGGTAGGAGGTCGCGTCCGTCACCGCCAGGTCCCCTGAGGCCGCGTAGGCCTCGCGCAGCCAGGCCGGCTCCTCGAGCAGGTCGGCCTCCGGCACGGGCTCGCCGGGCCGCCAGCCCGCGGCCACCCTCTCGGGCCGCAGATGACGACGCCGGCCCACCACCACCGCGTCCCCGCTCGCCGCGGGCGCGGCGCACGCGGCGCTCAGGTAGCCGGGCTCGGGGAGCATGTCCCCGTCGAGGAACGCCAGCACCCGCCCCTCCGCGGCGCGCACGCCGAGGGCGCGGGCGGCGGCGGCGCGGAACCCGCGGTCCTCGTGGCGCACCACCACGGCATCGAACGGCAGGTCTGCGGGAAGGACGGGGGGCTCGGGCGAGCCGTCGTCGGCCACCACCAGCTGCAGGCGGGAGGCGGGGTGGTCCTGCGCGGCGAGCGCGGCCACGAGCCGGTCGAGGTCCGTCTGGGCCCGGTAGTAGGGCACCACCACGGACACCTCGGAGGCCTCGGCGGCGACCCCGGCGGCCCCGGGGACGGGCCCCTCCCCGGTCCGTCCCGCGTCGGGACCGGTCCCGCTCACCGCCACCCGTGGACCTCGCCGAGGGCGCGGGCCAGGAGCCACGCGCACTCGGCGGGGCCGGGCTCGAGGCTGGTGCCGGGGGCTTGCCATGTCCGGGCGGGCAGCTCGCGGGCCTCGGCGATCGCCTCGGCGAGGGCGAAGCCGATCCCGGAGCCGCCCACGGGGGTGATGCGCAGGGTGCCGGGGCGCAGGCGCGCCATCTCCTCGTTGTAGCGGCCGGCGGGGACGATCGGCCGGCGGCCCACGGACATCCAGGAGGCCAGCGAGCCGGAGGCGGAGACGTTGTGGTGCGCGGCCAGGGGGACGCCGGCGGCGCACAGCAGCCGGTCGATGAGCTCGTCCGGGACGAACCCCGTGACGCGGAAGTCCAGGTCGGCGGCGCGGGCGCGCTCGGTCAGCTCCACCACGAGGTCCTCGTGGCGCGCCGCCACGGGCCCGAGCGCGGTGACGCGCCGCGGGTGGCCCGCGCCGGGGCCCCACTGGCGGTCCAGCTCGGCGAGGGCGTCGATGGCCTCGGCGTGGCCCTTGCCGGGGTAGAGGTGACCGAAGATCACCACGTCGTCCTCGATCCCGGCGTAGGCCTCCGGGAGGGGCTCGGAGGTGTCGGGGCCGTCGGTGCGGCGGTCCTCCACGGGCAGCGGCACCACGTGGGCGGGCACGTCCACGATGTCCCGCAGCAGGGCGCGCTCGTGCTCGGAGGAGACGACGACGCCGGCCACCTCCCGCGCGAGCCGCGCGTAGGCCTCGGCGCGGGCCTCGAAGCGGGCCTGGCCCTCGGCCGGCTGGGGGACGTCGTGCAGGGTGACGGTGGCGCAGTCCGGCAGCGTCCGGGTGAGCGCGTCCGCGGCGGCGGCGGGGGTGGGGCCGAACAGGGCGTCCGTGACGTCCAGGTGCATGGCCCGGCCCTCGTCGCACGCCCGCTGCAGGGCGGGGGCGAGGCTGACGAACGCGGTGACGTCCTCGGCGTGGAGCGTCTCCACCTCGAGGCCGACGGCCTCCAGCGCCTGCGCCGTCTGCCGGCCGTGTCGGACCACCCCGTGGCCCTGCGGCCCGACGCTCAGGTAGAGCACCCGTCCCTGCTCGAGTGGCGGCATGCCGGCCCGTCCTTCCCTCGCCTCCGGTGCGCGGCGCGGGCATGGCCTCGTGCTGCGCGACATTCCCTGTCAGCCTAGACCTCCGCGGCCCGTACCCGCGCGTCGGCGGGCCACGGAGCCGGACCGGCCCGCCCGGGGCCGGGTCCGTGCGATCCTGTCCGGACGGGCCGCGCCGGCCCGCGCCGGCCCCCGCCCCGACCACCCCGCCCCGTCCCCTCCCGAGAGGCCCGCACCGCCAGTGAGCATCACCGTCCAGCACGTCCCCGCGGGACACCCGTACCCGCGCTCGGTCCGGCCCCTCGAGGAGCAGGCGGCCGGCGACGTCGTCTTCTGGCCCGACCCGCCCGTGCCCGGCGCGCCCGCGCACCAGTGGTGGCCGCCGCAGGCCCTGACGGCGGACTGGCTGCGGGAGCACCGCCCGGACGTGCTGCACGTGCACTTCGGGTTCGAGCACTTCACGGCCGCCGAGCTGGCCGAGGCGCTCGAGGCCCAGCACGCGCACGGCGGCGCCGTGGCGGTGACGGTGCACGACCTGGAGAACCCGCACCTGACCGACCAGGATCCGCACCGGGAACGGCTGCGGGTGCTGCTGGAGCACGCGGACGCGGTCTTCACCCTCACCCCCGGCGCGGGCGAGGCCGTGGCCCGCGACTACGGCGTCCGCGCCCTCGTGGTGCCGCACCCGCACATCGTGCCGCTGGAGCGCATCGCCGTCCTCAACGTCGACGGCGACGCAGCCGCCGACGCCGGCGCCGAGGGCGAGCCCGCCCGCGCGCCGGAGCCGGTGCCCGGCGTCGACCGTCCGGCCCGGATCCTGGTGCACGCCAAGGACCTGCGCGCGCAGGTGGACCCGGTGGGCCTGCTGCCGGTGCTCGCGGCCGCCGTCAAGGAGCTGGAGGGGGCGGGGACGGACGTGGAGATCGTGATCGACGTCCAGGACGGCGTCCGGGACGCGGCCGCGCTGGAGGCCCTCGAGGCCGGCGCGGCCGAGCACGGCTTCACGCTGTGGCGCCACCCCCGGCTGACCGACGAGCAGCTGCACGAGACGCTGCGTGCCGCGGACGTCTCCGTGCTGCCGTACCGGATCGGCACCCACTCGGGCTGGGTGGAGATGTGCCGGGACCTCGGCGTGCCGGTGGCCGTGGCGGACGTGGGGCACATCGCGGACCAGGCGCGCGCGTGGCGCCGGACGGACGTGCTGGCGGTGTTCGACCCGGCCGAGCCCTCCTCCCTGGCCGCGGCCCTGTCCGGGCTCGTGGCGGCGCGGGTGGGGCTGCGCTCGGCGCCCGCCGCCTACCGGGCCGCGCAGCGCCGCCGGGTAGCCGCCGCGCACGTGGCCGCCTACCGCACCGCCCTCGCCCGTCACCGGGGCTGCGCCGCCACGGTGTCCGCGCTGGTCATCACCGGGAACCGAGACGCCCACCTGGCGCGCGTGCTGCGGGGCCTCGAGCGCTCCTTCCGCCGCCCGGACCAGGTGGTGGTGGTGTTCATGGGCCAGCCCGAGGGCGACGTCCCCGCCACGGACCTGCCCGTCACGGTGGGCCACGTGCCCGCCGGGCACGGCCTGCCGCTGGCCGCGGCCCGCAACGAGGCCGCCCGCCTGGCCACGGGGGACGTCCTCGTGTTCCTGGACGTGGACTGCATCCCGGCCGCCGACGCCGTCGGGATCCTGACCGCGGAGGTCGCCGCGCACCCCGGCGCGCTCGTGATGGGCACCCCCCGCTACCTGTCCCCGGACTGGCTGGACTCCCTCGCCGCCGCGGGCGTGGCCGCGGACCCTGAGCTGCCCGGCCGCGCCCCCACGGACGGGGACCTGCGCACCCGCTCCGTGCTGCACGCCGGCCGCGCGCACCTGCGCCCCGGCCCCTCGGACGAGTGGCATCTGGTGTGGACCCTGGTGATGGCCGTGGGCCGGGCGGACCTGGCGCGGATCGGCGGGTTCGACGAGGGCTTCTCCGGGTACGGCGCCGAGGACACGGACCTGGCCTTCCGCGCCCGCGACGCCGGCCTGCAGCTGCGCATGAGCCCCGCCGAGGCCTTCCATCAGCACCACGGCGTGCACCGACCGCCGCTGCACCACGTGGCGGACATCGTGGTGAACGCCCGGCGCTTCCGCGAGCTGCACGGGGTGTGGCCCATGGAGGGCTGGCTCGGCGCGTTCGCCGAGCGGGGCCTGATCCGCTGGTCCCCGGCCGGGGACGAGCTCGAGCTGCTGCGCGAGCCCACCGAGGACGAGGTGGCCGCCGCCCGCGTGGCGGACGCCGCCTACTGAGCCCCGGCGGCCGGCCGCACGGCGAGGACCGGCCCGGTCAGCGCCGCTCGGCCGCGGCGGCGGTCTCGAGCACGCGCCGCCATGCGCGGGCGTACTCCGCCGGCGGGGTGAGCAGCGCCGCGGCCATCCGGTCCGCGGCGGCGGGCTCGCCCAGGGCCCGGCCAAGTGCGCCGGCCCAGTCCGCCGCCGGATCCTCCCACGCGCACCACGGCACGCCCGCGGCCCGCTCCACGGCCTCGGCGAACCGAAGCTGCTCGGCGAACGGCCGGGCCTCCGGGGCCAGCACCACGGGCCGCCCGCACCGGGCGGCGTCCACCGCGGCGTTGTGCCCGGCCGAGACCACCACCGCGTCGGCGCCGACGAGGGCCGCGGCGACGTCGTCGGTCCATCCGTGCAGCGTGAGGTTCGCCGGGAGCGCGGGGCCCCCGCCGGCGTCGGGATCCGGAGCGTCCCGCACCGGGCCGATCACGTGCCAGTCGGCACCGGGCGTCTGCCGGGCGGCACGGGCCAGGTCCGCGACGGCCACCCCTCCCCCGCCGGTGCCGGTGACGGCCACCACGCGCGGGGCGGCACCCGAGGACGCCGTCCCGTCCGCGTGCAGGCCCACGCCCTCCTGCGCGGGCCGCGCGGCCCGGCCGAGCCGGCCGTCCACGTCCGGGACGCCCAGGTGCACGGTGCGCCCACCGAACTCCGCCTGCCACGCCGGATCCTCGAGGGGCTCGCGGTAGTGGGCGAACAGCGCGTCCGCCTCCGCGTACACCAGCCGGTGCGCGGCGTCCGTGCGGTCCCCGTGCATGCGCCGGTGCGCCACCGGGAAGCCGGCCAGGCGCAGGAACAGCGCCGCCTCCACGGACACGTCCACCACGCACACGTCGGGGCGGACGCGGCGGGCGGCGTCGTGCAGGACGGCGAAGCGCTCGCGGATCGCGGGGCCCACCGGCGACCAGTGCAGGGGCGAGCGGGCCGGCTGGACGTGCCCCCCCACCAGGTCCGGGGGCAGGGCCACGGTGTCCGCGCCCGGCGGCAGCATCGACGCGGCGTCCGGGTGGGCGGTGGCCACGGTGACGTCCGCGACGTCGGCCCGCACCAGGTTCGCGGCGTGGCGGACGTGCCCCGAGCCGTGCTGGTGGGCGTAGTGCAGGACCGTGGGGCGGGGATCCGCGCTCACGCCGCCGTCCCGGGTGCCGCGGCGGCGCTCCCGGCCGACTCCTCGAGGTCCTCGCACGCCTGCTCGATCAGGGCGAGGTAGCCCTCCACCATGGTGTCCGCGCTGAACCGGCGGGCCCACGCGGCCACGCGGGAGCGGTCCCGGCGTCGGGCGTGGCGGATGGACTCGGCGAGCGCCTCGGCGGAGTGGTGCACGGCGAGGTCGCCGGCCTGCGGGGCCACGATCTCCCCCATGGACCCGGTCAGCAGCGCCGCCACGGGCACGCCGAGGGCCATCGCCTCCACCGTGGCCAGCCCGAACGGCTCGGCCCACAGCGGGGTGGCCAGGAACACCTCGCCGGTGGCGAGCAGGTCCGGCAGCGTGTCGTGCCCGAGGTGGCCGTGGTAGACGACGTCGTCGCCCAGGCGCGGGCGGATCTTCTCCGCCATGTAGGCCGGGTCGGACACGGGCCCGGCCACGTGCAGCTCCATGCCGACCGCGCGGGCGGCGTCGATGGCCACGTGCAGGCCCTTCTCCTGGGTGATCCGCCCGGACCACACGGCGCGGCCCGGCACGGGGCGCTCGTCCGAGACCCAGTGGTCCAGGTCGATCCCGTTGGGCACCACCTCGACGCGCGGCAGGCGATGGCGCCAGGCGATCGCGTTGGACATGGACACCGAGGCCCAGCGGTGGTGCACGGGCGGGTGCCACCCGGGCGCGTCGGTCACGGCCAGCACGGGGGCGAGCGTGGCGGGGGTGTGCAGGACGGTGAGCATCGGCAGCGGGCCGAGCATCTGCAGCGGCGCGGGCGAGAGCGAGTTGTTGAGGACGGCGTCCGCGCCGGAGACGAGGATGCGCTCGCACGCGTCCGCGAGCGCCCGCTCCCGCTCGATCTCGCCGGCCTCGTCCGGGCCGGCGCCCTCGGCCGGCAGGATCGGCACGACCTCAGCGCCGGGCATGTCCGTGCCCTCGCGCCCGTACACCGTGACCTCGTGGCCCTGGCGGACGAGGTGCTCGACCGTCATGGCCGTGTGCATCTCGAGACCGCCCTCGTAGGGCGATCGGATGGGATGCAGCGGGTGGGTGACGACGGCGAGGCGCACGGTGACTCCTTTCCGGCCCCTGCGGGCGTCGGAGGCCGGACCGGAGGGATGGCCCGGTCGCGGTGGCGGGATCCCAGGGGTTGACCTGGGCCGACCGCGTTCTGCGGTACCCGCCGACTGTACGCCGGGGGCGGGGGGTCGGGAAGAGACCGGACACCCGTGCCGCGGTGGGCGGGAGGGACGACGAAGGCCCGGGCGGAACCACCCGGGCCTTCTGTGCTGTGGAGCTAAGGGGAATTGAACCCCTGACCTTTTCATTGCGAACGAAACGCTCTACCAACTGAGCTATAGCCCCAGGCGTCGGATCGCTCCGACGGCACCCCAGGATCATACGCGCTCCCCGCGCCCAGGTCCAAATGCCCCCAGCGCGGGGCGGTGCGGCGAGCGGGTCCGCCGTCGGCGCGCCAGGACCAGGGCGATCCCCGTCCCGAGCGCCACCCCGACGACGTCGGCCGCCACGTCCGCCGGGTCCCCCGACCGCCCCCGGGCGAGGGCGGCCTGCAGCGCCTCGCTGACGGGCGCGTGGACCAGGAGCACGAGCGCCGGCCACAGCCGGCGGACCAGCAGGACCGCCAGCAGGGCGGGCACGCCGAACGCGGCCACGTGGACCAGCTTGTCGAGGCCGGGGACCTCGAAGGCCGGTGCCGGCACGTCGTCGCCCGGGAGGTAGAGGACCAGCAGGTGGGCGACCAGGCTCAGGGCGAGCAGGACGGCGGTGAGGGGGCGGGGCACGGGTCCGATCAGCGGCCGCGATCCAGGAGGATCACGTCGAGCCGGCGCGGTCCGTGCACGCCCTCGACGCGCTCGAGCTCGATGTCGCTGGTGGCGGACGGGCCCGAGATCATGGTGATCGCGGCGGTGGGATCCAGCCGGGCCAGGGCCTCCGGGACCAGCTCGACCACGGTGTCCAGCGGCACGATGCACACGTGGTGGTCCGGCACGAGGGAGATCCCCCGGCGGCCCTCGTCCGGCCGGCCGGAGAGGAAGATCGTGCCCGTCTCCGAGCAGGACACGGTGGAGGAGGTGACCACGGCGTCGACGGCGTTCAGCACCCGCACCTCGAGGGCCCCGCGATCGCCGGTCGTGGGCTCGACGATCCTCCACCGGCCCTCCCGCTCGGGGAGCGCGGCCTCCCGGGGGGACTCCCCCGCGTCCTCGGACACGAGCTCCGACGCCGCGCTCACGCCGACGTCCCCGGGCAGCCACGCCTCATCCAGCCCCGGCGGCACCACGTACGCGCGGGCCTGCCGGAGGAGGGCGTCCACCCGGTCGGCCACGGTGGCCAGGTCCTCGCGGAACACGGCCGCCTTGTAGTCCTCCAGCCGATCGACGAGCTGCTCGACGACCGCCTCGCGGTCCCGGAGGGACTCACGTCGGTAGCCCCGGGCGACCGGCTCGGGAACCGGCCGGTCCTGGAGCGCCTCGCGCACCCTGTTCAGGATCACGTCCTTGGCCTCGCTCACTTGTCCTCCTCCTCGCGCTCGGACACGTCGACCGACTCCACGGATCGGGCGGCCGGGGCGGGCACCCCGTCGGCCCCGCGGTTCCGACTCCACCAGTTCCGGAAGGACTCCCGGGGCGGGGCGGGGACGTCCCGCTGATCCGTCCACCCGCCCGCGATGCCGGGCAGCCGGCCCAGGATGCGGTCCGGCCCCGCGGCCGCGCGGCCGGCGGGCAGGCCGCGCTCGACGGCGGCCATGCGCGCACCGGAGGACATCACCGTCCGCGCGCCCGCCATCATGAGGTCCATCTGGGACGGCACCGTGGCCCGGACGGCCGCCCTCGCCTTGGCGACTGCGCCCTCGGCCTCCCGGACGGCCGCGCGCTTCGCGGCGTGCGCGGCCCGGACCTCCTCGTCCCTGAGGTGCACGAGGATCGAGGGGATGTCGATGGCCACCGGGCAGACGTCGTAGCACGCCCCGCACAGGGAGGACGCGTACGGCAGGGTGCCGTTCGCCCCCTCCTCGACGCCGGTCAGCTGGGGCGAGAGGATCGCGCCGATCGGCCCCGGGTAGACGGAGCCGTAGGCGTGGCCGCCAGTCTGCTCGTAGACCGGGCACACGTTCATGCACGCCGAGCACCGGATGCAGTGCAGTGCGGAGCGGCCCTGCGGGTCGGACAGCACCGCGGACCGGCCGTTGTCCAGGAGGACCAGGTGGAACTCCTGGGGGCCGTCGCCCTCCGTGACCCCGGTCCACATCGAGGTGTAGGGGTTCATGCGCTCGCCCGTGGAGGAGCGCGGCAGCAGCTGGAGGAACACCTCGAGGTCCTGGAAGGTCGGCACCAGCTTCTCGATGCCCATGACGGTGATGAGGGTCTCCGGCAGGGTCAGGCACATGCGGCCGTTGCCCTCGGACTCGACGACGGCGAGGGTGCCGGTCTCCGCGACCCCGAAGTTGGCGCCCGAGATCGCCACGGAGGTGGAGAGGAACTTCTCCCGCAGGTGGCGCCGGGCGGCCTCGGCCAGGTCGCGGGGCTCGGAGGTCAGGGTCTCGTCCGTCTCCGCCATCTCCCGCACGAAGATCTCGCGGATCTGCTCGCGGTTCTTGTGGATGGCGGGGACGAGGATGTGGGACGGCCTGTCATGGCCCAGCTGCACGATGAGCTCGGCGAGGTCGGTCTCGACGGCGGCGACGCCCTCCGCCTTAAGCGCCTCCTCCAGGCCGATCTCCTGGGTGGCCATGGACTTCACCTTGATGACCTCGTCCACCCCCTTGGCCTTCACCAGCTCCGTGATGATCCGGTTGGCCTCGGAGGCGTCCCGCGCCCAGTGGACCACGCCGCCGCGGGCGGTGACATTGGCCTCGAGCTGCTCGAGCAGGGCGGGCAGGTCGGCCATGACCTGCTGCTTCAGCGCCGACCCCGCCCGGCGCAGCTCCTGCCAGTCGGGCAGCTCCTCGACCACTCTGGCGCGCTTGCCCCGGATGGTGTGGGTGGCGTGGCGGATGTTGGCGCGCATCTGCCCGTTGGCCAGCTGCTCCTGCGCGGACTGCCGGAACGGCTGGTCCAGGACGATCGCGCCGTGGCCGTGCACGGGGCGGACGGTGGGGATCCCCAGGGCGGTGCGGGTCATCGGGCGGCCTCCTCGGCGGCGCAGGCGGCAGGACGGCGGCGCCCCCCGGGGATGCTGAGCTCCACGGGCCCGTCCACGTCGAGCGGTCGTTCCCGGGTGGAGGCCAGGAGCTCGGCGAAGTGGACGGTCCGCACCGGTCGGCCCTCGTCGGTCACCGTGCCCCGGCGGGAGAGGGCGCCGCCGAGGTGCAGCAGGCATGAGGCGTCGCCCCCGGTGAGCACCTCGGCCCCGGTCCTGCGGACGTTGTCGATCTTCTCGTCCGCCATGGCACCGGAGACGTCGGGGAGCTTCATCGAGAAGGTCCCGCCGAAGCCGCAGCACTCCTCGGCGTCGGGCAGTTCGCGGTAGTCGATCCCCCCGATGGTGCGCACGAGGTCCCGCTGCCGGTCGCCCAGGCGGAGCAGGCGCATGCCGTGGCAGGAGGGGTGGTACGTGACGGTGTGCGGGAACCAGGAGCCCAGCTGGGCCGCGGCGTCGGTCACGCCGAGCACGTCGGTGAGCAGCTGGGAGAGCTCGTGGGTGCGGCCGGCCACGGTCTCGGCGTCCCGGGCCAGGGCCTCGTCTCCCGCACGGCGGGCGACCATCGGCTGCTGGTGCCCCAGCGAGGCGACGCAGGAGCCGGAGGGGGCGACGGCGACGTCGTAGTCGGCCGCCATGAAGGTCTTCACATGGTTGCGGACCACGGGGACCGCGTCGTTGAGGTAGCCGGAGTTGACGTGCATCTGCGAGCAGCAGGCCTGCCCCGAGGGGAAGACCACCTCGTGGCCAAGGCGCTCCAGGACCTCCACGGTGGCCAGGGCCACCCGGGGGTGCATCGCGTCCACGATGCACGTGGCGAACAGGGCGATCCGCATGGGTCCTCCTCGGGGGACGGCGGGGTGGGGTGTGGTCAGACCATACCAGGCGCGTGGCGGCCGTCACAGCCCGCGTCGTGACGGAGCTCCGCCGGAGCCACCCCCGCGCCCCCTTGCGCAGTGACCGACCTCACAGTACTCTGCGTGGTCTGACCACTGTGGACTGACCACATGCCGGCCCGGGCGAGCCCGAGCCGGAACGACACCGCCCCGCACCGGCACCCGCCGCCGACCCTCCCGGAGGATCCGTGCAGACCTACACCGCCCTCCCCGACGCAGCCGGCAGCCTCGGGCTGTCCGCCGCGCTGGGGGCCCTGCCCCTGCTGACGTTCTTCATCACCCTCATGCTCCTCAAGCTCAAGGCGTGGCAGTCCGGCCTGGCCGCCCTGGCGGTCGCCCTCGGCGTGGCCGTGCTCGGCTTCGGCATGCCCGCCGGGCTCGCCCTGCTGTCCGCCGCCCAGGGCGCCGCCTTCGGGCTCTTCCCGATCGTGTGGATCGTGGTGATGGCGCTGTGGTTCTACCAGGTGACGGTGCTGTCCGGGCGGTTCGAGGACATGCGGGCCATCTTCGACTCGATCGGCGGCGGGGACATCCGCATCCAGGCGGTGCTCATCGCCTTCTGCTTCGGCGGCCTGCTCGAGGCGCTCGCCGGGTTCGGCGCGCCCGTGGCGATCACGGCGACGATGATCCTGGCGCTCGGCATCCCGCCGCTGCGCGCGGCCACGGCCGTGCTGCTGGCCAACACCGCGCCCGTGGCGTTCGGCGCCGTCGGCATCCCGATCACCACCGCGGGCACCCTCACGGGCATCCCCGCCGAGCACATCGGCGCGATCGTCGGCCACCAGGCCCCGTTCGTGGCCGTCCTCGTCCCGTTCCTGCTCGTGCTGATCATCGACGGTGCCCGCGGCATCCGTCAGACCTGGCCGGCCCTGCTGGTCATCGGCACCGCCTTCGCCCTGTCCATCTGGTTCGCCTCCACCTACTTCTCCTACGAGCTCACCGACGTGGTCGCAGCCCTGGTCTCCATGGGCACGGCCGTCGTCATGCTGCGCTTCTGGCGGCCCAAGGGCGCGGCCGAGGCGCGCGCCCGGCTGGGTGTCACCGACGCCCCGGCCGCCTCCACCCTCACCCCCGTCCGCGTGTGGATGGCCCTGCTGCCCTACATCGTCGTGGTGACCGTCTTCGGCCTGGCCAAGCTGGTCCCGCCGATCACGGCCGCTCTGTCCTCCGCCACCACGAAGACGCCCTGGCCGGGCCTGGACGGCCGTCTGGCCGACACCGCCGGAGCCCCGATCGCCAACACCGTGTACAAGGCCGAGTGGCTCGCCTCCCCCGGCACCCTGCTGCTGTTCGCCGGCCTGGTGATGACCGTGGTCTACTCCGTGTTCGACGACGGCGGCCGCTACCGGCTGGGCGTGGGGGACGCGGTGGCCGAGATCGGCCGCAGCTTCTGGCGCATGCGCTGGTCCGCCCTGACCATCATGACCGTGCTGTCCCTGGCCTACGTGATGAACTTCTCGGGCCAGACCATCGCCATGGGCACGTGGGTGGCCGGCCTGGGCACGGCCTTCGTGTTCCTCTCCCCGGTGCTGGGATGGCTCGGCACGGCCGTCACCGGCTCGGACACCTCCGCGAACGCCCTGTTCGCCAAGCTCCAGCAGACCGCCGCCCACAACATCGGCGCCGATCCGGCCCTGCTCGTGGCCGCGAACACCTCCGGCGGCGTGGTGGGCAAGATGATCTCCCCGCAGTCCCTGGCCATCGCCGCGACCGCGGTCTCCCTGGAGGGCCGGGAGAGCGAGATCCTGCGCCGGGTGGTCGGCTGGTCCGTGGGCCTGCTGCTGCTCGTGTGCGTGATCGTCTACCTGCAGTCCACGGTCCTGTCCTGGATGCTGCCGGCCGCCCCGTGACGCACGGCTCCTCCGAGGCGGAGGCCTAGGATGGGCAGTCCACGCCGCCATCCGTCTCGGAGGAGACACCCGTGCCCGACACAGCCCCGCGCGCCCACACCGTGATCCTCGACTGGCTCGAGGACGAGCTGCGCGGCGGCCGGGTGCGGGTGGGCGACAAGCTGCCCGGCGAGCGTGCCCTGGCGGAACGCTTCGGCATCTCCCGGGCCTCCGTGCGGGAGGCCACCCGCATCCTGGACGCGATGGGGCTCGTCCGCTCGGGCACCGGCTCCGGCCCCACCGCCGGTGCCGTGGTGGTCTCCGAGCCCTCGGCCGCCCTCGGATGGGCGCTGCGGATGCACGTGGCCACGCAGGCCCTGCCGGTCTCGGACATCGTCGCCACCCGTGTGCTCCTCGAGACCGAGGCGGCCCGCCTCGCCGCGCGTCGGCACGGCGACGCTGAGCTCGGCGACGACCCCCGACGGGCCGCCATGGCCCAGGCGGCCACCCTGCTGGAACGCATGGACGACCCCGCCCTGCCACGAGACGTCTTCCATGAGCTCGACGCCCAGTTCCACATCACCCTCGCCGCCCTGAGCGGCAACGTCGTCACCGAGACCATCATGGCGTCGCTGAGGCAGGCCGTCGTCGGCTACGTCCAGGAGTCTGTGGCTGCCCTGGCCGACTGGGACGCCGTGCGCCGACGGCTGCAGGACGAGCACCGCGGCATCCTCGCGGCGGTCGATGCGCGCGACGGCGAGCTGGCCGCCGCCTCTCTGCGCGAGCACATCCTGGGCTTCTACGCACTCGCGACGGGTGATCTCGCGGACTGAGATCCGCGGGAGCCGTGCACGCCGCTGACACCGGCCCGACAGGCCAGGACCATCCCGAGGAGGGCGAGGACCAGGGCGAAGGCCGACTCCGCGAGCACGACGGTCCCCGCCCTGAGGCCAGGACGGCCCCGGCACCCGCGGTCAGGACCGCGGCCGCGGCGGCGGGGGCGCACCCGGTCGTGGAGGATCCGGGCTCGAGGCAGTCCCGCCAGAGGATCGCCCCCGCCGCGGCCCAGCCGCCGGCGGCCAGTAGCGCGGTGACGCCGGCGAGCGTCGCCGGCAGTGCCCGCCGGCTCTACCGGTGGGAGGCGCGAGCTGCGGCGGCCAAGGTCCCCCCCGGTCCACCGGGCGGTCGGGCGGCCGGGGGTGTCGTCCTGGCCGAGGGCCACCAATGCCGCGCCGGTGACGCTCAGCACGGGCACCAGCAGAACGAGAAGGGAGCTCGCCTGCCCGAGCGCCGACGCCGGCTCTCCCGGCTTCCCCGGCTCCCCCGGCTCGAGCGTCCCCACAGCGAAGGCCACGTGCACCAGGAGCGTGAGGAGGCCGAGCGCGGGCAGCGCCCACCGGCCGCGGGCGCCCGGACCTGGCCGCAGCCCGAGCGTCGCGGGCAGCGCCGCCGCGCCGACGAGCGCGTAGCCGGCCGCCACCGGGAGGTCGATGCCGGGCACCTCGTCGAACGCGTCGTCGTGCATGGGGCATGCCACGGCCCAGAGGTCGGGGGTGAGGCACCCGAGCCAGCGGACCGTCCCGCCCATCACGAGGGCCAGCCCGCCCAGCAGCAGGAGGGCGGCGCTCAGGAGCAGGGCCGAGGTCGTGCCGCGGCGGTGGGGGGCGGGGGACGGGAGCATGACGCCTCGCTTCCGGGACGGCCGCGTGGGGGCGGTCCCGGCTCCAGCCTGGCCGGAGTGGGCGTGCGGGTCACCCACGCCGGGGTGACGGGCCGGTGAACGTCGCGGGCCGGCGTCGCCGTCCTCCCGGGTCAGGCCGTGGCGAAGTGCACCAGGATGCCGGTGCCCACCGAGGCCAGGGCCACCATGGCGCACACGAACTCCACGAGCATGCCCAGGCCCATGGCCTTGAGCGCGCCCCACGAGGAGGCCAGCGCCGCGCGGGCGTCCTTGCGGCGGCGCCACTCGGCGAGGAACAGGCCGACCGCGAAGCCGAGGAACAGGCCCACGACCGGCACGACGAAGAAGCCGATCACCGCGCCGGCGACGCCGGCCAGGATCGGGCCGCGGGGGACGCGCTCCCGCACGAGGCGCCGACCGGTCAGGGCCGCGGAGGCGCTCACGCCGGCGATCGACAGGCCGGCGGCCACGAGGCCGAACGTCCAGGAGGCGGTGGAGCCGAGGATCCATGCCCACGCCACGGAGACGACCGCGTTGAGGGTCGAACCGGGCAGGATCGGGTAGACGGTGCCGACCAGGCCGACGATCAGCAGCAGGACGGCGAGGACGGACACGAGCACGGCGAGGGTCACGGTCCCAGTATGGGCGACGCCGCCGCGTCCCTCGGGTGGGGCGCGGCGGCGCGGAGGGAGCGGCGGCGTCGCGGGCGGGCCGGTCAGCCCAGGTCGGCCAGGAGGCGCTCGGCCAGCGCCGCCGAGGACGCCGGGTTCTGGCCGGTGTAGACCGGGCCGTCCATCACCACGTGGGAGGCCCACGGCTCGGCGGCCTTCTCGTACTCGGCGCCGATCTCCTTGAGGCGGTCCTCCAGCAGCCACGGGGCCTTGTCGGCCAGGCCCGCCTGCTGCTCCTCGACGTTGGAGAAGCCCGTCATGCGGCGGCCGTGGAAGGGGCCGGGGCCGGCGTCGTCGTCGAGCTCGGCCGCGAGTGCCGCCGCCGGGGCGTGGCACAGCAGGGCGACCGGCCTCCCCTCAGCCACGCGCTCGCGCAGGAGGGCACCGGAGCCGGCGTCCACGGCGAGGTCCTCCATGGGGCCGTGGCCGCCGGGATAGAAGACGACGTCGTAGGCCTGGCCGTCCACCTCGTGCAGGTCCTGCGGGGCGGAAAGCACGGGGGCGAGCTCCTCGAGGCGGGCGCGCAGCGCGGCGGTCTCCTCCTCGGAGCCGCCCATCTCACCGAGGCTGCCCTCGTCCACCACGGGCACGACGGCGCCCGGCGTGGCGACGGCGATGTCCCAGCCGGCCTGCTCGAAGCGGTCGTACGGGGCCACGAGCTCCTCGGCCCAGAAGCCGGTGGGGTGTTCGCTCCCGTCCTGCAGGGTCCAGTGGCGGGCTCCGGTGAGCACGAACAGCACGGAAGGCATGGGGATGGTCCTCTCGACGTCGGGGATGTCCTCCGCGGGGCCGGTGCGGTCGCGCGGGTGCCGTCCACCGTAGGAGCGCAGGGGCGCCGGACGGAACGCCTGCGGGGCGGGCCTGCGGTGGGAGACGTGCGGCACGGCCCGCGCCCGCCGCCGCCCCGTCAGGCCTCCCCCGCCCCCTCCGGGGGCCACCGGCTCTCCTGCGTCTGGAGGAACTCGAACACCTGCACCTCCTCCACGCCCGGGAACGCCCCGCTGGGCATGGCCGCCAGCAGGTGCGCGTTGGCGCGGGCCGCCGGCCAGGCCTGCCCGCCCCACGCGGCCTCCAGGTCCGCCGAGGGCAGCCGGCAGCACTCCGGGTCCGGGCAGGTGCTGCGGGTCCGCGCGGAGGTCTCCCGGCCGCGGAACCACTTGGCGTCGTCGAAGGGCACGCCCACCGTGAGGGAGTAGAAGCCGGTGGAGGTCGGCTCGACCACCGCCGCCGACCAGAACGTCCCGGCGGGGGTGTCCGTGTACTGCGGGAACGCGCCGAGGTGGTCGGCCACGGAGAACACCTGCCGGCTGGTCCAGTGCCGGCAGGCCGTCTGCCCCTCGATCGCCCCGATGTGGTCCGTGGGGAACGGGATGCCGTCGTTCTCGTACGCCTTGTGGAACACCCCGGACTCGTGGACCTTCGCGAAGTGGCAGGTCAGTCCCAGGTGCTCGGTGGCCAGGTTGGTGAACCGGTGCGCAGCGGACTCCCACGAGACGCCGAACCGGTCCCGCAGGTCGTCCACCGAGAGGTCGCGGCGCTCCTTCGCCTCGCGCAGTGCGCGCACGGTGCCGCGCTCCGGCATCATCATCGCCGCGGCCAGGTAGTTCGTGTACACGCGCTGGCGGAGGAACTCCGCGTAGTCGGCGGGCTCGCCGTGGCCCAGCACCGAGGAGCACACCGCCTGCAGGAGCACCGCGCGCGGGTCGTGGTCCGGGCGGCGGGACCGAGACAAGTAGATGCGGCGGTTCTTCAGGTCCGTGACGGAGCGCGTCGAGTGCGGCAGATCGGGCACGAACCGGACCGCGAACCCCAGGTGCTCGGCCAGGGCAGAGACGTGGTGGTGCGTCAGCGGGCCGTCCGCCACGTCCACCGCCTCCCGCAGCTCCTGGGCCCGGCGCTCCAGGTCCGCGTAGTGGTTGCCGCAGGCGCGCATCTCCTCCCGGAGGGCGCTGTTCGCCCGGCGCGCCTCCTCCGGGGTGGACACGCGCTCGGCCATCTGCCGGTCCAGCTCGGCCTGCAGCCCCGCGATCACCTCGAGGACCTCGTCCGGGGTGCGCGAGCCGATCCTCAGGGAGGGCAGGCCCAGCCGCTGGAACAGGGGGCCGCGCTGCGCCCGCTCCACGGCCACCTCCAGGGCCGCGCGCCGGCTCGGCGCCTCCGGGGTCAGCAGATCCTCCACCTTGACGCCGTGCACGTCCGCCAGGGCGGTCAGGAGGGTCAGCCGCGGCTCGCGGTGCCCGTTCTCCACGAGGGAGAGGTGGGAGGCGGTCACGCCGACCTTCCCGGCGATGTCGGACAGCGTCGCGCCGGACGTCCGGCGCAGGTGGCGCAGCCGGCGGCCGAGCACGAGGGGGTCGACGCGCGGGGGCTCGTGGGCGGGGTCCGTGGGAGTGGCCATGCCGACGAGGGTAATGACAGTCACACCTGGGAGACCGTCTGTGAAGTCAACATTCGCGCCTCTGACCCGCTTCGCGGGCAGAGACCCATCCATGAACAGCCCAGGACGCAAAGAATCCTTTTTCTTGACAGAGCGGGAAGAAGGCCCCGAACTTTCCTGCGACTCCGGGTCCCGGTCAGGTGTGCGTCGGGCCACAGTGGTTCCACACCCCCCGGGGAGACGCCGCCGCAGCACCGCGGAGGCCCGCCCCGTCCCCCACCCGAAAGGACCAGGACCATGACCGAGCAGACCGTGCAGCAGATCGCCCAGGAGATCCAGAAGGACTGGGACACCAACGACCGCTGGGCCCACATCGAGCGCACCTACACCGCCGAGGACGTCGCCAAGCTCCGCGGCCGCGTCCAGGAGGAGCACACCCTCGCCCGCCGCGGCTCCGAGAAGCTCTGGGAGCAGCTGACCTCCGAGCACGCCAAGGGCGAGTTCACCAACGCCCTGGGCGCCCTCACCGGCAACCAGGCCGTGCAGCAGGTCAAGGCCGGCCTCCGCGCCGTGTACCTCTCCGGCTGGCAGGTCGCCGCGGACGCCAACCTCTCCGGCCACACCTACCCGGACCAGTCCCTCTACCCGGCCAACTCCGTGCCGGCCGTGGTCCGCCGCATCAACAACGCGCTGCTGCGCGCCGACCAGATCGAGTGGTCCGAGGGCATCAAGACCGTCGAGGACTACCTGGTGCCGATCGTCGCCGACGCCGAGGCCGGCTTCGGCGGCCCGCTCAACGCCTACGAGCTCATGAAGGGCATGATCGCCTCCGGCGCCTCCGGCGTGCACTGGGAGGACCAGCTGGCCTCCGAGAAGAAGTGCGGCCACCTGGGCGGCAAGGTCCTCATCCCCACCGGCCAGCACGTCCGCACCCTGAACGCCGCGCGCCTGGCCGCCGACGTCGCCGGCGTGCCCTCCGTGATCATCGCCCGCACCGACGCCGAGGCCGCCACCCTGATCACCTCCGACGTCGACGAGCGCGACGCCGAGTTCATCACCGGCGAGCGCACCGCCGAGGGCTTCTACAAGGTCAAGAACGGCGTGGAGCCCTGCATCGCCCGCGCCAAGGCCTACGCCCCCTACTCCGACCTGATCTGGATGGAGACCGGCACCCCGGACCTCGAGCTGGCCCGCAAGTTCGCCGAGGCCGTCAAGTCCGAGTTCCCGGACCAGATGCTCTCCTACAACTGCTCGCCGTCGTTCAACTGGAAGAAGAACCTCGACGACGCCACGATCGCCAAGTTCCAGCGCGAGCTGGGCGCGATGGGCTACACCTTCCAGTTCATCACCCTGGCCGGCTTCCACGCCCTGAACCACTCCATGTTCGACCTGGCCAAGGGCTACAACGAGCGCCAGATGTCCGCGTACGTGGAGCTGCAGGAGCGCGAGTTCGCCGACGAGACCCGCGGCTACACCGCCACCAAGCACCAGCGTGAGGTCGGCACCGGCTACTTCGACGCCGTCTCCACCGCCATCAACCCCGAGTCCTCCACCGTGGCCCTGAAGGAGTCCACGGAGGCGGGCCAGTTCCACTGAGCCGTCGACGACGACACCTCACGACTGCGAAGGAACCCGTCATGATGACCCTGCAGACCACCCACTCCGACACCACCGTCAACGGCGTGCGCGTCCTCGGCGAGCCGGTCCCCGGCCAGGACCGTGTCCTGACCTCGGCCGCCCTGGAGTTCCTCGCCGCGCTGCACCGCGGCGTCGAGGGACGCCGTCGGGAGCTGATGGACGAGCGCGCCGCCCGCCGGCGTCGCATCGCCGAGGGCGAGACCCTCGACTTCCTCCCGGCCACCCGCAAGGTCCGCGAGGACACCTCCTGGCACGTCGCTCCGCTGGCCCCCGGCCTGCGCGACCGCCGCGTGGAGATCACGGGCCCGGTGGACCGGAAGATGACCATCAACGCCATGAACTCCGGCGCCAAGTGCTGGCTCGCGGACTTCGAGGACTCCTCCACCCCGTCCTGGGAGAACGTGATCGCCGGGCAGGTAAACCTGCAGGACGCCATTCGCAGGACCATCTCCCTGACCACCCCGGAGGGCAAGGAGTACACCCTCGGCGGCGTGCAGCTCGTGGACCGGCCCACCATCATCGTGCGGCCCCGCGGCCTGCACCTGATGGAGGACCGCATCCTCGTGGACGGCCAGCCGGTCTCCGGCGCGCTCGCCGACTTCGCGCTGTACTTCTTCCACAACGCGAAGGAGCTGCTGCGCCGCGGCCGCGGCCCGTACTTCTACCTGCCCAAGACCGAGTCGCACCTCGAGGCGCGGTGGTGGAACTGCGTGTTCGTCCGGGCGCAGGACCTGCTCGAGATCCCCCAGGGGACCATCCGGGCCACCGTGCTGATCGAGACGATCACCGCGGCGTTCGAGATGGAGGAGATCCTCTACCAGCTGCGCAACCACGCCGCCGGCCTCAACGCGGGCCGCTGGGACTACATCTTCAGCGTCATCAAGACCTTCCGCGAGCGGGGCGAGGACTTCGTGCTCCCCGACCGCTCCGAGGTGACGATGACCCAGCCGATGATGCGGGCCTACACCGAGCTGCTCGTGCGCACGTGCCATCGGCGCGGGGCGTCGGCGATCGGCGGCATGGCCGCGCAGATCCCGAACCGCAGGGACCCGGAGGCCAACGCGGCCGCCCTGGAGAAGGTCCGCGCGGACAAGACCCGCGAGGCCGAGGACGGGTTCGACGGCTCGTGGGTGGCCCACCCGGACCTGGTGCCCGTGGCCATGGAGGTGTTCGACGCCGTCCTGAAGGACCTGCCGAACCAGATCCGCACCCGCCGTCGGGAGGACGTCGTCCCCGACGCCGCCGCCCTGGTGGACGTGAGGTCCACCACCGGCTCCATCACGGAGCAGGGGCTGCGGATGAACATCGAGGTGGGCATCCGGTACGTGGAGTCCTGGCTGCGGGGCAACGGCGCCGCCGCCATCCACAACCTCATGGAGGACGCCGCCACTGCGGAGATCTCCCGCTCCCAGATCTGGCAGTGGATCCGCACCGGCTCCACCGCCCGTCTGAGCGACGGCGGGGAGCGCACCGTGACCCGCGAGTGGGTGGAGCAGGTGACCGAGGAGGAGTTCGGCCGGATCGAGCGCACCGAGGGCGACCGCTTCGACGACGCCCGGGAGATCTTCACCTCGGTGGCCCTCGCCGAGGACTTCCCGGACTTCCTCACCCTGCCGGCATACGAGCGGTTCCTCTCCGCCGAGGCCCGCCGCCGGTCCGACCACGGCGCCTGAGCCGCCGCACCCTCCCGAATCGACTGCGGTTCTGACCCTTCTGGGGCCCCGAACGGGGCTGTGAAGGGTCAGAACCGCAGTCGATTCGCGTGGGTGTGAGGGAGGGTCAGAGGCCGGCGAGGAACGCCCGGTGGAAGGACCAGTCCCCGGTGACCTCCGGGTGGAAGCTCGTGGCCGTCACATGCCCCGCACGCACGGCGACGGGCAGGTCGGCGCAGGCGGCGCCGTCGTCACGGCGGGGCACGGAGGCGAGCACCTCGACCCCCTCCCCCACGCGGACCACCGCGGGGGCGCGGATGAACACCGCGTGCACCGGGTCTGCGGAGACGGCCGGCACCCGCAGGTCCGCCTCGAAGGAGTCCACCTGGGATCCGAACGCGTTGCGGCGCACCGTGACCTCCAGGACGCCGAGGCTGCCCTGGTCCGGAGCGGGGTTCTCGATCCCCGCGGCCAGCAGGATCATCCCCCCGCAGGTGCCGTAGGCGGGCAGGCCGTCGCGGATGGCGTCGGCGAGGGGGTCCCGCAGGCCCATGATCCGGGCCAGGCGGTCCATCACGGAGGACTCCCCGCCGGGCAGCACGATCCCGTCGAGGCCGGCCAGGTCGGCCGGCCGCCGGACGGGGCGGGTGCGGGCGCCGAGCGCCTCGAGGACGTGCACGTGCTCGCGCACGTCCCCCTGCAGGGCGAACACGCCCACGGTCTTCTGCACGGGACTCATGCCGTCGATCGTAGGCGCCCGCACCCGCCCGTCAGCTCACCAGCCGCGCTCGGCCAGGCGGTGCGGGGCGGGCAGGTCGCCCACGTTGATGCCCACCATGGCCTCGCCCAGGCCGCGGGAGGCCTCGGCGATCGCGGCGGGGTCGTCGAACTGCGCGGTCGCCTTGACGATCGCCTTCGCGCGCGCGGCGGGGTCGCCGGACTTGAAGATGCCGGAGCCCACGAAGACGCCGTCGGCGCCCATCTGCATCATCATCGCCGCGTCGGCCGGGGTGGCCACGCCGCCGGCCACGAACATCACCACGGGCAGGGCGCCGGTCTCGGCGACCTCGCGCACCAGCTCGTACGGGGCCTGCAGCTCCTTGGCGGCCACGTACAGCTCGTCCGTGGACAGGCCCTTCAGCTGCGCGATCTCCTTGCGGATGGTGCGGATGTGCTTCATGGCCTCGGAGACGTCGCCGGTGCCGGCCTCGCCCTTGGAGCGGATCATGGCCGCGCCCTCGGTGATGCGGCGCAGGGCCTCGCCGAGGTTGGTGGCGCCGCAGACGAACGGCACGTCGAAGCCCCACTTGTCGATGTGGTTCACGTAGTCGGCCGGGGACAGCACCTCGGACTCGTCGATGAAGTCCACCTTGAGGGCCTGCAGCACCTGGGCCTCCACGAAGTGGCCGATGCGCGCCTTGGCCATCACGGGGATGGACACGGCCTCCACGATCCCGTCGATCAGGTCCGGGTCGGACATGCGGGCCACGCCACCCTGGGCGCGGATGTCGGCGGGGACGCGCTCGAGCGCCATGACGGCGACGGCGCCGGCGTCCTCGGCGATCCGGGCCTGCTCCGGGGTGACGACGTCCATGATGACGCCGCCCTTGAGCATGTCGGCCAGGCCGCGCTTGACGCGGGTGGTGCCGGTGCCGCGAGCGCCGTCGTCGGCGGCGTCGGTGGTGGAGGCGGAGAAGGACTGCGCGGGGGTCTTGCCCATGGGTGTACCTCTTCTTCTGGAGGGGGGGAGGACGACGCCGGCCGACGCGTGCGCACGCGCGTGCCCCGGGCGACGTCGTCGGGATGGAGCTATCGTGCCACGCCGGTCAGGCGTTCCAGAGGCCGTACGAGTCCGCGAGGTCGGCGATCTTCTGGGCGCGGAGCAGGCGCGGGAGGTAGGAGCCGTCGCCCACCGTGGCACCGGCGGCGTGCTCGTCCAACAGGCCGTGGGCCCAGCGCACCTCGTCCTCGGACGGGGACAGGCCCCGGTTGATCCACTCGACCTGGCCACGGTTGAGGCAGAGCCGACCCGTCATGCCCATGGAGTTGGTCACCCGTGAGGACTCCTGCACGGCCTCCTCGTCGTCGCCCGCGCCGGGCGGGCCGTCCACCGCGCCGGGCAGCCGGCCCACGCGGGAGGCGATCACCATGCGCGAGCGCGCGTAGGCCATGGCCAGCGGGTCCTCCCCCACACCGACGTCCTTGCGGAAGTCGTTGACGCCGAACGCCAGACGGAACGTGCCGGGCGCCTTGGCCACGGCCGTGGCGTTCTCGATGCCGAGGGCGGACTCCAGCAGCGCGATCACGGGCGTGCCGGCGCGCAGGCGCATGGCGGTGAAGGTCACCTGCTCCGGCTCCTCGGTCTCGGCGAGCACCACGCCGCGCACGCCCTCGAGCCCCTGCAGCGCCTCGAGGTCGCGGGCCCAGTGGTCCGTGGAGGTCGCGCCGATGCGCACCCACGCGGTCATGCCGCCGGAGAGGGCGTCGACGACGTTCTGCCGCGCCTCGTCCTTCTTCTCCTCCGGCACGGCGGCCTCGAGGTCGAAGATCACGGAGTCCGCCTCGGAGGCCAGCCCGGGCGCGAAGTCCTCGGGCTTCGCCGCGTTGACGAGCAGCCACGAGCGGCTGAGCTTGGCGGGCAGCGCGGCGGCACGGCGGTTCCTCAGGGGCATGGGTCCATGCTATCCGCGGGCCCGGCCGCGGTGGGCGGACCGTAGCATGGGGGCCATCACACGGCCGCCCCGCGGCCGCGCCCCCGCCACCGTCCGCACCGCCGCGTCCATCCCGCCGCCCCCCCTCTGAGAGGTCCGCATGCGCCGCTCCCCGTCCTCCGTCCTGACGACGGCGGCCGCCCTCACCGCCGCCGGCGTCCTGCTGGGCGGCTGCGGGCTGCTCCCCTCCGGCGGAGAGCCCGCCACGGGGGGCTCGGACGGCCCTGTGGACCTGCTCGGCCACGACACCTCGGACATGGCGCCCCTGACCGTGCACCTCGTAGTGCCCCAGGACGAGGCGGACCCGTCCTTCGAGGGCCGCGCGTTCGGCTGCGGCGACCTGCTGGTGCCCGTGCAGACCGTGCCCTCCGGCGGGGTGGACCGCGCGGACGCGGCCGTGGACTTCCTCTTCGACGACGACCAGGGCGAGCACGGCGACCCGACCCTCGTGAACGAGGTCGAGGCCACCTCCGAGACCCTCACCCCCACCGGGCACCGGCGCGACGGCGACACGGAGGTGTTCACGTTCTCCGGCACCGTCACCGCCGACGACGCATGCGCGGCCGAGCGCATCCGCGCCCAGCTGGCCGAGACGGCCCGCTCCCAGACGGACGCCGCACGGGTCCGCCTCGAGGTGGACGGGCGGGACCTCGACGACGTCCTGGGCCTGGCGCCGCTGGCGCTCGGCGACCCGGCCGCCGGGGGCGGGGCACCGGCGCCGTCCGCGGAGCCCGAGCCCGAGCCCGCCGAGGAGACCGAGGACGCCGGAGGGGGCGCCGAGCCCTCCGGCGAGTCCTCCTGGAGCCCCGAGTCTTCCTGGAGCCCCGAGCCCACGCCCGCCTGGAGCGCCGAGCCCACACCGGAGGAGAGCCCGACGCCGGGGTGGGGCGCCGAGCCCACCAGGGACGGCACCGGGGACGGCGAGGACGCCGGGGCGGGCCGGGTCACCGCGCCTCCCGAGCCGCCCACGGACGTCTCCACCGCGTGGAACGGGGCGGACGCCACCGCCACCACGGCGCCGCTCGACGCCGTCCCGGACGTCGACGGCGCGGGCACCGGCACCGCGGGCACGGGCGTGGACGGCGATCCGAGCGGCCCCGCCACGGAGCGCACGGGCCCGACGGTGGACCCGGGAGGCCCGGACGCGCCCTGACCGTCCGGTGCCGACCCCTTCCCCCCGCGCGGCCGGATCGTATATGATCCGTCGTATGACGCAGAGCACATCGCCCGCCACCCCCACGGTCGCCGAGCAGGACTTCACCGCCCGCCAGAACCGCCCCGGCAAGGTCGTGGCGCTGCACCTCAACTACCCCTCCCGGATCGCCCAGCGCGGCCGCTCCCCGAAGTTCCCCGGGTACTTCCTCAAGGCCGGCACCTCGATCGCCCGCTCCGGCGACGTGATCGAGCGCCCCGCCGGCACCGAGCTGCTGGCCTACGAGGGCGAGATCGCCCTGATCATCGGCCGCACCGCCCGGCGCGTGAGCCCCGAGGAGGGCTGGTCCTTCGTCTCCGGCGTCACCGCCGCCAACGACTGGGGCCTCTACGACCTCCGCCACGCGGACAAGGGCTCGAACGTCAAGAACAAGTCCGGCGACGGCTACACCCCCCTCGGCCCGGCCGTGATCGCGGCCGCCAACCTGGACCCCGCCGCCCTGCGCGTGCGCACGTGGGTCAACGGGGAGATCGTCCAGGACGACACCACCGAGGGCCTCGTCTTCCCGTTCGGCCAGCTCGTGGCCGACCTCTCCCAGCTCATGACGCTCGAGGAGGGGGACGTCATCCTCACCGGCACCCCGGCGGGCTCCTCCGTGGCCCAGCCCGGCGACGTCGTCGAGGTGGAGGTGGACGCCCCCACCGCCCCCGGCGCCCCGTCCACGGGCCGCCTCGTGACCACCGTGGTGGCCTCCGAGCACCCGATGGCCGACTACGGCCACGGCCCGCAGGTGGACGACACCCAGCGCGAGGAGGCCTGGGGCTCCCGCGAGGCCGCGGGCCTCGCCCCGAAGGCCGACGACGGCGCCGCCGCCCCGACGTCCCCGGCCGCCTCCTCCTCGGCGGTGGACGAGGACGGCCACTGGGTGCCCTCGGCCCCGCAGCCGGACCGGACCCTGCTGACCCCCGAGCTGCGCGCGAAGATCGAGGCGACCGCCGTCGCCACCATCACCGCCCAGCTGCAGAAGCGCGGCATCCAGAACGCCACCATCGACGGCCCCCGCCCCTACCACCCGGGCCGGCGCGTCCTCGGCTACGCCAAGACCCTGCGCTACGTGCCCAAGCGCGAGGACCTCTTCACGGAGTTCGGCGGCGGCTTCAACGCGCAGAAGCGCGCGATGGACTCGGTGCAGCCGGACGACGTGGTGGTCATGGAGGCCCGCGGCGAGCACGGCACCGGCACCCTCGGCGACGTCCTGGCGCTGCGCGCTCAGGTCAACGGCGCGAACGCGGTGATCACCGACGGCGGCGTGCGCGACTCGGAGGCCGTCCGCGAGGTCGGCATCCAGGTCTACGCCAACGCCGCGCACCCGGCCGTCCTGGGCCGCCGTCACATCCCGTGGGAGGTCGGCGGCACCATCGCCTGCGGCGGCACCACCGTCCAGCACGGGGACATCGTCATCGGCGACGACGACGGCGTCGTGGTCGTCCCGCCGTCGCTGCTGCAGGAGGTCGTGGACGACGCCTACGAGCAGGAGCTGCAGGACGCATGGGTGTACGAGCAGGTGAAGGCCGGCCACCCGGTGGACGGGCTGTTCCCGCCGAACGCAGAGTGGAAGGCGAGGTTCGCCGAGCACCGCGCCACCCTGCCGGACGCCCCGCGGCCGGAGGGCGACGCACGAGCATGAGGACGGACACGGGCCGGGCGGGGACGCGCACCGGGCACCCCTCCAAGGCCGACCAGGCCTACCACGCGATCCTCGAGGGGATCCGGGACCAGCGCCACGAGCCGGGCGACCGGCTGGTGCTGTCCCAGATCGCCGCGGAGCTGGACATGTCCGTGGTCCCGGTGCGCGAGGCCATCCGCCGCCTGCAGTCCGAGAACCTCGTGGCCTACGAGCGCAACGTGGGCGCCACGGTGGTGGGGATCGACCCGGTCGAGTACCGCCACACGATGGAGACGCTGGCGCTGGTGGAGGGCTTCTCCACCGCCCAGTGCGCCCCGCACGTGACCGCCCGGGACATCGCCGCCGCCCGCGCGGTGAACGCCCAGATGCGCGCGCTCGCCGCGTCGGAGGAGGCGTGGGACCCGGTGGCGTTCACCGAGCTCAACCGCCGCTTCCACTCGATCCTGTTCGAGCACCACCAGAACGAGCACGTGCACGACCTGGTGCACCGCGGCTGGAACCGCCTGGCGGCGCTGCGCTCCTCCACGTTCGCGTACGTGCCCGGCCGGGCGGAGGCCTCCATGGACGAGCACGAGCAGCTCCTGCGGCTCATCGAGACCGGCGCCCGCTTCGAGGAGATCGAGGCCGCCGCCCGCGCCCACCGGCTCAACACCCTGCACGCCTACCTCAACCACCAGAACTGAGAAGAGGACCCCATGACCGAGAAGACCAGCATCGAGGCCCGCAAGCCCGAGGGCCTGCCGGACGTCCTGCGCCACTACATCGACGGCGAGTTCGTCGACTCGATCGACGGCGACACGTTCGACGTCCTCGACCCGGTGACCAACGAGCCCTACATGAAGGCCGCCTCCGGCAAGGCCGCGGACGTGGACCGCGCCGTCGCCGCCGCGAAGAGGGCGTTCGAGTCCGGCGAGTGGTCCCAGGCCCTGCCGCGCCAGCGCTCGCGTGTGCTGCACCGGATCGCCGACATCATGGAGACCCGCGGCGACCAGCTGGCCGCCATGGAGTGCTTCGACACCGGCCTGCCGATCAAGCAGGCGAAGGGCCAGGCCGCCCGCGCCGCCGAGAACTTCCGCTTCTTCGCGGACCTGATCGTGGCCCAGCACGACGACACCTTCAAGGTGCCCGGCCGCCAGATCAACTACGTGAACCGCAAGCCGATCGGCGTCGCCGGCCTGATCACCCCCTGGAACACCCCGTTCATGCTGGAGTCCTGGAAGCTCGCCCCGGCGATCGCCACCGGCAACTCCGTGGTGCTCAAGCCCGCCGAGTTCACCCCGCTCTCGGCGTCCCTGTGGGGCGGCATCTTCGAGGAGGCCGGCCTGCCCAAGGGCGTGTTCAACATGGTCCACGGCTTCGGCGAGGAGGGCTTCGCCGGCGACCCGCTGGTCAAGCACCCGGACGTGCCGCTGATCTCCTTCACGGGCGAGTCCCGCACCGGCCAGATCATCTTCGGCAACGCCGCCCCGCACCTGAAGGGCCTGTCCATGGAGCTCGGCGGCAAGTCCCCCGCCGTCGTCTTCGCGGACGCGGACCTGGACACCGCGATCGACGCGACGATCTTCGGCGTGTTCTCCCTCAACGGCGAGCGCTGCACGGCCGGCTCCCGCATCCTCGTCCAGCGCGACGTCTACGACGAGTTCGTGGAGCGCTACGCGGCCCAGGCCTCGAACGTGAAGGTCGGCCTGCCGGACGACGAGACCACCGAGGTCGGCGCGATCGTGCACCCGGAGCACTTCGAGAAGGTCATGTCCTACGTGGAGATCGGCAAGTCGGAGGCCCGCCTGGTGGCCGGCGGCGGCCGCCCCGAGGGCTTCCCGGAGGGCAACTTCGTGCAGCCCACCGTGTTCGCGGACGTGGCCCCGGACGCCCGGATCTTCCAGGAGGAGATCTTCGGCCCGGTCGTGGCCATCACCCCGTTCGACACGGACGAGGAGGCCCTGGAGCTGGCCAACAACACCAAGTACGGCCTGGCCGCCTACATCTGGACCAACGACCTCAAGCGGGCCCACAACTTCGCGCAGAACGTGGAGGCCGGCATGGTGTGGCTGAACTCCAACAACGTGCGCGACCTGCGCACCCCGTTCGGCGGCGTGAAGGCCTCCGGCCTGGGCCACGAGGGCGGCTACCGCTCGATCGACTTCTACACCGACCAGCAGGCCGTGCACATCAACCTCGGCGAGGTCCACAACCCGGTGTTCGGCAAGCAGGAGCAGGCCGCCGCGAAGATGGACGGCTGACCCGACCGGCCCCGGTGACCCCGACGGCGCCCGCACCCTCCCCGCGAGGGTGCGGGCGCCGTCGTCGTGGCAGGGCTCAGGGCCCGTGCCCCCCCCCTCCCCCGGGGCGGCCCCCCCGCGGGGGGGGGGGGCGGGCGCCCGCCCAAGCCGGGGCACCAGCCC
>NZ_JAUNHR010000003.1:0-17960 GCF_030523875.1 Micrococcus sp. | reverse complement strand
GCGCCCGGACCCCCCCGCCCCCCCCCCGGGGTCCCGGCCCCCACGTCCGGATGGGCGCGAAGGACGGGGAGCGCAACACGGGGCACGCCGGGGCGGGGGCGGCAGAGAGGTGCCGGAGGAACACCGGAGCGGACGACGACGGCACGCCCGTGGGCAGGACGCCCGCGCCCACCACGGACTTCCCCCGGGCCGGGCGATCGTATACGATCAAGGCAGTGACCGTGTCCCAGGCCACATCGACCGCCCCGGCGCGGCCGCCCATCACCAAGGAGCAGCGATGAGCAACCTCGAGAACCGCCAGAAGACCTCCTCCGGCTTCTACGTGGGCCAGGAGGGCCCCGTGAAGACGGAGAACCCGATCCCCACCCCGAAGGCCGAGGCCCCGGACGTGCTGCGCTGCGCGTCCATGGAGCTCGTGGTCACCGACCTCGAGAAGTCCCGGAGGTTCTACGTGGACGTCCTCGACCTCGTGGTCACGGAGGAGGACGAGAACACGGTCTACCTCCGCTCCATGGAGGAGTTCATCCACCACAACCTGATCCTCCGCAAGGGCGAGACCGCCGCCGTCGCCGCGTTCTCCTACCGCGTGCGCACCCCCGAGGACCTGGACAAGGCCGTGGAGTTCTACACCGAGCTGGGCTGCCGCGTGGAGCGCAACAAGGACGGCTTCGTCAAGGGCGTCGGCGACTCCGTGCGCGTCGAGGACCCGCTGGGCTTCCCCTACGAGTTCTTCCACGACGTGGAGCACGTGGAGCGCCTGGCCTGGCGCTACGACCTCTACACCCCCGGCGCGCTGGTGCGCCTGGACCACTTCAACCAGGTCACCCCGGACGTGCCCCGCGCCGCCCGCTACATGCAGGACCTGGGCTTCCGCGTGACCGAGGACATCCAGGACGAGAACGGCACCGTCTACGCCGCGTGGATGCGCCGCAAGCCCACCGTGCACGACACCGCCATGACCGGCGGCGACGGCCCCCGCATGCACCACGTCGCGTTCGCCACGCACGAGAAGCACAACATCCTGGCGATCTGCGACAAGCTCGGCGCCCTGCGCATGTCCGACGCGATCGAGCGCGGCCCGGGCCGCCACGGCGTCTCCAACGCGTTCTACCTCTACCTGCGCGACCCGGACGGCCACCGCGTGGAGATCTACACCCAGGACTACTACACCGGCGACCCGGACAACCCCGTGGTCACCTGGGACGTGCACGACAACCAGCGCCGCGACTGGTGGGGCACCCCGGTCGTGCCGTCCTGGTACACCGACGCCTCCCTCGTGCTGGACCTCGACGGCAACGTCAAGGAGGTCGTGGCCCGCACGGACGAGTCCGAGATGGCCGTGACCATCGGCGCCGACGGCTTCTCCTACACCCGTCAGGAGGAGGGCGAGGAGTCCCTGCCCGACTACAAGAAGGGCGAGTACAAGCTCGGCCACCAGCTCTGAGCCGCACTCCTCCGAGCCGCATCAGACAGGGCCCGCCGCTCAGTCGACGGGCGTCCCCGCGAGCACCTCGCGCATCCCGGCCGCGTCGAACCGGCCGCCGAACACGGGCGCCCCCGGCTCGAGCAGGCGCGCCGCCTCGGCCGGGGCGGGGACGGCGTCGAACCCGAGGGAGTCCACGAACGCGGCCACGCGGTGCACGGCGTCCGCGTCGGACCCCGCCACCGCCACGGCCCTGCGCCCCGGGGCGCCCGCCGGGCGGGCGTCGGCGAGCAGCTCCGCGTAGGCGGCGTGGTTGAGCGTCTTCACCACGGGCGTCCCGGGCAGCCGCCGCGCCCACCAGTCGGCGTCCACGCCCTCATCCTCGGCCGGCACCGCGTCCCACGCGTTGGTCGCGTCCACGACGTCGCCGCGCACGCCCGAGAGGTCCAGGCCGGCGAGCGCGGGCTGCGGCACCGCGAGGACCACGACGTCGGCCCGCGCCAGCAGCTCGGCCAGGGGGACGGCGCGCGCGGACGGGAGGATCGAGCCGAGGACCAGCTCGAACATCGGGCTCCCCGGCCGCTCCGCCACGAGCAGCTCGTGGCCGGCCTCCGCGGCCAGCCGGCCGATCACGGCGCCGAGCTTGCCCACCCCCACCAGGCCGACCGTCCGGCGCGCGGGGGCGGGAGCGGGGCGGGCGTCGTCGAGGGCGGGGGCGTTCGGGGTGCTGGCGAGATTGTTCTTCATGTTTGAAATAACTCCGGCGCGCCCGGCGTTGTTCCCGGTGACACGATCCACCCCACACCCCTCGGAGGACCCCATGGACCTGGAATTCGGCATCGACACCTTCGGCGACCGGACCGCGGATGCCGACGGCGAGCTCGAGACCCACGCCGCGGGCGTGCGGCACGTCGTCGACCTGGGCGTGACGGCCGAGCAGGCCGGCCTCGACGCGTTCAACGTCGGCGAGCACCACCGCGACGACTACACCGTCTCCGCGCCCGAGATGGTGCTGGCCGCCATCGCCGCCCGGACCCAGCGGATCCGGCTCGGCACCGCCGTCACCGTGCTCTCCTCGGACGACCCCGTGCGCGTGTACGAGCGCTTCGCCACCCTCGACGCCCTCTCCTCCGGCCGCGCCGAGGCCGTGCTCGGCCGCGGCTCGTTCACCGAGTCCTTCCCGCTGTTCGGCTACTCGCTGCACGACTACGAGGACCTGTTCGAGGAGAAGCTCGAGCTCTTCGCGCAGCTGCGCACGCAGCAGCCGCTGACATGGTCGGGCCGGCACACCCAGGACCTCGACGACGTCACCCTCTACCCGCCGCTCGAGGGCGGCGAGCCGCTGCGGACGTGGGTGGCGGTCGGCGGCTCGCCGCAGTCCGTGGTGCGCGCCGCGCGGCACGACCTGCCGCTCATGCTGGCCATCATCGGCGGCCCGTCCTCCCGCTTCGCGCCCTTCGCGCAGCTCTACCGCGACGCGCGGGAGAAGTTCGGCCATGAGGGCGAGTCCCGCGTCGGCTTCCACATGATCGGGCATGTCGCCGAGACGGACCACGCGGCGTTCCAGCAGTTCGCCCAGCCGTACCTGTCCCACCACGCGCGGCTCGGCGCCGAGCGCGGCTGGCCGCGCATGACCCCGCAGGCACTGCAGGGCGAGCTGGACCACGGGCTCATGGCCGTCGGCTCCCCCGAGACCGTGGCCCGGAAGGTGGCCCGGGGCATCCAGGACCTGGGCGCCTCCCGGGTGAGCTTCAAGGTGCAGCACGGGCCGATCGCCCACGAGCACAACCGCCGCTCCGTGGAGCTGTTCGGCGAGAAGGTCGTCCCCCTCGTGAAGGACATGCTCGCCGGGAGCTGACGCTCCGGCGCGCTCGGCCGCAGGGACGACGGGCGGCGCACGGGAGGGCGGCACGGAAGGGCGCGGCGCCGCACTCTCGGCGGCCCGGGGGCGTCGTATACGATTCAGGAGACCTGGGTCACGTGCACGTCGCCGCTGACATCCCGACGCCGGAGCCGCGCGGCCCGGCCGCCCCGCCGTCGCCCCGAGGAGGCCCCGTGCTGGACCACGCCATCCACCAGAAGATCGCCGACGAGCTGCACGAGGCCGGGCAGACCGGCACCCCCGTGCCGCTGCTCACTGCCCGCTACGAGGGCATGGGGGTCGAGGACTCCTACGCGGTGCAGCGCATCTGGGCGCGGCGTCAGGTGGAGGCGGGCCGCCGCGTCGTCGGGCACAAGATCGGCCTGACCTCGAAGGCCATGCAGGCCGCCACGGGCATCACCGAGCCGGACTACGGCGTGATCTTCGACGACCAGGTGGTGGAGTCCGGCCACGAGTTCGAGACCGCGCGCATCACCAACCCGCGCATCGAGATGGAGCTGGCGTTCGTGCTCAAGGACGAGCTGCGCGGGCCCGGCGTCACCCTGTTCGACGTCCTGCGCGCCACCGAGTACGTGGTGCCGGCCCTTGAGGTGCTCGACGCGCACGTGGAGCTGGAGGGCCGGACCATCGTGGACACCATCGCGGACAACGCCGCCCTGGGGTACATGGTGCTCGGCGGCCGCCCCGTGGCCCCGGACGCCGTCGACCTGCGCTGGGTGGCCGGGACGCTCTCCCGCAACCAGACCATCGAGGAGACCGGCGTGGCCGCCGGCGTGCTGAACCACCCGGGCAACGGCGTGCACTGGCTGGCCAACCGCCTGGCGGACCACGGGGACTCCCTGGCCGCCGGCGAGGTGGTCCTGGCCGGCTCCTTCACCCGCCCCATGCACGTGAGCGCCGGGGACACCGTCACCGCCGACTACGGGCCCCTGGGCACCGTCACCTGCCGCTTCGCCTGAGAGGGGAGACCATGCCCGTCCGCCACAGCACCCAGCCCCTGGTCCGCGACCTGTTCACCGCCGAGGCCCGCGCGGCCCGCGGCGGCCGCCCCGCCGCCGGCATGTTCCTCAGCTCCGGAGACTGCACCGCCGCGGAGATCTGCGCCGGCTCGGGCCTGGACTACCTCCTGATCGACGGCGAGCACGCCCCGCTCTCCCTCGAGACCGTCCTGGCCCAGCTGCGCACGATCGCCGGCTACGGCGTGCCCGTGATGACCCGCGTGCCCGCCCTCGACGCCGTGCTCGTCAAGCAGTACCTGGACCTCGGCGCGCAGACGCTGCTGGTGCCCATGGTCGACGACGCCGACCAGGCATCCCGGGCCGTGGAAGCCGTCCGCTACCCGCCGCACGGCGTCCGCGGCGTCGGCTCGGCGCTGGCCCGCTCGGGCCGGTGGAACCGCGTGCCGGGCTACCTCGACGACGACGCCGACCACGTCAGCCTGTTCGTGCAGATCGAGACGCGGGCCGGGGTGGAGAATGCCCGCGCCATCGCCGAGACGGACGGCGTGGACGGGATCTTCGTGGGCCCCTCCGACCTGTCCGCTTCGATGGGCCTGCTCGGCCAGCAGTCCCACCCGGACGTGGTGGCCGCCGTGGAGTCGGTCATCCGCGCGGCGAATGAGGCCGGGACCGTGGTGGGCGTCAACGCATTCGTCCAGGCGCAGGCGCGGGCCTACGCCGAGGCCGGTGCGGACTTCGTCAACGTGGGCGCCGACGTCGCGCTGCTGGCCCGCGCCGCCGAGGCCCTCGCGGACGAGTGGTGCCCCGCGCCCGAGGGCGGCGCCGAGGGCGGGCGCGCCTCCTACTGACGGACGACGCCCCCGCCCCGGCCGCATGCGGGGGCGGGGACGCGCCGGCTCAGCCCGAGACCTGGCCCACGGGCACGACGCCCACCTCGGCGGCGTACCGCTCGTACTCCCGCTTCAGGCGACGCAGCACCCGCGGCTGCTCCGCCGCCAGGTCCGTGGTCTCCCCCGGGTCCGCCTCCAGGTCGAACAGCAGCCAGCGGCCGGAGGGACGGCTGCCGCCGAGGTACCCGCCGGTGCGCTCGGAGACGCTCAAGGCCTTCCACCTGCCCAGGCGCACGGACCGGCTGCCGTTGATCTCGAGGCACTGGGCCTGGCGCGGGCCCTCGCGGTCCGCATCCGGCCGACGCAGCTCCCGGCTGAAGTCCCGGCCGCGGATCGGCGCCGCCCCGGCGTAGTGGCGCTCCGGGGTCCCGGTGAGCCGCAGCAGCGTGGGCACGATGTCCCTGACGTCCAGGTAGGCACCGGAGACCGCACCGCGGGCCACGCCCGGCCCCGCGATGATGGTGGGCGAGATGGTCCCGCCGTCGGTGGTGAACCCCTTGAAGAGGGCGAACGGGGACATGGACGCCTGGGCCCACACCGGGCCCGTGCTGATGTAGCTCGTCCCACGGCCCATGTTCTCCAGGCTGTTGTCGAAGTTCTCCCGGATCCAGGGGCCCCACTTGCGGTTGCCCTCGCGCAGCGAGCCGGCCGCGCCGTTGTCCGAGAGGAACACCACGATGGTGTCCTCCAGCTGTCCGCGCTCGCGCAGGGCGTCCATCACCCGACCGATCGCCTGGTCCATCGTGTCCACCATGGCCGCGTAGACCTCCATGCGGCGCGTCCACGGGGCCCGCTCCTCCGGGGTCATCGTCGCCCAGTCCTCGGCGCCTACGATCGGGTGCGGGACGACGTCCTCGTCGACGAGGCCGAGCTCCTTGAGGCGGGCGAGTCGGGCGTCCGCGAGGGCCTGCGGGCCGGCGTCGAACATGCCGCGGTAGCGGGCCACGTCCTCCTCGGGAGCCTGCAGGGGCGAGTGCGGCGCGGTGAAGCTGAGCACCCCGAAGAATGGCTGGGTCTGCGGGGTCTCGTCGAGGAACTCCAGGAACGTGTCGGTGAACTGCGTGGTCGAGTAGAAGGCCTCGTCCACCTCGTAGACCCCGCCGTCCAGGGTGAACAGGTCGGGCCCGTCCGGGGACGGGTTCGGCCCCACGTACTGGTAGTGGTTGGACTCGCCGCGCAACATCGAGAAGGCCCGGTCGAAGCCCCAGCGGGTGGGGTCTCCAGACTGCTCGATCCCCAGGTGCCACTTCCCGGACAGGAAGGTGCGGTACCCGGTCTCCTGCAGGCGGCGGGCCACGGTCACGGCGCGCTCGTTGAGGTGGCCCTCGTAGCCGGGCTGGCCCTCCTGCTCGGGCGCGACCAGCTCGATCATGTTCCCCAGGCCCACCTCGTGGTTGTCCTGGCCGGTGAGGAGCATCGACCGGGTGGGCGCGCAGTAGGGGGAGACATGGGCGTTGGTCATCCGCGTCCCGCGCTCGGCGAGCTCCTGGAGGTGGGGGGTGCGGATCTCTACGGAGCCGAACGGCGTGATGTCCGACCAGCCCATGTCGTCCGCGACGAGGAGGACGACGTTGGGGCGTCCCGGGCGGCCGTGCCCGCGGCCGGGGTGGCGCTGCGGGTCGGCGGCCCGGTCCGGTCGGGCGGCGGCTGCGGGGGCCGTGGCGAGGGCCGCGGCGCCGGTCGCGCCGATCAGGGTGCGGCGGCTGAGAGGGGTCATGGCTGGTCCTCCTGGGACGGGTGGGGGGCGGGACGGGAGGGACGGCGGACGCAGCGGAAGCCGAGATGGCTGGTGCCGGTGTCCACCGTCTGCGGCTGGCGCGCCGCCGGCCGGTAGCGGCGGCAGTAGTCGGGGGAGCAGAGGTAGGAGCCGCCCTTGAGGACGCGTCGGGGGACGCGCACCTCGGGCTGGTCCGGGTCGTAGGACGCCTCCCGCCGGCGCGCCTCGTCCTCCCCCGGCCCGCGGGGGGCCGGCGCGCAGCAGGGAGGGGTGGGCGCAGCGCGCGGTGCGGCGGCCCCGTCGGGCGCGTGACCGGGGGCGTACCAGGTGTCGGTCCACTCCCAGACGTTGCCGCAGACCTCGTGCAGGCCGTACCCGTTCGGGGGAAAGGTCCCCACCGCGCAGGTGCGGGGAACCCCGGCCGGGCCCGTGCGGAGCCAGGGAAACCGGCCGATCCAGGTGTTGGCCAGCACCGCGCCGTCCGGGTGGAGCTCGTCCCCCCAGGCGTACGCGGCGCCCTCCAGACCGCCGCGGGCCGCGTGCTCCCATTCGGCCTCGGTGGGCAGGGACAGCCCGGCCCACTCCGCGAAGGCCGCGGCATCCGCGTGGGCCACGTGCACGACCGGGTGGTCGAGGCGGTCCTCGATGTGCGAGCCCGGGCCCTCGGGGTGGCGCCAGGAGGCGCCGGGGACCCACCGCCACCACTGCCCCGGCCGGGTGAGGTCCACGGGGCCGCGGGTGCCGGTGAACACGACGCTCCCGGGGACGAGCGCCTCCGCCGGCGCCCCGGGGTAGTCGGCGGGGTCGGGCGCCTGCTCGGCGACCGTGACGTGGCCGGTCTCGGCGACGAAGCGCTCGTACTGGCGGTTGGTCACGGTGGTCACCCCGACCTCCAGGTCGGGGACGTGCACCCGGTGGGCCAGCGCCTCCTCCGGGTAGTGCTCGTCGGAGCCCATGGTGAACCAGCCGCCAGGCACGGTCACAAGCCTGGGCGCGCGCTCCTCCTGGGGGGCGGGCGTCGTCAGGGGCGGCACGTCTCTCTCCTCGGGTCGGGGGGCCGGAGGCGTCGCCTCCGGCCCCGGTGCGGCGTCAGACCAGGCCGGGGACGGCCGTCCCGAGGCCCAGCACCACGAGGACGCCGACCAGCGGCACGAGGACCGTCACCACGCCGATGTCCTTGTAGGCCTGGCGGTGGGTCAGACCGCACACCAGCAGCAGGGTGATGATGGCACCGTTGTGGGGCAGGGAGTCGAAGCTCACCGAGGCCATCGCGATCACCCGGTGCAGCAGCTCCAGGGACATCCCCTGCTGCGCCGCCAGCTGGGAGAGCTGCTCGCCGAAGTTGGACAGCGTGATGGACAGTCCGCCGGAGGAGGACCCGGTGATGCCGGAGATCGCGGCGGTGGCGATCGCCCCCACCACGGCGGGGTTCGAGCTCACGCCGAACAGGCCGTCCCGTACGACGGCGAACACGGCCAGGGAGGCGATGACGGCGCCGTAGCCGACCTCGGAGGCGGTGGTGAACACGGGGAGCACCGAGTTGCGGGCGCCTTCGGAGAGCGCCTTGACGTACTCGCCGGCCCGGCGCGGACGCAGGAGGAAGACCACGACGATGGCGGCGACGAGGGCGACGGTCACGGACCACACGCCGAGCACGGCGGAGAGCGTGGTGGCCCCGAAGCGCTCCTCCTGCAGGTAGGAGGCGTCCATGGCCGGGGAGATCACGTAGACGAACAGGGCGTTCACGACGACCACCACGAGGATCGGGAGCAGGCCGAGCAGGCCTGACCGCACGGCCGTGCCGAACGGGACGGCGGCGGCGGCGTCGGCGCGGGCCAGGACCCCGGTGTCGGGGTGCGGATGGGCCGGCGCGGCGCCGACGGCCGCCTCTGGGTCGGCGGCGCCGGTGGCGGTGCGGGCCGGGCCGCCGCCGGCGAGGCCGAGCGCCCCCGAGGAGATGTCCGTGAAGCCCTCGCCGCGGCGCAGCATCGAGCCCTGGCGCCACCGGAGCCAGGCGTAGCCGAGGCCGAAGGTGACGAGGGCGCCGATGACACCCAGGACCGGGGCGGCGTACACCGTGGTGCCGAAGAACCGGGTGGGGATGGCGTTGTGGATCTGCGGGGAGCCCGGCAGCGCGGCCGTGGCGAAGGTGAAGATGCCGAGGGCGATCGCGGCCGGCATCAGGCGCATGGACACGTTCGCCTCCCGGAAGAGCGGGACGGCGATCGGCACGATCGTGAACGCGATCACCCAGGCGCTGATGCCGCCGTAGGTCATCAGCGCCGTGATCAGCACCGTGGCCAGGATCGCCTGGCGGGCCCCGAGCAGACGGGGGATGAGACGGGCGAGGTCCTCGGCGTGGCCGCTGACGGTCATCAGCCGGCCGAAGACGGCGCCGGCGATGAACAGCGGGAAGAACGAGATGACGAAGTTGCCCAGGGCGGGCATGAAGACCTGGGTGTAGCTCGCCAGGAGGGGCCCCCACGAGAACAGCACGGCGATCAGGGCGGCGAGGGGGGCAACGACGAGCACGGAGTGCCCGCGGTACGCGAACGTGATCAGGAAGATCAGCGAGACGACGATGCCGAGCAACGGTATCAGCATGGGGGGCCTCTCGGGTAGGGATGGCGGGGCCACCCTCCGGTGGCTAGTCGCCGACCCTATCTGTGACGTGCATCACCCCGCGTGATGGTCTCCATCACCGGCGCTGGGGGGGTGGCCCCTCAGGCCCCGCGGCGGCGCTCGACGTCCTCGGACAGCTCTTCCCTGAGGAACTCGATGGCGGCCTCCACCCGCCTCGGGTGGGCCCGGCCCGGCTGCAGCAGGGCCACCACGGCGTTGCCCTGGATGTGGTCCAGCACGGGCACGTAGACCACGCGACGCCCGTCGAAGACCTCCCGGGAGACGGGGACGGTGTAGACGAAGCTGTACCCCAGGCCCCGGGCCACCAGACCGCGCACCGTCTCCATGGACGCCGTGGTGAACGGCTCGCCCGGCTCCTGGTCGACCGAGCGGAACAGCCACAGGACCCGCTCGACCACCGGCGGGGACTCGACGAGGATCAGCTGCCCGCCCACCAGGTCGGCCATGGTCACGTGGTCCCGCTCGGTGAGCGGGTGGCCCTCCGGCAGCATCGCATAGGGCGGCGCGTCGGCCAGCCGGATCGTCTCGAAGGCCCCGCGCCGTGAATGGGCGAACACCACCGCGACGTCGGCCCTCCCGTCGCGGACGGCGGCCTCCAGGTCGTGGGGCTGCCCCTCGAGGCACACGGCCTCCACCCCGGGGTGCTCCCTCCGGAACCGGTCCAGCAGCGGGGGCAGGATCCTCGGGGCCATGCTGGCGGCGACGCCCAGCCGCAGCTTGCCGCGCAGGCCGGTGAAGCCGCCCAGGACGCTGGCCTTCAGGTCCTCCGTGCGGGTGAGGATCTCCCGGGCGAGGCCGGCGAACTCGACGCCCTCCGCCGTCGGGGTCCCGCGCTGCGAGGCGGAACGGGCGAGCAGCTCCACGCCCACGTTGCGCTCGAGCTGCGCCACCGCCATGGACACGGCGCCCTGGGACACGCCGCAGGCCCGCGCGGCGGCGGTCACCGACCCGTGGTCGACGATGCCGACGAAGTACTCCAGTTGGCGCAGGGTGAAGTCGGCCATGAGCGCTCCTGTCCTCGAGGGTCCGTCAGACGCGGCGGCTGGCGCCACCCGCCCATCAGAGAATCTGATGATCTCGATCATCCCCTCGTCCTGTTGCCGAGACGCAGATCACTCTACGCTCGGCGTCACCGAGTCCCCCCAGGGAAAGGACGACCACCATGGCGTACTACCGCCAGGTCGGCGTGGTCCCCAAGACCCGCCACACCGCCTTCCGCGATGACGAGGGCAACCTCTATTCAGAGGAGCTGATGGGCGAGGAGGGCTTCTCCTCCGACTCGTCCCTGCTCTACCACCGGCACATCCCGTCCTCGATCGTCGGGGCGCGTCCGTGGACGCTGCCAGACCAGACCCTCACCCCGAACGACCCGCTCCTGCCGCGCCACCTGAAGCTGCACGACCTCTTCACCGAGGACCAGGCGGCGGAGACCGACCCGGTGACGGGCCGCCGTCTCGTCCTGGGCAACGGCGACGTGCGCCTGAGCTACGCGTGGGCCGCCAAGACCTCACCGCTGTACCGGAACGCCGTGGGCGACGAGTGCGTCTACATCGAGCGCGGCACCGTGCGGTGCGAGACGGTCTTCGGCGCGATCGACGCGGTGCAGGGGGACTACGTGATCATCCCGCGTGCCACGACGCACCGCTGGGTGTTCGACGAGGAGGCCGGCGAGAAGGCCCGCATGTACTTCATCGAGGCCAACTCCCACATCGGCCCGCCGAAGAACTACCTCTCGAAGCACGGCCAGCTGCTCGAGCACGCCCCGTACTGCGAGCGCGACCTCCACGGCCCCACCGAGCCGCTGCTGGTCGACGGCGAGGACGTGGACGTCTACATCAAGCACCGCGGGCGCGGCCCCTCGGGCCTGGGCGGCACGATCCACACCGTCCCCCAGCACCCGTTCGACGTCGTCGGCTGGGACGGCTGCCTGTACCCGTACAAGTTCTCCGTGTACGACTACATGCCGATCACCGGCAAGGTGCACCAGCCGCCGCCCGTCCACCAGGTGTTCGAGGGGTGGAACTTCGTGGTGTGCAACTTCGTGCCCCGCAAGGTCGACTACCACCCCGACGCCGTGCCGGTGCCGTACTACCACTCGAACGTGGACTCGGACGAGATCATGTTCTACGTGGAGGGCGACTACGAGGCCCGCAAGGGCTCCGGCATCCAGGCCGGCTCCATCTCCATCCACCCGGGCGGCCACTCCCACGGGCCGCAGCCGGGGGCCGTGGAGAAGTCCCTGGGCATCGAGTACTTCGACGAGCTCGCCGTCATGGTGGACACGTTCCGCCCGCTGGACCTCGGTGAGGCCGGCCTGGCCTGCGACGACGGCAAGTACGCCGCGTCCTGGACCGGCGGCCGGTGGATCTCGGGCGAGTCCGCCTGACCCGCCGCCCCCTCCTCCGCCGGGCGGCCGGCGCCGGCCGGCCGCCCGGGCCCCCCGGCGGTAGGGCCCCCGGGGCCCCGGCCCAGCCCCCCGCGCGCCCGGGGGTCGTCGACCGCGCCGCCGTCTTCCCGCCCGGTCTCGCGCCGCTGGACCGCGCCGTGCGCGAGCACGTGGCCCGACGTGCCACCGCGGTGCACCCGCTCACCGGACCCCTGATCCTGCCCCTCGACGAGATCGCCGCGGCGATCCCCCTCGCCGAGGCCGCCGGCGCCGGCCAGGACGGCGAGCCGCCCATCGCCCTGAGCATCGTGACCCCCTCCGGCCGACTCGAGGACGCCCTGCACGCCGTCGACGGGACCTCGGCCCTCCGCCTGCATGCGATCGAGCTCAAGACGGACCCCGAGCCCGGCGCGTGGCGGACGGAGCTGCCCCCGGTGGCCCAGGCCGCCGCGGCCGAGGGCGCGCCCGAGATCTTCGTGGAGCTCACGGCCGACCAGGTGGCCGACGGGGCCCTCGAGGCCATCGCCGGCACGGCCGTCCGGCTGAAGTACCGCACGGGGGGCGTCCGCAAGGACCTGTTCCCCAGCCCGGAGCAGCTGGCCTCCGTCCTCCACGAGGCGGTCGAGCGCGGGCTGAGCCTCAAGCTCACCGCCGGCCTGCACCAGGCGGTCCGCTTCACCCATCCGGCCACCGGGTTCACCCACCATGGGTTCCTCAACATCGCCGTGGCGATCCTGCGCGCCCAGGCCGGCGAGGACCAGGCGCGTCTCGTCGAGGCCCTCCGGTCCCGGGACGCCGAGGCGGTCGTGGCCGAGGCCGGGCGCTCCGACGCGTGGCGCGACGTGTACCGCTCGTTCGGCACGTGCGACATCCCGGAGCCGGTGGAGTCGCTGCAGAGCCTCGGCCTGCTCCCCGCCGACCTGCTCGACGGCTACCGCCAGACGCTCGCCGCGACCGCCCCGGCCGCGGACGACCCGACCCCGAAGGAGTGACCATGGCCCTGACCATCGCCCCCGACAGCCTCGCCGCCCGGCACGGCAGCGAGGGCTTCGACGCCCACAACCTCCCCTACGCCTCGGCCTCCCAAGGCGAGGGCGAGCGCCGCCTCGTCGTCCGCCTGGGCGACCAGGCCGTGGACCTGACCGCACTGGTGCGCGCGGCCGACCTGACCGGCCCGGTCGCGGAGGCCGCCGGCGCCGCGGACCTGACGCCGCTGCTCGAGCTCGACGCGGACGCCTGGAACGCCCTGCGCGCCGCCGTCCAGGGGGCCGTGACCGCCCCCGGCTCCGCCGAGGAGCTCGCCGCGGCCACGACGCCGGTCGCGGACCTCACGCTGCACCTGCCCTTCACCCCGGCCGACTACGTGGACTTCTACGCCTCGGAGCACCACGCCTCCAACGTGGGCCGCATCTTCCGCCCGGACCAGGATCCGCTCCTGCCGAACTGGAAGCGACTGCCGGTCGGCTACCACGGCCGCGCCGGCACGCTGATCGCCTCCGGCACGGACGTGCCGCGCCCCAAGGGCCTGCGCCCGTCACCGGACGGCCCGCCCCTGCAGGGCGAGCCCTCCTACGGCCCCTCCCGCCGCCTGGACATCGAGGCGGAGATCGGCTTCGTCCTCGGCGGCTCCCGGCCGCGCGGCGAGGTCACCCTGGAGGAGGCGCGCCGGCACGTGTTCGGCCTGGTCCTGGTCAACGACTGGTCCGCGCGCGACATCCAGGCGTACGAGTACGTCCCCCTGGGCCCGAACCTGGCCAAGTCGTTCGCGACGTCGGTGGGCGCCTGGGTGGTCCCGCTCGCCGCGCTGGACGCGGCCCGCGTGGCCCCGCCGGCCCGGGACGAGGAGCTCGCCGAGTACCTCGACGACTCCTCCCTCGAGCCCTGGGGCTTCGACATCGCCATGGAGGTCGAGCTGGACGGCGAGGTCGTCTCCCGTCCCCCGTTCGCCCAGATGTACTGGACCGGCGCGCAGATGCTGGCCCACATGACCACCAACAACGCCTGCCTGCGCCCCGGCGACTTCTTCGCCTCGGGCACCGTGTCCGGCCCGGAGAAGGCCCAGCGCGGCTCCTTCCTCGAGCTGTCCTGGGGCGGAGAGGAGCCGTTCCAGGTCAACGGCGAGGACACCACCTTCCTCGAGGACGGCCACACCGTCGCCATCCGGGGCACCGCCCCCGGTCCGGACGGCTCGGTCGTGTCCCTCGGCGAGGTGACCGGCACGGTGCTGCCCGCCACCTGATCCGCCGCACTCACGTCCTGGACAGGACGTCCCCGGCACGACGGCCCCGTCGCATCGCGCGGCGGGGCCGTCGGCGTGCCGGGCCGGGCCAGCCCGACGCCCCGGGTGACGCCGCCGGGCGAGCCCCCCGCGCACTGGGCGGCACGCCGTAGCGTGGACCCATGTCCACCCCCGCCCTGACCTCGCACTTCGCCAACGCGTTCCCGGAGCTGTCCGCCCCGTCCCGCGCCTGGCAGACCCCGGAGCCGCGCCTGCTGCACCTCAACGCCGCGCTCGCCGCGGAGCTCGGCCTGGATGAGGCCTGGCTGCGCACCGAGGACGGCGTCCGGTTCCTCACCGGCGAGGCCCCCGGCCCCGACGCCCGCCCCGTGGCCCAGGGGTACGCCGGCCACCAGTTCGGCGGCTACTCGCCCCGCCTGGGCGACGGGCGCGCCCTCCTGCTCGGCGAGCTCACCGCGCCCGTCGGCGGCGGCGCCCCCGACCCCACCGCCCTGCGCGACCTCCACCTCAAGGGCTCCGGCCTGACCCCGTTCTCGCGGGAGGGCTCGGACGGGCTCGCGGCGGTCGGGCCGATGCTGCGCGAGCTGGTGGTCTCCGAGGCGCTGCACGCCCTCGGCATCCCCACCACGCGGGCGCTCGCCGTCGTCGGCACGGGGCGCACGGTGCGCCGGCAGACGGCGCTGCCCGGCGCGGTGCTCGCCCGCGTGGCCGACTCGCACCTGCGCGTGGGCACGTTCCAGTACGCCGCCGCGCTCACCCAGCAGGGGCACGCGCCGGAGGACCTCGTCCCGCGCCTGGTCGCGGAGTCCCTGGCCCGCCACCATCCCGAGCGGGCCGACGCCGACGTCCCCGCGCTGGCCCTGCTCGAGGCCGTGGTCGCTGCGCAGGCGGACCTCGTGGCCCGGTGGATGCTCGTGGGCTTCGTGCACGGCGTGATGAACACGGACAACGTGACGATCTCCGGCCAGAGCATCGACTTCGGCCCGTGCGCCTTCCTCGACGCCTTCGACCCGCGTGCGGTGTTCTCCTCGATCGACCGCCAGGGCCGCTACGCGTACGGCGCCCAGCCGCAGATCGCCCTGTGGAACCTCAACCGGCTCGCCGAGACGCTCCTGCCGCACCTGGCGGCGGGCCCGAACGACGCCGTCGCCGCCGCCACGGCCGCCCTCGAGGGGTTCGCGCCCGCGTTCGACGCCGCGTGGCAGTCGGGCCTGGCCGCGAAGCTCGGCGTGCCCCGCACCGAGGCCTCGGACGACGTCGCCGCGCGCCTGCTCGGGCTGCTCGCCGAGGCGCGGGCCGACTGGACGGCGTTCTGGACGGACCTGGCGGACGCCGCGCAGGTCGAGACGGAGGGCGCCGAGGGTGCCGAGAGCGCCGCGGGCGAGGGCCCGGGCGCCGTCGTCGCCCGCCTGCTCCCGGGGACCGACCGCCCCGAGGAGGCCGCCGCGTGGCTCGCCGACTGGCGGGCCCTGGCCCCCGACGTCGCACTGATGCGCCGCACGAACCCGCTGCGGATCCCCCGCAACCGGCCCCTGCAGGAGGCCCTGGACGCCGCCGAGGCGGGCGACCTCGGGCCCGTGGAGGAGGTCCTCGCCGCGGTGCGCGCACCGTTCACGCCCTGTCCCGGCGCCGAACGGCTCGAGCGGCCCGCGGCGGAGGGCGCGGACGAGCGGCCCTTCGTGACGTTCTGCGGCACCTGAGACGTCCAGGTCGGAGGGTGATCAGTCCCGGAAGTGAACATCCGCGGACCATCGGTTGAACCGACCTGCGATGCCGGAGAACACCTCCCGTCATGGCGCAGATCACGATACGATCACGGACGGCGCCGACCCGGCGTCGCCCATGAACTCCCGTGCCGCACCGGGCACCGGGTGCCCCGTCACCCCCTCGCACTCCACCCCCGGCCCGTCTGTCGGAAGGCTTCCCATGCACCTGTCCTCGCCCCTCCCCGGTGCGCGCCCGCACCGCGCCCTGACCCCCGCCCTCGCGGTGGCCGTCCTCTCCGCCGCCGTCGGCGGCCTGCTGCCCCACGCCCCGACACCGCAGGACCCCACCGCCCCCGCTCCCGAGCACACCGGCCGCACCGCGGCGGACACGACCTCGCGGACCGGCGCCGCGGACGCGCCTGCCGAGGCCGCCGAGGTCCGCGGCGAGAGCACCCGGCAGATCGCCCTGTCCGGGGTGGATGAGGATGCCCTCGGCGACGACGCCCTGGCCGGCCTGGACGCGGACCAGCGCAAGCGCCTCGCGGTACTGAGCGCCCCGGTCACCGACGCCCCGTTCACCGTGGTGGCCGCGGCGTGGGCGGCCGGCTCTGGCGAGAGCATCGAGACCGTGCAGGTCCGCCTGCGCCAGGACGGCGCGTGGACCGGCTGGCAGGAGCTCGAGCGCACCGTCTGGACCGAGGACGTGCCGGCCGAGCGCACCGGCACCGACCCGCTCGTGGCGTTCGGCGCCACCGGGGCGCAGGTCCGCGTCGTCACCGCCGACGGCGCCGCGCCCGCGGGCTTCGAGCTCTCCCTGATCGACCCCGGCACGGCCGCCACGGACGAGGCGGTCGCCTCCCAGCCGACCCCCACCCTGGACGAGGTCGCCGAGACCGCGGCCCTGCCCCACGGCGTGAAGGCCGCCGCGCGCCCGGGCGCGGGACAGGACGGGACGGGGGCGCCGTCGTCGTCCGTGCCGCAGGCCACCATGGCGGCGAGCGCCGCCGACGCCCGCGCGAAGATCCTCCCGGACCTCATCACGCGCGCCCAGTGGGGCGCGGACGAGTCCTGGGCGCGGGACTCCACGCAGTTCTCCACCGTCACGGCGCTGACCATCCACCACACGGCCGGCACCAACGGGTACACCCGCGCGCAGGCCGTGGAGCAGATGCGCGGCATCTACGCGTACTACACCAAGACCCTGAAGTGGGGCGACTTCCCGTACCACCTGATCACGGACCGGTTCGGCAACATCTACGAGGGCCGACGCGGCGCGCTGACCTCGAACCCGCTGGGCACCCACGCCGGCGGCTTCAACACGGGCACCATGGGCATCTCCACGCTCGGCAACTACGACGTCGTGGCCCCCTCCCAGGAGACCGTCGACGCGATGGCCCGCGCCGCCGCCTTCTACGTGTACCGGGACGGCCTCGACGCGCACGGCACCGTCACGCTCACCACGGGCGGCACGAACATGTGGCCGGCCGGGTCCCGGGTCACGCTGGACACGATCTTCCCGCACCGCGCCACCAAGTACACCGCGTGCCCCGGGCAGTACCTGATGCCGCGCCTGGACGAGATCCGCGACGGCGCCGCGCGGATCGCCGCCGCGGCCGAGGGCACGACGACGCCGGCCCCCGCCCCCTCGCCCGTGCCGTACACCGGGGACGCCTACACGGTGCAGCCGGGTGACGGGTGGTGGATCATCGCCCAGCGCACCGGCGTGTCCATGCCCGAGCTGCAGCGCCTCAACGGCATGACCGCGGGCACGGTGCTGCACCCCGGCATGGTGCTCAAGACCACGACGGCGACGTCGGCCCCCGCTCCGGTCTCCGGCGGGACGTACACGGTGCAGCCCGGGGACGGGTGGTGGACCATCGCCCAGCGCACCGGTGTCTCCATGACCGAGCTGCAGCGCCTCAACGGCATGACCGCGAGCACCGAGCTGCACCCGGGCATGGTGCTGCGGACCTCCTCCGCGGTGTCCTCGGCGGACACCTACACGGTGCAGCCCAACGACGGCTGGTGGATCATCGCCCAGCGCACCGGCGTGTCCATGGCCGAGCTGCAGCGCCTCAACGGCATGACCGCGGGCACGGTGCTGCACCCCGGCAT
>NZ_JAUNHR010000061.1:4465-15409 GCF_030523875.1 Micrococcus sp. | reverse complement strand
GCCCCGGTCCCCGCCGCACCCGTCCCGGAGGCAGAGCCCGTCGACGAGGAGGAGGCGCCCGCGACGCCCGCCCCGCGCCCCGGCCGCGAGCGCCCCGCGATGCCGACGCCGCGTCCCCGGGCCCGCTCGGCCGCCCGCCGCGCGTCGGTGCCCAGCTGGGACGACATCGTCTTCGGCCGCAAGGGCGACTGAACCCGGCTCAGCGCCGCCAGAGCAGCAGCGGCACCTCGCGCTCGGCGCGGGTCGGCGAGCCGTGCTGGCCGACCATCTCGAACGCGCGCGGGGACACCCGGCGCCCGTCGTAGAGGGCCAGGTCCCCGTGGCATGCCACGAGCAGCTCGCCGATCCGGGGCAGCACGCGCTCCTCGACCCGTGCGCCGAACCACCCGGCGGCCACGGCCTCCGCACGGGTGAGCACCCAGGCGTGCGCGCCGAAGCGCTCCTGCCACGCCGCGCGGGTGCGGTCCCGGACGGTCTCGTCGGCCTCCGGGGCGAAGTGCAGCTGCACCAGACGCGGCTCCCCCGCCGTGTGCGCCACCCCCTCGAGCAGGGCCGGGTCCACGAGCCGGCCGGCGTCGTCGCACGCGGCGTAGTCCACGCGTCGAGAGGCGGGCACGTCCACCATGCCGTGGTCCCCGGTCACCAGGACGAGGGTCCCCTGAGGCACCTGGGCCACGAGGCGCCGCACGGCCGCGTCGACCTCCTCGAGGGCGTGGAGCCACGCGTCCGAGCCCACGCCGTGGCGGTGCCCGGCCTTGTCGAGCTCGTTCGCGTAGAAGTACACGAGGGTGGGTTCGCGGGCCTCGGTGAGCAGCCGCACCGCATGCTGCGTCCGCGCGATCAGACCGCGGCCGGCCAGGAACCTGCCCCCGCGCAGCCCTGCCCGCGTCAGGGCGGATCGCTCGAACTCGGGCAGGGACACGGTGACCGCGTCCACGCCCGCCGCCACGGCGCGCTCGAACACGGTGGGCCGCGGCTGCCACGCCAGCGGGTCCGTCGCCTCGTCCCAGCCGCCGAGCATGTTCACGACGACACCGCGCTCCGGGTCCAGCACGTCGTAGCCGGCCACCCCGTGCTCCCCCACGTCCAGACCGGTGCCCAGGCTCGTCAGGGACGCGGCCGTGGTGGTGGGCGTCGCCGCGATCAGGACACGCCCGCCGTCGGCCATCCCGGCCCGCAGGGTGGGCGCGTGGCCGCCGTGGCGCTTGAGGACCGAACGCCCGAGCCCGTCCACGAGGACCACCACGGCCCGGCGGGTCGCGCCCAGCCCCAGCGCGTCCTCGAAGTCGGGGACGCCCAGGGCGGCCGCGGCGGAGGTCAGCACCGAGCGCATCGCGCGCTCGGGGGGCGTGGGCGCGGTCGGGGCAGCCGGCCCGTCGGCGGGGGTGAGCGCGGCCGCCAGGGCGGAGCCTCCCGCGTCGGGGCTCACGCGCCCGCCTCGAGGTGGGCGCGGCGCAGGACCCGGGCGAACCGCAGGGCGGAGTCCACGGCCCCCTGGCCCTCCGCGTCGGCGGCCACGCGGATCACGAGGTCCTCGCGTGCCGTGGTGCCGGTGTAGCCGTGGTCGGCGTCGCACTGCGGGTCCGCGCAGCCGGCCGGCTGCAGGTCCACCCGCTGCCCCCCGGCCCACTGCACGCCCAGGGTCATCTCGGCCACCGGGTCCTGCGGGCGGAACCGCTCCGGGTGGGCGTGGCCCGTGGTCAGCAGCACCGACTCGATCGCCCGCAGCGGCACCATCTCCGTGGAGACCTGCGCGAGGACGGCCTGGCCGGCGGGGTCCGCCGCGTGGTCGTCCAGGTGCACCGCCAGCATGACGTCCCCGGCCACCACCAGCACCGTGATGTGGCGGTGGATCTCCTCGTAGTCGAAGTGGGTGTCCACGTGCACCAGGTGCGCCTGCGCGGTGCGCCCCTCCAGCTCGACGGCGATCGCGTGCGCCACCAGCTCCGGGTAGTACCCGGCGCGGCGCAGGGCCTCGTCGAGGGTCCCGGTCGCGTCGAGCGTGCGGTGGGCGGCGGGACGGGGCCGGCGGGCCGCATCGGGGCGGTCCCCGTGGTGGTCGTCCGGGGAGCCGTGGTCGTGGGTCCAGCGCAGCGGGGTCATGCCCACCATGCTAGGCGGGGCCGGGCGCCGGTCAGCTGGCGCGCAGGGCGCGACGGGCCGAGTCGGTACGGCCCACCGCATTGGCCACGTCCACCTCGGCCGCCAGGACCGTGACGCCGCTCGAGGAGGCCAGCACGGGGGCGAAGCGCAGCCGGGCCACGGCCGCCAGGTCGTCCTTGAGGCAGCTCACGCGGGCCACGAGGTCCTCCAGCGCGGGCAGGTCCACTGCGGGGACGCCGCCGGCGCCCTCGAGCTTCACCGCTGCGCGCGGGGCGCGCACCATGCGGGCCACGTCCCGGTCCGTGAGCGGGGGCACGCGGTGCACCCAGTCGCCCAGCAGGTCGGTGGCGTCCCCGGCCATGCCGAAGGACACCACGGGGCCCAGCAGCGGGTCCTCGAGCGCGGTGACCATGCAGGACTGGCCCGTGGGCGCCATGGACTGCACCTCGAGATCGGTGACCCGGAACGGGGCGAGCACCTGGCGCATGTGCTCCACGTTGCGGCGCAGCGAGTCGGCGTCCACCACGTTCAGGCGCACCCCGCCCAGGTCGATGCGGTGCCGCAGGTACGGGTCCACGGCCTTCACGGCCACGGGGAAGCCGAGCTCCTCCGCGGCGGCGACGGCCTCCTCGGCGGTGGAGAACCGGCGCGAAGGCAGCACGGAGATCCCGTACAGCCCCAGCAGGCACTCGGTCTCCTCCCCGGTCAGCCGGACCAGCTCGGTGCCCCGGGCACGGCGGCACGCGGCCTCCACCAGGGCCTCGGCGGCCCGGACGTCCACGCCGGACAGCTCGATCGGCTCGCCGGCGTCCTCGCGGCGCCACGCGCCGTACTCGGCCAGCCGCCCCAGCACGGACAGCGCCGCACGCGGGGACGGGTAGAACGGCAGTCCGGGCTGGCGGGCGCCGGGCTCGGCGTCGTCCGCCGGGGCCCCCGTCCCGCCCAGGCGGGCGCCGGCGAACCGGGGCGTGACGGCGTCGGGCAGGCTCGCCAGCACGGGCACGGGGGCGTCCCGGGCGACCTCGGCGAGCGCGGCGGCCACCTCCTCCGCGGTGCCCTCCTCCTGGTGCAGGCCCAGGCGCCCGACCACGACGACGGCGTCCGTGTCCCCCGCGGCGAGGGCCGCGGCCACGTGGCGCACCAGCTCGTCGGCGGGCGGGGCGATGCCCTGCTCGCGGTCGCCGAGGCCGAGGGTGGCCACGACCTCGAGGCCGGCCTGGGCGGCGGCGTCGCGGGCGATCCGGTCCAGCGCGAGGGAGTCGACCACGAGGGTGACGCGGCGGCCCGCGGGCAGCGGCTGCGTGGCCACGGCCATGAGCAGGTCGAGCATGTCCTCGTGGGTGGCGACCTCGAGCACACCGGTCTGGTCCAGCATGGAGTCCACGGCGCCGGCCGGCGCCTGGGTGGTGCGGACCTCGTGGCCGGGGGGCAGGGCGCGGCCGGTGACGTCGGAGCGGACCACCACCACGGGCTTCGTGCGGGAGAGCCGGCGGGCGATGCGGGTGAACTTGCGGGGGTTGCCGAAGGACTCCAGGTACACGCCCAGCGCGGCGGTCTGGGGGTCGTCCTCGAAGAACTGCATGGCGTCGTTGCCGGAGACGTCGGCGCGGTTGCCGGCGCTCAGCGAGGTGGACAGGCCGAGGCCGCGGCGCTTCATGGCCGCCGTGATCATGGCGCCCACGGCGCCGGACTGGCTGAACAGCCCGACGGGGCCGCGGTGGGCCAGGCCCGGGGACGGGGACGCGTTGAGGCGCACCGCCGGGTCGGTGCGCACGAGGCCCGAGGAGGCGGGGCCGATCACGCGCATGCCGTGGGCCCGCGAGCGCGCCACGATGCGGCGCTGGGCACGCAGGCCCGCCTCGCCGGCGTCGGCGTAGCCGGAGGTGAGCACGAGCAGGCCCTGGGCGCCGAGGGCGCCGGCCTGCTCCACGACCTCGTCGACCTCCGCGACGGGGACGGCCACGACGACGAGGTCCACCTTCTCGCCGATCTCGGCGAGGGAGGCGTGGGCCGTCAGGCCCTGGACGTCCTCGGCGGCCCGGTTCACGGCGTGGACGCGGCCGGTGTAGCCGCCCTCGAGGATGTGGCGCAGCACGATGGAGCCGACGGCGCCGGGGTCCCGGGAGGCGCCGACGACGGCCACGGACTCGGGCTCGACGAGCTCGGCCACGGAGCGGGCCTCGGCGCGGTGCTCGCGGGACTCGACCACGGCGCGCCAGCGGGCGGTGGGGTCGATGGGGAACTCGACGGCCACGACCCCGTCCTCGAAGTGGCGGGTCACCTCGAAGCCGGAGTCCTGGAAGACGGAGAGCATCTTGCGGTTCTCGGGCAGCACCTCGGCGGTGAACCGGCGGATGCCGTTCTCGCGGGCGGCCACGGCCAGGTGCTCCATCAGGATCGAGCCCAGGCCCTGGCCCTGGGAGGCGTCCGAGATGTTGAAGGCGACCTCGGCGGCGTCGGAGTCCCCGTAGCGGTCGTAGCGGCCGACGCCCAGCAGGCGGTCGCCGCGGACGATCACGAGGGCCACCCGGTCCCGGTGGTCCACGTGGGTGAACCGGTCCAGGTCCTTCTGGGACAGCTCGGACTTGTACGTGAAGTACCGCAGGTAGATGGAGGACTCGGACTGGCGGGCGTGCATGTCCTGCAGCCCGGGCGCGTCCTCGGGGGTGATGGGGCGCAGGCGGGCGGTGGCGCCGTCGCGGAGCACCACGTCGGCCTCCCAGCGGCTCGGATACGCGCTTGCCGTGTCGGTGTCAGCCATAGGATTCAGGGTAGACAACAACCGAGCCCGTGAGGATCCCCCCAGCACCATGATGGCCAAGTCGTCCCGCTCCCGCACCGCCGAGGCTGAGGGGGCCCGCCCCCTGCCCCCGGAGCAGGAGAACATCGTCGACGTCGACGTCTCCGTGGAGATGGAGACGTCCTTCCTGGAGTACGCCTACTCGGTGATCTACTCCCGGGCGCTGCCGGACGCGCGCGACGGGCTCAAGCCGGTGCAGCGGCGCATCCTCTACATGATGTCCCAGATGGGCCTGCGCCCGGACCGCGGGCACGTGAAGTCCGCGCGCGTGGTGGGCGAGGTGATGGGCAAGCTGCACCCGCACGGGGACGCGGCCATCTACGACGCGATGGTCCGCCTGGCCCAGCCGTTCTCCCTGCGCCTGCCCGTGGTGGACGGGCACGGCAACTTCGGCTCGCTCGACGACGGCCCGGCCGCCCCGCGCTACACCGAGGCCCGCATGGCTCCGGCGGCCCTGGCGCTGACCGCCGACCTGGACGAGGACACGGTCGACTTCGTCCCGAACTACGACAACCAGTTCCGCCAGCCCGGCGTGCTGCCCGCCGCGTACCCGAACCTGCTGGTCAACGGCGCGGCGGGGATCGCCGTCGGCATGGCCACGAACATGGCCCCCCACAACCTGCGGGAGGTGGTGGCGGCCGCGCGGCACCTGCTCGCGGAGCCGGAGGCGGACCTGGACGCGCTCATGGCGCACGTGCCCGGCCCCGACCTGCCCTCGGGCGGCAGCATCGTGGGCCTGGACGGGGTGCGGGACGCCTACGCCACCGGGCGCGGCACGTTCCGCATGCGGGCCACCGCCTCGATCGAGCAGGTCTCGGCGCGGCGCACCGGCATCGTGGTCACCGAGCTGCCGTACGCGGTGGGTCCGGAGAAGGTCATCGAGCGGATCAAGGACGGCGTGCGCGCCGGACGCCTGCAGGGCATCTCCGACGTCGTGGACCTGACGGACCGCAAGCACGGGCTGCGGCTCGTGGTGGAGCTGAAGTCCGGGTTCAACGCGCAGGCCGTGCTGACCTCCCTGTACCGGCACACGCCCATGGAGGAGACGTTCGGCATCAACAACGTCGCCCTCGTGGACGGCCAGCCGCAGACCCTGGGGCTGCGCGGGCTGCTGCAGGTGTACGTGGACCACCGCCTGGACGTGGTGCGCCGGCGCACCGCGCACCGGCTCGGCCGCCGCCGGGACCGCCTGCACCTCGTGGAGGGCCTGCTGCTGGCGCTCGTGGACATCGACGAGGTCATCGAGATCATCCGCACCTCGGACGACACGGCCGCGGCCCGCACCCGGCTCATGCAGGTGTTCGACCTCTCCGAGCGCCAGGCCGAGCACATCCTCGAGCTGCGCCTGCGCCAGCTCACCCGCTTCTCCCGCATCGAGCTCGAGGCGGAGCGGGACGAGCTCGCCCGCGCCATCGCCGAGCTGGAGGAGATCCTCGGCTCCGAGGCGCGCCTGCGCGAGGTGGTCTCGGACGAGCTCCAGGCCGTGGCGGACGAGTTCGGGGACGATCGCCGCACCCGGCTGGTGGACGCCGAGGCGGCCCCGGCCGTGCCGGCCGGCTCCCCCGCATCCGCGGGCGCGGCCGGGGCGGCGGCACCCGGCGGGGAGCTGATGATCCCGGACACCGCCTGCTGGGCGCTGCTCACCACGAGCGGGCGGCTGCTGCGCACGGCCGACCGCACCCCGCTGACCCCGCAGGGACGCCGCCGCAAGCACGACGCCTTCACCTCGGTGGTCCCCACCACCGCCCGCGGCGAGGTGGGCGCCCTCACGAGCGCCGGACGGCTGCTGCGCCTGCCGGCGGTCGAGCTGCCCGGCGCCCCCGAGCCCTCGGCGGCCCCGCCGCTGACCGACGCCCGCCCGGCCAAGGACCTGGTGCCCCTGGCCAAGGGCGAGGCGATCGTGGCCCTCGTGCCCCTCGACGCGGTGATCGCCCTGGGCACCGCGCGCGGGGTGGTCAAGCGCGTGCGGCCCGACTGGGCCCTGAACCGGGACGAGCTGGAGGCGATCGCGCTGAAGGACGGCGACGCCGTCGTGGGCGCCGCCCCCGCCCCGGACGACGAGGACCACCTCGTCTTCGTCACCCGCGCCGGCCGGCTGCTGCACTACCCCGCCTCGGCCGTCCGCCCGCAGGGCCCGGCGGCCGCGGGCGTTGCCGGGATCCGCGTGGCGGAGGACGACGCCGTCCTGGCGTTCGGGGTGGCTCCCGCCGCCTCCCTCACGGCCGAGGGCGAGGACCCCGCCGCGCACCCGCGCCCGGCGGTGGTGGTCACCGTGACGGACGGGGACGCCGACCTGCTCGGCGCCCCCGGCGGCTCGGTGAAGGTCACCCCGCTCGGGGAGTACCCGGCCAAGGGCCGCGGCACCGGGGGCGTCCGCGCGCACCGGCTGCTCAAGGGTGAGACCCACCTCGTGCAGGCGTGGGCCGGAGCCTCCCCCGTCCTGGGCGCCTCCCGCGCCGGCGTCGCCCGGTCGCTGCCCGTGGAGTACGGACGCCGGGACGGCTCCGGGGTGCCGGTGGACCAGCGGGTCGAGGCCCTCGGCGCGGGCGGCTCCCCCGACCTCGTGGCCGCGGCGCCGATCGAGGACACCGGGGTGGAGGTCTCCGCCGACTGAGCGCTGACCTGGGACGGGGTCGCCCGGGCGGGGGCCGGGCCTCGGCGGCCACGCCTGCGGCGAACGGCATGGGCCGGACCGGGGCGCACGGACGGCCCTCGGATAGAGTGGGGAACCGTCCGTCCTCGGACGGCCCCCCACGTCTTCCAGCAGAATGGTCCAGGTCCCGAACGTGTCCGGTAACGCCAGCTTCGAGTACTCCCGCGCCGCCCTCCTCGCCGTGACGGAGGTGGAGGCCCCGCTGGAGGTCACCTCCGACGACCTGGACGCCCAGCTCACGGACGTGCTCACCCGCCTGCGCCTCCCGAACCACCTGCTCGAGCGCGTGGCCGGCGTCAAGGTCCGCCGCAACTGGGACGCGACCAAGGACTTCCAGCAGGCCGCGGCTGAGGCCGGCACCGCCGCGCTCGCCCAGGCTGGCGTCGCCCCCGAGCGCGTGGGTCTGCTGCTGAACACCTCGGTCACCCGCGCCACCCTCGAGCCCTCCGTGGCCGTGCGCATCCACGACCTCATGGGCCTGCCCACCTCCACCACGAACTTCGACATCACCAACGCATGCCTCGGGTTCGTCAACGGCCTCATGCTGGCCTCCACCCTGGTCGACGCCGGCCAGATCGACTACGCCGTCGTGGTCGCCGCGGAGGACGCCTCCAAGGTGCAGGCGGCCACCGTGGAGAACCTGCACGCCGAGACCACCGTGCGCGGCAACTTCATGGAGCAGTTCGCGTCCCTGACCCTGGGCTGCGGCGCCGCCGCGGCCGTGGTGGGGCGCATCGAGGACCACCCCGAGGGCCACCGCATCCTGCGCGGGGTCACGCGCGCCGGCACCGACCACCACATGCTGTGCGTGGGCGACCACAACGGCATGTTCACCGACTCCACGGCCCTGCTCGAGGACGGCCTCGAGCTGGTCATGGACGCGTGGCGGGACGTGCCCGCCGAGTGGGCGTGGGACTCCGCCGACCGCTACATCACCCACCAGGTCTCCCAGCTGCACACGGACGCGATCTCCGAGTCCGCGGGCCTGCCCAAGGAGAAGCTGCCCACCACCTTCCCCGTGCTCGGCAACGTCGGCCCGGCCTCCCTGCCCATCACCCTGGTCCGGGAGCAGGACTCGCTCTCCGAGGGGGACCGGGTGGTGTGCCTGGGGGTGGGCTCGGGCCTGAACACCGCCATGCTCGAGATCCAGTGGTGAACCGACGAGGAGGACGAGAGACCCCCATGCCGCACATCCCCGCCGCCCCCGCCGCCCTCCCCCCGCACGAGCAGCTGCCCGGGTGGGACGCCGCGTGGTCCCGCCTCGTCACCGTCCGCTCGGCCGCGGACCCGGACGGCGTCGACCGCACCCTGCACGTCGCCGACACCGGTCCCCTCCTGGACGCGCTCGGCGCGGACGTGGTCGGCACGATCGTCGCCGTGCACGGCAACCCCACGTGGTCGTACCTGTGGCGCTCGCTGCTGGCGGAGACGGTGCGCCGCGCCCGGCGGGGCCAGCAGGCCTGGCGCGTGGTGGCCCCGGACCAGCTGGACATGGGCTTCTCCGAGCGCCTCGAGCACCCGGCCAACCCCACGCCGTCCGAGATCGGCCGGGAGGGCAGCACGTACCGCGGCCTGCGGCAGCGCGTGGACGACCTCGACGCCCTCCTGGCCGAGCTGGGGATCACGGCCCAGGCCGAGGCCGGCCACCCCGTGATCACCCTCGGCCACGACTGGGGCGGCGTCGTCTCCCTCGGCTGGGCCGGGCGCCACCGTGACGCCGTGGTGGGCGTGAGCACCCTGAACACCGCCGTGCACCAGCCCCCGCAGGCCTCCCTGCCCGCGCCCCTCCAGGCGGCGCTGGCCGGGCCGGTCCTGCCGGCCTCCACCGTGGCCACGGACGCGTTCATCGCCGTGACCACCTCCCTGGCCAAGCCCTCGCTCGCCCCCGAGGTGCGGGCGGCCTACCACCTGCCCTACCCGGATGCGGCCCACCGTGGCGGCGTCGGCGGGTTCGTGGCCGACATCCCCGTCGACCCCGCCCACGGCAGCCACGCCGAGCTCACCCGCGTGTCCGACGGCGTCAGCGCCCTCGGCGCCGCCGGCGTGCCCGCCCTCATCCAGTGGGGCGCGGACGACCCCGTCTTCCTGGACCGCTACCTCGACGACCTCCGCGACCGCCTCCCGGCGGCCCGCGTCCACCGCTACGAGGAGGCCGGCCACCTGCTGATCGACGACCGCGACGTCGTCACCCCGCTGCTGACCTGGGCGCAGCTGCTGATCGCGGGCCGGCTCGAGGACCCGGCCTCCGGTCTGCCCGGTCCCCGCCCCCACGCCGACGACGACGCGCCCGCCACCTCGGCCCTGCCGGTGCTCGGCGTCACGGGGCGCGCGGTGGAGCTGGAGCTGCCCGCCGCCGACGGCGAGCCCGGCGACGGGGACGGCCCCGCGCCGGCGTCGGCGGGCGTGCCCCGCCTGTGGGACCAGGTCGAGGACTGGGGCGCCCCGGACTCCCCCATGCGCGACTACACGGCGCTGGTGGACATGGCCGGTGCCGCGTCCTCGCGCGCCCTCGTGGGCGGCCGGCGCCGCCCCGCCGCCGTGGGCTGGGGCGAGTTCCAGGAGACCGTCTCCGCCATGGCCACGGGCCTGTGGGAGGCGGGCATGCGCCCCGGCGACCGCGTCTCCATGCTCGTGCCGCCCGGCCGTGACCTCTCGGCCGCGCTCTACGCGGTCCTGCGCGTAGGCGGCGTCGCCGTCGTCGCGGACCAGGGCCTGGGGGTGACGGGGATGACCCGCGCCATGAAGTCCGCCCGGCCGCGCTGGATCGTCGGCCAGACCCCGGGCCTGACCCTGGCCCGCGCCCAGTCCTGGCCGGGCACCCGGATCTCCGTGTCCACCCTGGCCGCGCCCCAGCGGGCCCTGCTGGACGTCTCGGACTCGCTGTACGCGATGGTGGAGCGCCACCGCGGCCCCGCCGCGGCGGGGCCGCGCGACGCGTTCGGCGCCGTGCTGCCCGAGCCGGCCCTCGCCGCGGACGCGGCCGTCTTGTTCACCTCCGGCTCCACCGGCCCGGCCAAGGGAGTGGTGTACACCCACGAGCGCCTCGGCCGGCTCGTGCAGATGATCGGCCGCACCCTGGACCTCCGCCCGGGGGCGTCCCTGCTGGCCGGGTTCGCGCCGTTCGCCCTGCTGGGCCCCGCGCTCGGGGCGGCCTCGGTGACCCCCGTCATGGACGTCACCAAGCCGGCCACGCTCACCGCCTCTGCGCTGGCGGACGCGGCGATCGCCGGGCAGTCCTCCGTCATGTTCGCCTCCCCCGCGGCCCTGGCCAACGTGGTGCAGACCGCCGCGGACCTGACCCGTGAGCAGCGCGCCGCCCTGGCCGGGGTGCGCCAGCTGCTCTCCGCGGGCGCCCCCGTGCACCCGGCGCTGCTGCGTCAGCTCTCGG
>NZ_JAUNHR010000061.1:0-4365 GCF_030523875.1 Micrococcus sp. | reverse complement strand
TGGTCCGCCGCGACGGGCGCGTGTGGCACCGCACCGCGGACGTGGGCCACTTCGACGACGAGGGCCGCGTGTGGATCGAGGGCCGCCTGCAGCACGTGATCACCACCCCGGACGGACCGCTCGCCCCGGGCGGCCCCGAGCGCATCGTGGACGCCCTCGGCCCCGTGCGCCGCAGCGCCGTCGTGGGCACGGGCCCCGCCGGGACCCAGGCGGTCGTCGTCGTGGTGGAGGCCGCCGTGCCGGCCACCCGTCCGGCCCGCCGCGCCGGCCACCACCGGGACGGCCGACCGAAGCAGGGGCTGGCCCCCACCGCACTGGCCTCCTCCGTGCGCGCCGCGCTGGACCCGCTGCCGGTGGCCGCGGTGCTCGTGGCGGACGCGATCCCCACGGACATCCGCCACAACTCGAAGATCGACCGTCCGCGCGTGGCTCGCTGGGCCACGGACGTGCTGGCCGGCGGATCGGTGGGCGGGCTGTGACCGGCCTCGGGATCGAGATCCACGTCGACGACGACGGCCTGCCGCAGCTCGTGGAGCGGGTGGTCAGTCGCCGTGCCCTCGTGACAGGGGCGTCCGGGCTGCTGGGGGCGGGCACCGCCCGTGTGCTGGCCGAGTCCGGCACGGAGGTGACGACGCTCCAGCGTCGGCCCTCGGGCGTGCCGGGCGTGCGGGACGTCCTGGGCTCCGTGACGGACCCCGCGGCCGTGGAGGACGCCCTCGAGGGCGTGGACACGGTGGTGCACGTGGCCGCGAAGGTCTCGGTGTCCGGGCCGGAGGCGGATTTCCGCGCAGTCAACGTGGAGGGCACACGGATCCTCGTGCACGCCGCGCGACGCCGGGGGGTGCGCCGGTTCGTCCACGTCTCCTCCCCCTCCGTCGCCCACGCCGGCTCCTCGATCGTCGGCGAGGGCGCCAGCCCCGCCGACCCCGAGCGCGCCCGCGGGCCGTACGCGCGGACCAAGGCCGCCGGCGAGCTGATCGCGCTCGAGGCGGACTCCGAGGACTTCCGCGTGCTGGTCCTGCGCCCCCATCTGATGTGGGGCCCGGGAGACCTGCAGCTCACGGACCGGATCGTCCAGCGCTCGCGTGAGGGCCGCATGCCGCTGCTGGGCACGGGCGCGCCCCTGGTCGACACGCTCTACACGGGCAACGCGGTCGAGGCGGTGGTGGCCGCCGTCGCCGCGGTGGACCACACCCACGGCGAGGCGCTCGTGGTGACCAACGGGGAGCCCCGCCCCGTGGGCGAGCTCGTGCGCGGCATCGCCCTGGCCGGCGGCGCCCCCGAGCCCGCGCGGACCGTGCCCGCGGGCCTGGCCCGCCGCGCCGGCGCCCTGATCGAGAGGGTCTGGGAGCGGGACCTGTTCCGGGTGCGCTCCTCCGGGATCGCGTCCGACGACGGCGAGCCGCCGCTGACCGAGTTCCTCGCGGAGCAGCTCTCCACGGCCCACTGGTTCGACCAGCGCCGCACGCGCGAGGTGCTCGACTGGTCCCCCACCGTCTCGATCGATGAGGGCCTGCATCGCCTGGCGGCGTACTACCGCGACCGCTGAGGACGCGGCCCCGTGCGACGACGGGGCTCCCCTTGGCCGTGGGCGGCTCAGGCGTCGATGCGCTCGCGGTCCAGCTCGTCCGCGTTCGAGACGATGAACTCCTTGCGGGGGGCCACCGAGGAGCCCATCAGCAGCTCGAAGACCTTCTCCGCGGACTCCACCTCGGAGATGGTCACGCGGCGGAGCATGCGGTGCCGGGGATCCATGGTGGTCTCGGCGAGCTGGTCCGCGTCCATCTCGCCCAGGCCCTTGTACCGCTGGATCGGCTCCTTGTAGGAGCGGCCCTCGGCCTCGAGGCGGGCCAGCGTGGTGCGCAGCTCCTGCTCGGAGTACGTGTAGATGACCTCCCGCTCCCTCTTCCCGCGGGTCACGGCCTCGATGCGGTGCAGCGGCGGCACGGCGGCGTACACCCGGCCGGCCTCCACCATGGGGCGCATGTACCGGAAGAAGAGGGTGAGCAGCAGGGTGCGGATGTGGGCGCCGTCGACGTCGGCGTCCGTCATCAGGATGACCTTGCCGTAGCGGGCGGCGTCCAGGTCGAAGCTGCGCCCGGCGCCGCCGCCGACCACCTGGATCAGCGCGGCGCACTCGGCGTTGGAGAGGATGTCCGAGACGGACGCCTTCTGCACGTTGAGGATCTTGCCGCGGATGGGCAGCAGCGCCTGGAAGTCCGAGGACCGCGCCAGCTTGGCGGTGCCCAGGGCGGAGTCGCCCTCGACGATGAACAGCTCGGAGGAGGCGACGTCGTCGATCCGGCAGTCGGCCAGCTTGGCGGGCATGGTGGAGGTCTCCAGCGCGTTCTTGCGGCGCTGGTTCTCCTTGTGGGTGCGCGCCGAGATGCGGGACTTCATCTCCGCCACGACTTTCTCCAGCAGCACCGCGACCTGCTGCTTCTGCGCGCGGGCCGTGGCGGTCAGCCGCGCCGTCAGCTCCTTCTCCACCACCTGGGACACGATGCGCCGCACGGCCGGGGTGCCCAGGATCTCCTTGGTCTGCCCCTCGAACTGCGGCTCGGCCAGGCGGACCGTCAGGACGGCGGTCATGCCGGCGAGGACGTCGTCCTTGTCCGGGCGGTCCGTGCCGGCCTTGAGGCGCCGGGCGCCGGCCTCCACCTGGGCGCGGAACACCTTGAGCAGCGCGGACTCGAAGCCGGACTGGTGGGTGCCGCCCTTGGGGGTGGCGATGATGTTCACGAACGGGCGCAGGACGGTCTCGTAGCCCACGTCCCACCGCAGGGCGACATCCACCTCGCACGTGCGCTTGACCTCCTGCATCTGCGTGCGGCCGTCCTCGCCCAGCACGGGCACCCGCTCGGTGAAGGTCCCCGAGCCCTGCAGCCGCCAGACGTCCGTGACGGGGGCGGCGGGGGTGAGGTGGTCCACGAACTCGGCGATGCCGCCGTCGTACTGGTAGACCTCCTCGGCGGGCCCGTCCGCCCCCGGTGTGCCGGGCAGGCGGCGCAGGTCCCGGACGGTGATGCGCAGGCCCGGGATGAGGTAGGCCGTCTGGCGGGCGCGGGCCTGCAGGTCCTCCGCGGAGAACCGGGCGTCCGGGGTGAAGATCTGCTCGTCCGCCCAGTAGCGCACCCGGGTGCCGGTCTGGCCGCGCTTGGCCTTGCCGACCACCTCGAGCGGCGCGGCCTCCTCGGCCGGGGTGAACGGGGCCTCCGGCGTGGGCCTCGAGCCGTCCTGGAACGAACCGGGCTCACCGCGCCGGAAGGACAGCCGGTGCACCTTGCCGCCGCGCATGACCTCCACGTCCAGGCGGGAGGAGAGGGCGTTGACCACGGAGGCGCCCACGCCGTGCAGGCCGCCGGAGGCCGCGTAGGAGCCGCCGCCGAACTTGCCGCCCGCGTGGAGCTTGGTGAACACCACCTCGACGCCGGTCAGCCCCGTCCGCGGCTCCACGTCCACGGGGATGCCGCGGCCGTTGTCCGCGACCTCCACGGAGCCGTCCGGGTGCAGGGTGACCTCGATGGACTGGCCGTGCCCGGCGAGGGCCTCGTCCACCGAGTTGTCGATGATCTCCCACAGGCAGTGCATGAGCCCGCGGGAGTCGGTGGAGCCGATGTACATGCCCGGGCGCTTGCGCACCGCCTCGAGGCCCTCCAGGACGGAGAGGTGGCGGGCGGAGTACTCGGAGGCGGCGGGCACGGCGGGCTGGTCCTTCCAGGGGGTGGCGGGCGTCCGACCAGACTACTCCGCGCCCCGGACACGACAGCGGGCCCCTCCGGCCTCGGAGAACGGGGCCGGGGCGCGCGTACGCGGGTGGCGAAACCGGGCCATGCCGGCCCCGCGGCGGGAAGCAGCGGTGCCATGCTGGCCGTTCCATGGGACACGAGGCGCAGGCCCTGCACGGGCCTGCCCCCCACCGACCCGAGAGACCAGGAGGACAGCATGTCCATCACCGCCGTGGCCGAACCGGCCGCCCTCACCCGTTCCGACCGCTGCGACCGCTGCGGGGCCCAGGCCTTCGTGCGCGCGGTCCTGCCCTCCGGCGGCGAGCTGCTGTTCTGCGGTCACCACGCCCGCGCCGTGGAGGACGCGCTGCGCCCCCAGGCGAGCGTGTGGCAGGACCAGACCGAGGACCTGCACGCCCGCCCGGAGCCGGCCGACGACTGACCGGCCCCCACGCACGACGACGGCCCGTCGCCTCCCGGAAGGAGGCGGCGGGCCGTCGTCGTGGGCCGTCCGGGCTCAGTCCAGGTAGTCGCGCAGGACCTGGGAGCGGGACGGGTGGCGCAGCTTGGACATGGTCTTGGACTCGATCTGGCGGATGCGCTCACGGGTGACCCCGTAGACCTTGCCGATCTCGTC
>NZ_JAUNHR010000060.1:12350-15605 GCF_030523875.1 Micrococcus sp. | reverse complement strand
TCGCGGCCGATCTGCGTGCCGGCGGACTTCATGAGGTTGCCCAGGGCCTTCTCGACGTCGCTGGGCTTCTCCGCCTTCTCCCGCGCCCGGCGCTCGCGGGCCTCCTCCTCGCGGCGCAGCTCCTCCAGGTCGCCGAGGTCCACGCCGGAGACGGTCACGTTCCCGCCGTCCCGGGCGGAGCCGCCCGTGGCCGGGGTCGCCGCCGCGGCGGCCTGCGCGGCCAGCCGCTCCGCCGCCGAGTCCCGCTCCTGCGCGGTGCCGTACTGCGCCATCAGCGGGGACGCCGCGACGGCGGCCTGCATGGCCTCCGCCGCCGTGGGCTCCATTGCTGACTGCGGGGACCACATGCGGGTCAGGGCCACGGGGGTGGGGGCGCCGTCGGGGTCCATCACGGTGACCACGGCCTCGCCGACCTTCGCGGAGGTGAGGACCTCCTCGAGGTCGTACCCGCTCGTCGGGAAGGTGCGGACGGTGGCCTTGAGGGCCTTCGCGTCGTCCGGGGTGAAGGCGCGCAGCGCGTGCTGGACGCGGTTGGCCAGCTGGCCCAGGACGTCGGCGGGCACGTCCTTGGGGGTCTGGGTGACGAAGAACAGGCCCACGCCCTTGGAGCGGATCAGGCGCACGGTGGTGGTGATCGCGTCGAGGAAGGCGTCGGAGGCGCCGTCGAACAGCAGGTGCGCCTCGTCCAGGAAGAACACCAGCTTCGGTTTGTCCAGGTCGCCGGCCTCGGGGAGCTCGGAGAACAGGTCGGCGAGCAGCCAGATCATGAACGTGGAGAACAGCTGCGGCTTGGACTGCAGGGTGGGCAGCTCCAGGCAGGAGATCACGCCGCGGCCGTCGGGGGCCACGCGCAGCAGCTCGGCCGTCTCGAACTCGGGGACCCCGAAGAACGGGCCCATCCCGCCGGCCTCGAGGGCGGTGACCTCGCGCAGGATCACGTTGGCTGTGGCCTTCGCGACGCCGCCCAGGCCCTTGAGGTCCGCCTTGCCCTCGTCGCTGGTCAGGTGGGTGACCACGGCCCGCAGATCCGCGAGGTCGTCGAGGGGCAGATCCCGCTGGTCGGCCCAGTGGAACATCAGCTGCAGGCAGGACTCCTGCGTCTCGTTCAGCTCCATCACGCGGGACAGCAGCACGGGGCCGAAGGAGTCCACGGTGGCGCGCACGGGCACGCCGACGCCGTCCCCGCCGAGAGCCAGGAACTCCACCGGGTAGGCGGCGGCCTCCCACGGCATGCCGGTGGCCGCGGTGCGCTCCGCGAGCTTGTCCGACGCCGTGCCGGGCGTGGCCAGGCCGGAGAGGTCGCCCTTGACGTCCGCCAGGAACACGGGCACGCCGGCCTCGGAGAGCTGCTCGGCGATCATCTGCAGGGACTTGGTCTTGCCCGTGCCCGTGGCGCCGGCGATCAGCCCGTGGCGGTTCATCATGGCCAGGGGCAGGCGGACGGGGGCGTCCGCGTGGACCTGACCGTCCACCACGGCCGCGCCGAGGGTGAGGGTGGCGCCGTCGAAGGCGTAGCCGGCGCGGATCGAGTCGAGGTGGGCGGTGTTCTCAGCCATGCGCGTCATCCTAGGACGGGCCGCCCCGACTATGGGACGCGCGTCACAGGCACGGGGTGAATGTTCAGGCCAGCAGGAGCGCGACGGCGATCATCGCCGGGATCGCCACGATCGTGGTCACCAGGACGGTGTCCTTCGTGACGCGCTCCCCGGACCGGTAGCGCACGGCGGTCACGTACGTGTTCTGCGCGGTGGGCAGGGACGCGAGCACCACGGCCACGAACACCCCGCGGGCGTCCAGGCCGAACACGAACTGGGCCAGGACCCACGCGATCAGCGGGTGCACCAGCAGCTTCACGGCGGAGGCGAGCAGCGTGTCCGCGCGCCGTCCGCCGGCCCGGGACAGCGGCACCGAGCCCACCAGGGACATGCCGAACGCCAGGAGCATGGCCGGGATGGACAGCCCCGCGATCAGCTCGACCGCCTCGTTCAGCGGGCCGGGCAGCGCCCATCCGGTGACGGAGAAGAGCAGGCCGGAGAGGGCGCCCAGGATCATCGGATTCAGCGCGGTCTGGCGCAGCTGGGCGAGCATGGGGCGGGAGCGGGGCACCCGCCGGGGGCGTCCGCCGTCGTCCTCCCGCGCCTCGCGCGCCGTGGACCAGTCGAGGACGGCCACGTAGAGCGGGGTGTAGATGCCCAGCTGGAACATCAGCGCCGGTGCGGCCAGGGCCGGGTCCCCGAGGACGTACGTGGCGATCGGGATGCCGAGGTTGGCGGAGTTCACGAGCGACGCGCTGAGCCCGGACATCACCCGCTCGGAGACGGGGCGCGGACGCAGCAGGGGGATGGACACCGCCAGGAACAGTCCGGCGGCCAGGAGCGCGGACAGCGCGGCCACCCACAGCTGCGGGCCGAGCACCGTGAGCACGTCCGCCCGCGAGAGGGTGACGAACAGGAGCGCGGGGCTGCCCACGAAGAACGCCGTCCGGGAGAGCACCACGCGCGCCTCCGCGCCCAGCACCTCCGTCTTCCCGAGCCCGAAGCCCACCGCGATGATCACCCAGACGATCGCGAACCCGGCGAGGACCTCGGCCATGGCGGCGCCTCCTGGGACGGGACGGGGGTGGGGGCCCTGCGAGCATACGCACGGCCCGGGCGCGCGGCGCCCCGTGAGGCAGGGGACACAGAACGGGGCCGGACCTCTGGGAGGTCCGGCCCCGGCGTCGTGCGGTGGAGCGGGCGACGGGAATCGAACCCGCGTATCTTGCTTGGGAAGCAAGCGCTCTACCATTGAGCTACGCCCGCGCAGCCGGTCCGCAGTGCGTCCGGCGCTCGCACCACTTTACACCAGGCCGGCCTCCTGCGCCCGGCGCCCCGCCCGCTTCCGCGCGGCGGCGGCCCGACGCCGGCCGAACCCGTCGGCGGAGCGGGTGAGCACGGGCCCCGCCACGGCCAGGATCAGCACATACGCGGTGGCGAACGCGGACACCTCGGGCGGCATGCTCCCGGAGGCCACGGCCAGGCCCGCGATCACGATGGAGAACTCGCCGCGGATGGTCAGCGCCGCCCCGGCGCGCCAGCGGCCGGCGATCCCGATCCCCGCGGCCCGCGCCGCGAGGTACCCGGTGAGCAGCTTGGTGGCGGCGGTGACCACGGCCAGCGCGAACGCCCCCAGCAGGACGGGTGGCAGGGTGCGCGGGTCCACGTTCATGCCGAACAGCACGAAGAACAGCGCCGCGAACATGTCCCGCAGCGGCTC
>NZ_JAUNHR010000060.1:0-12250 GCF_030523875.1 Micrococcus sp. | reverse complement strand
CCAGGAACGCGCTGCCGGCCACGAGCGCCGTCATCAGCGGCAGGTACACGGCCATGGCGAGGTCCTCGAACACGAGCACGGAGAGCATCACCGGGGTCTCGCGGTTGCCCACGCGGCCCAGGTCGTTGAGCACCTTCGCGATGATGCCGGAGGAGGAGATGTAGGTGATGCCGCCCAGGACGACGGCACCACCGGCCCCCAGCCGAGCAGCCAGCCCGCCACGGCGCCGGGGGTGAAGTTCAGGGCCACGTCCAGCAGGCCGGAGCGCCAGGACCCCCGCAGCCCGGTCATCAGCTCGCGGGCCGAGTACTCCAGCCCCAGCGTGAGCAGCAGCAGGACCACGCCGATCTCGGCGGCCAGGGTGCTGAACTCGTCGATCGCCTCCACGGGGCTGGGCAGGTCCCCGGCGGCGCCCACGCCGGAGAACACGAGCCCGCCGACGCCGATCGTCAGGCCGCCGAGGAGGTAGAGGGGCACGGGGGACATGCCGATCCGGGCGGCCAGGCGGCCCAGCACCCCGAGCAGGAGCAGGACCGCGCCGAGCTCCACGCGGCCCGCCCCTGCGCTACCGTGATCCCGTGCTGCTCTCCGACCGCGACATCCGCGCCGAGCTGGCCTCCGGCCGCATCGGCCTCGACCCGCTCGAGACCTCGATGGTCCAGCCTGCGTCCGTGGACGTGCGCCTGGACCGCTTCTTCCGGCTGTTCGACAACCACCGGTACGCGCACATCGACCCCGCTCAGGAGCAGGACGAGCTCACCCGCCTCGTGGAGGTGGACCCCGCCGAGCCGTTCATCCTGCACCCCGGCGAGTTCGTCCTCGGCTCCACGCACGAGCAGGTCACCCTGCCGGACGACGTCGCCGCTCGCCTCGAGGGCAAGTCCTCGCTCGGGCGGCTGGGCCTGCTGACCCACTCCACGGCCGGGTTCGTGGACCCGGGCTTCTCCGGGCACGTCACGCTGGAGCTGTCCAACGTGGCCACCCTGCCGATCACGCTGTGGCCCGGCATGAAGATCGGGCAGCTCTGCTTCTTCCGGCTCTCCTCGCCCGCCGAGACCCCCTACGGGGCCGGGGAGAACAAGAACCGGTACCAGGGCCAGCGCGGCCCCACCGCCTCCCGCTCGCACCGGGACTTCCACATCACCCGGATCGAGCGCTGACATGGGCGGGGCCCGGCTGCGCCACCGACGCCAGGTGGCGGCCTGGGCCCTGTGGGACTGGGGGTCGGCCTCGTTCAACGCGGTCATGGTGACCTTCGTCTTCGGCACCTATCTCGCCTCGGACGCCTTCGGCCCGGACGACCGGGGCACCGCGTGGCTGTCCGCGGCCAACGCGGCCGCCGGCGTCGTCGTCGCCCTGACCGCCCCCGCCATGGGGCGCCGCGCGGACGGGGTGGGGCGGCGCCGGCTGTGGCTGGGGCTGACCACCGCGGTGGTGATCGCGGCGACGGCGGCGTGCGTCCTCGTGGCCCCCGACCCGGGGCTGCTGTGGCTCGGGGTGAGCCTGATCGCGCTGGGCACCGTGGCCTTCGAGTTCGCGGAGGTGCACGTCAACGCGATCCTCGTGCAGATCTCGACGCCGGCCACGATCGGCCGCGTCTCCGGCATCGGCTGGGGCGCCGGGTACCTCGGCGGGATCATGCTCCTGCTGCTGGTGTACGTCGGGTTCGTCTCCGGGGACGTCCACTGGTTCGGCGTGCCCGAGGCCGAGGCGTGGAACATCCGTGTAGTGGCCCTCGTGGCGGCGGCCTGGTTCCTGGTCTTCGCGATCCCGGTGCTCGTGGCCGTCCCCGAGCAGCCGCCCGTCCGCCGCGCGGACGGGGCCCTGCGCCGCGAGTCCCTCCTGGAGGCCTACCGCGGGCTCGGGCGGACCCTCGTCCGCATGTGGCGCGAGGACCGCTCCACCCTGCGGTTCCTGGTCGCCTCCGCCGTGTTCCGGGACGGGGTCGGCGCCGTGTTCGTCTACGGGGCCATCCTCGGCACCACGCTCTACGGGATCAGCGCCGGGGACGTCATCCTCTTCGCGATCGCCGCCAACGTGGTGGCGGCCCTCGGCGCGTTCGCGGGCGGCCGCCTGGACGACGCCGTCGGCCCCCGACGCGTCATCCTGGTCTCGCTGGCCGCCATGGTGGCCGTCGCCGCCGGGCTGGCCCTGGCCTCCGGTCCGCGCGCGTTCTGGATCGGAGGCCTGGCCCTGTGCCTGTTCGTGGGCCCCGTGCAGTCCGCCTCACGCGCGTTCCTCGGCCGCCTCACCCGCCCGGAGACGGCCGGCGAGGTGTTCGGGCTCTACGCCACCACCGGCCGGGCGGTGGGGTTCATCACCCCGGCCCTCGTGGCGCTCGCGCTCGCGGCCGTGCCGGACAACCGCGTGGTCATCCCCGTGATCGCGCTGGTCCTGACGGCCGGCGGGCTGCTGCTCCTCCGGGTCCCGGAGCTTCCCCGGGAGGATGGGCCGAGAGCGAAGCAGCGGATCATGCGCGGACCGGTCCGCTAAGGTCAAGGGGACCCTCGCCCCCGCCGCCGACGAAGGGACTCCATGCTCGTCCTGCTGACCGCCCTCTTCGCCGTCGCGCTCCTGGCCCCCGTGGTGTTCCGGTGGACGGGGCGTCGGGGGTTCTACGCGCTGGCGCTGGTGCCCGCCGCCGGCTTCGTCTGGGTCCTGACCCAGCTGCCCCGCGTGACCGCCCTGCAGGAGGCGCTGGAGCGCGGGGGCCCCGTCCCGGCCGGCTCCGCCCACCTCGAGCGCGTGGTGCCGTGGGTGCCGTACCTGGACATCGAGCTGACCTTCCGCATGGACGCCCTCGCCGCGTTCATGTCCCTGATCGTCCTGGGCGTCGGTGCCCTCGTGCTGGCCTACTGCGCCCGCTACTTCCGCACGCATGAGCCGCGCAACGCCATCTTCGGCGCGCAGCTGCTCGCGTTCGCCGGCGCCATGTTCGGCCTGGTCACCACGGACGACGTCATGGTGCTCTACACCTTCTGGGAGATCACCTCGGTGCTCTCCTTCCTGCTGATCGGGTACTCGGGGCACCGCATCTTCGCCCGCCGATCGGCCATCCAGGCGCTGATCGTCACCACCCTCGGCGGGCTCGCGATGCTCGTGGGCCTGATCATGCTCGCGGTGCACGCCGGCTCGTGGCGGATCTCCGGGATCCTCGCGGCGGCCCCGGGCCTGCTCGACGGCGGGATGCCGCGCGGGCTGCTGGAGGCCGCCGTCGCCCTCGTCCTGGTGGGCGCTCTGTCCAAGTCCGCCCAGGTGCCGTTCCACTTCTGGCTGCCCGCCGCCATGGCCGCCCCGACCCCGGTGTCCGCGTACCTGCACGCCGCCGCCATGGTGAAGGCGGGCGTGTTCCTCGTGGCGCGCCTGGCCCCGGCCTTCGCCGAGCTGGCCTCGTGGCAGGTGCTCGTGCTCGGCGTGGGCCTGTGGACGCTGCTGCTGGGCGGCTGGCGCGCCCTGCGCCAGACGGACGTCAAGCTCGTGATCGCGTACGGCACGGTCTCCCAGCTGGGCTTCCTGATGGTGGCCAACGGCCTGGGCACCCGGGACGCCGCCATGGCCGGGCTGGCCATGCTCCTGGCGCACGCGCTCTTCAAGGCGCCCCTGTTCATGGTGGTCGGCGTGATCGACCACGAGGCCGGCACGCGCGACCTGCGCCAGCTCTCCGGCATCGGTCGGCGCCACCCGTGGCTGGCCGCCGTCGGCGTGGTGGCGGGCGCCTCCATGGCCGGCCTGCCCTCGCTGTTCGGCTTCGTGGCCAAGGAGTCGGTGCTCGAGTCCCTCCTGCACCACGCCGCGCACACCGGCACCGTGTGGGGCTGGGTGCCCCTGGTGGGCCTGGCCCTGGGCTCGGTGCTGACGTTCGCCTACACATGGCGGTTCCTGTGGGGCGCGTTCGGCACCAAGGGCCCGCAGGACTCCGAGGCCGGCGAGCCGGTGCCCGTGACGCGGTTCCACTCGGCCCTGAGCGCCGAGGACCTGGCCCCCATGGCCGTCCTGGCCTTCGCGTGCGTGGGCCTGGGCCTGGTGCCCGGCCTCGCCGAGGGCCTCATCCGGGCGCACACGGACGCCCTGCCCGCGCTCGAGCCGGACGGCGAGCCGGCCTACCTGGCGCTCTGGCACGGCTTCACCCCGGTGCTGGCGATCTCCGCGGGCATCTGGGCCCTGGGCGCGCTGCTGGCCGCCGCCCGCCGCCCCTTCTCCCGCCTCCAGGCCCGGACCGCGTTCCCGGTCGAGGCCGCCGGGGCCTACCAGCGGATCGTCGGCGCCGTGGACGTGGCCGCCGTGTGGGTCACCGGCCGCACGCAGACCGGCTCCCTGCGTCGGTACCTGTTCATCATCCTCGCCGCCGCGGCGGGCCTGCCCGCCCTGGCCATGGTGTTCCCCGCGGGGGAGGAGGACCGCGTCCTGGCCACCGCGTTCCTCGACGCCGACCTCCAGGCCTTCCAGACCCCCGTCCAGCTGGGCATCGTGCTGATCGCCTGCTGCGCCGCCGTCCTGGCCGTCCGGGCCCGCCGTCGCTTCATGGCCATCATGCTGGTCTCCGTCACCGGCTACGCCGCCGCCGCCCTGTTCGCGCTGCGCGGGGCCCCCGACCTGGCCATCACCCAGGTGCTCGTGGAGACCATCATCCTGATCACCGCGATCCTGGGCCTGCGCGTGCTGCCCCCGGACTGGCACTCCAAGACCACCGGCCGCCGTCGGGTGCCCCGCCTCCTGCTCGGCGTCGGCTTCGCCCTCGTGATGATGTGGGTGGCCGCCACCGCCCTCGGCGCCCGCACCGCCGAGCGGATCTCCCTGCCCATGCCCCAGCTGTCCTACGAGTTCGGCTACGGTGCCAACGCCGTGAACGTCACCCTCGTGGACCTGCGTGCGTGGGACACGTGGGGCGAGATCACCGTGCTGGCCGCGGCGGCCACCGGCGTGGCGTCCCTCGTGTTCCTGGAGCACCGTGACAAGCGTCGTCGGGACCTGGCCACCGTGGTCCCGGGCAGCGTGGGCAACTACGGCGCCGACTCCGCCCTCGGCACCCGCGAGCTGTCCGTGGTCCGCAGCTTCGCGGTGGACGACCGCAACGACCAGTGGCTCACCGCCGGGCACACCATGGCCCCGGAGCGCCGCTCGATCATCCTCGAGGTGGTCACCCGGTTCCTGTTCCCCGCGCTCATGCTGCTGTCCGTGTACCTGCTGCTGGCCGGGCACAACACCCCCGGCGGCGGCTTCGCCGGCGGCCTGCTCGCGGGCCTGGCGCTGACCCTGCGCTACCTCGCCGGCGGCCGCTACGAGCTGCAGGAGGCCTCCCGCATCCCCGCGGGGGCCCTGCTGGGCCTGGGCCTGGGGATCGCGACCGTCACCGGACTGCTCCCGCTGCTGTTCGGCGGCCAGGTGCTGCAGTCCTACAAGCTCGAGTTCCACGACCTGCCGCTCTTCGGGGACTCGCTCAAGCTCGTCACCGCCACGGCGTTCGACGTCGGCGTGTACCTCGTGGTGATCGGCCTCGTGATCGACGTGCTCCGCTCCCTGGGCGCGGAGATCGACCGCCGCGGCGAGGAGTGGCAGGGGGCCCGGTACCGGGCGGCCGGTCGGCGCACCCGGCCCCGCCCGCTCCGGCCCGGCCCGCGGCCCTCGCCCGACCCCGCCCCGCGCGCCGCCGAACCCCAGACCGACCCCGTCCGCCCCGAGGAGGCCACCCCGTGATGACCGTGGACCTCGCACTCCTGCTGCTGATGGGCGTCATGTTCGCCTGCGGGATCTACCTGCTGCTCGAGCGGAGCCTGACCCGCATCCTGCTGGGCATCATGCTCGTCAACAACGCGGCCGTGGTGCTGCTCTTCCTCGCCTCCGGCGGGGTGGGCCGGGCGCCCCTGTACGAGTCGGGCGTGGACCCGCGCGAGTACAGCGACACCCTGCCCCAGGCCCTGATCCTCACCGCGATCGTGATCGGCTTCGCCACCACCGCGTTCCTGGTGGCCATGATCTACCGGTCGTGGCAGCTGCTGCGCCAGGACGACGTCGCCGCGGACGTCGAGGACCTCAAGGTCGCCTCGCAGTCCTGGTGGGACGCGGAGGACGACTCGGTCCTCACGGAGGAGCACTCCGAGTTCCTCGACGACGCCGCGGACCCCAACGCGGAGTACGAGCTCGCCACCGCGTCCGCGCCGCGCGCGCAGGACGCCGCCAAGCGCCCCCGCCCGCGCCACGGCCGCCCCGCGGCCCGCGCGGGCTCCGCCGCGGAGGGCGGCGACGCCGGGCCCGCCTCCGTCGTCGGCGCTCCCGCCGAAGGGGGTGATCGCCCGTGATGCTCGGATCGACGCCCTTGACGGACCTCGCACCGCTGTCCGTCATGCTGCCCGTGCTCGGCGCGGGCATCACGTTCGTGCTGGTGGGCCGCGCCCGCGCGCAGGTCGCCGTCACGGTGACCGCCCTGACCCTGACCCTGGTGCTGAACTGCCTCCTGCTGGCCGAGGTGTGGACCTCGGGGGTGGCCGCCGTCGAGATCGGCGGGTGGGCCGCCCCGGTGGGCATCTCCCTCGTGGTGGACCGGCTCTCCGCCCTCATGCTGGTGGTGTCCTCGCTGATCACCCTGGCGGTGCTCCTGTATGCCTCGGCGCAGGGCGTGATCGGCCAGGACCAGGGCGGACCGGTGAGCATCTTCCACCCGACGTTCCTGGTGCTGGTGGCGGGCGTGTCCAACGCGTTCCTGGCCGGCGACCTCTTCAACCTCTTCGTGGGCTTCGAGATCCTGCTGACCTCCTCGTACGTGCTCCTGACGCTCGGGGGCACGGAGCAGCGGATCCGCGCCGGCATCACGTACGTGGTGGTCTCCGTGGTCTCCTCCGTGATCTTCCTGATCGCGATCGCCATGATCTACGCCGCCACCGGCACGGTGAACATGGCGGACCTGGCCGTGAAGCTCGGCGAGCTGCCCAGCGACCTGCAGATGGTGCTGCACGTCCTGCTGCTGGTGGGCTTCGGCATCAAGGCCGCCGTGTTCCCGCTGTCCTTCTGGCTCCCGGACTCCTACCCGACGGCGCCCGCCCCGGTCACCGCCGTGTTCGCGGGCCTGCTCACCAAGGTGGGCGTGTACGCCATGATCCGCACCGAGACCCTCCTCTTCCCGGGGGAGCACGTGAACGACATGCTGATGGTCTCCGCCGCGCTCACCATGGTGGTCGGCATCCTGGGCGCGCTGGCCCAGACGGACCTCAAGCGCATCCTGTCCTTCATCCTGGTCTCCCACATCGGCTACATGGTGTTCGGCCTCGCCCTCGCCACCCAGGTGGGCCTGACCGCCACCGTCTACTACGTGGGCCACCACATCACCGTGCAGACCGCTCTGTTCCTGGTGACGGGCCTGATCGAGCAGCGCGCCGGCACCGCCAACATCGACCGCCTCGGCTCGCTGGCCAAGGTCTCGCCCCTGATCGGCGTCCTCTTCCTGCTGCCGGCGCTCAACCTCGGCGGCATCCCGCCCCTGTCCGGGTTCTTCGGCAAGGTGGGCCTGCTGCGCGGCGGCGTCCAGGACGGCGGGCCGCTGGCCTACACGCTCGTGGGCGTCTCCGTCCTCGTGTCCCTGCTGACGCTGCTCGTCCTGGTCCGCGCCTACACCCGCGCGTTCTGGCGGAAGGTCGAGGACGTGGAGCACCCGACGCCGCAGCTCGTGGCCGCCTACGAGCGCGTCACCGCGCGCGGCAAGCGGCTGAAGCCGCTCTCGATGGGCCTCGTGCTGCCGACCGCCGGCCTCGTGGTCATGACGCTCGCGTTCACGGTCTTCGCAGGCCCGCTGTACGACCTCGCCGACCGGGCCGCCACCGACATGCTGGACCGCACGCCGTACATCAGCGCGGTGCTGGGGTCCGAGGCGGCCGAGCGCGCCGCGGTCAGCCTCAGCCACGACCCGACGGAGGTGCACGATGCCCGCAACTGAGCGGACCGCCGTCACCGGCGGAGGTCCCGGCGCCGAGGAGGGCCGGGCCGCGGCCGAGCGCCGGGGCACCCTCCTGCGGCAGTGGCCGCTGCTGCTGGGGATGGTGCTGCTGTGGTGCGCCGTGTGGCAGGACTTCGCCCTGCACGTGGTGCTCACCGGCGTCGTCTTCTCCCTGCTGGTGCAGGTGCTCTTCCCCATGCCCCCCGTGCCCTTCGGGGACCGGTTCAACCCCTGGCACGCCCTCGTGTTCACGGGTCGGTTCCTGTGGGACGTGGTGCGCTCCTCCGTGTCCGTGGCCCGCGTGATCCTCACCCGGCGCGGCCAGGTGCGCAGCTCCGTGGTGCGGGTGCCCCTGCGCAGCCACGACGACATCGTGATGACGCTGGTCAGCCACGCGCTGGCCCTGGTGCCGGGCTCGATCGTCCTGGACGTGGACCGGGCCCGCGCCGTCCTGTACCTGCACGTGCTGGACGTCGACTCGGACGAGGACATGGACGCCTACCGCGCCACCGCGCTCGAGGTGGAGGCGGGCATCATCCGCGCCGTCGGCTCGACGGAGGACATGGCGCTGCTCCGGGCCCACCCGGACTCCGCCCCCGACGCCGAGGGCATGGCCGAACGCCGCCGTCACCCCGCCTACCGGGCCGAGCTGCTCCCGGACACCCCGGGGCCGGCCGGACCCACCGACGCCGAACGGGGAGGACCCCGATGACCGCACCCCTGCTCGTGGCCGCCTGGGCCGGCGGCGCCCTGCTCCTGATCGGGGCCGTGGCGTCCGTGTACCGGATCGTGAAGGGCCCCTCGCTGCTGGACCGCGTCGTGGCCACGGACGTGCTCCTGGTGGTGCTGTCCTCCGCGCTCGTCCTGGACATGGCCGTGCGGGACCACACGGACACCGTGGTGCTCGTCCTGCTGGCCGCCGCGGTCGGCTTCCTGGGCTCCGTCACCGTGGCCCGGTTCGTGGAGGACCGCCGGCCCGACCACCCGCAGGAGGAGTCCGCCCTGGTGGCGGGCACCTCCGACGTCCCGACGCGAGAGGAGGCCTGAGATGGACGGGACCTGGGTCGACTGGCTCGCCGCCGCCCTGCTGGTCGCGGGCGCCTTCTTCTCCCTCGTGGCCGGCGTGGGCCTCGTGGTCCTGCCGGACCTGCTCTCCCGCATGCACGCCTCGGCCAAGCCCCAGGTGCTGGGGCTGCTGCTCATGCTCACCGGCCTGGCGCTCGAGTGGGGCTCGTGGGTCTGGGTGCCCGTGCTCGTGGCGGCGTGGGTGGTGCAGATGATCGCCGCGCCGGTGGCCTCCCACCTCATCAGCCGCACCGGCTACCGCACCAAGCACGTGCGCCGCGACCTGCTGCACCGGGACGACCTCGCCGCGCAGACCTGCCGCGTCCCCCGGGAGCAGATGGCGGCCACCATGCCGGACGTCGAGGGCCACGGGCCGCTGGGGGACCAGGAGGACCGCTGAGCCCTGCGCCCGCCCGCCCCATGGGGACGACGACGGCCACCCGCCGGATCCGCTCCGGTGGGTGGCCGTCGTCGGTACGGGCGGACCCCGAGGGGATCAGACCTCGTTGTCGACGCGCTTGCCCGTCTTGTCCGCGATCCTGCGGACGCCGTCGGCGGCGGCGCGCTGGCCGGCCACCTTCAGCACCGAGGCGATCCCCGCGGAGGCGAACGTGAAGGCGAGGGCCTCCACGAGCGGCACGGTCTCGTCCGTCGCGTCCGAGGGGGCGTCGTGTCCGGTGACGAGCTTCCAGCCGCCGGCCACGAGGCGCGATGCCACGATGCCGCCGACCACGGTGACGCCGGTGGCCAGGATCTTCTGGACGAGCTTCTCCATGCGTGCGTTCCTTCCGGTCAGGGGACGCCGCCTCCCGGGCGGGGCGGGGCGTCAGGGGGTCGCCGCACGGAGCGCGCGGCCTGGACCCAGCGTAGTCGTGCGGCTCAGCCCTCGTCCCGGACCGGGTCGCCCGAGACGTGCTCGCCGGGGTCGCCGTCGGCGTCGAGCCAGGCCTGGAGCCGCTCGGTGAGCTCCGCGTCCACGGGGGTCTCGCGGCCGTCCACGGCGCGGATCGGCAGCACCCCGCGGAGCGAGGAGACCAGCCACAGCCCGTCCGCACCCTCGAGGTCGGCGGGCACGAGCGGGCCGTAGCCCAGCGCCCAGCCCGCGGCCTGCGCCGCCGCGAAGATCACCGACTGCGAGGTGCCGGCCAGGATGCCCTTCCGGCGCAGCGGCGTGACCAGGCGGCGGACGCCGTCGGGGCCGCGGCGGGCGAGCAGCAGCGTGGAGGTCGGCCCCTCGAGGAGGTAGCCGTCCGCGCTCGTGAAGACGACGTCGTCCGCACCGTGGGCGCGCGCGTGGCGCAGGGCGGCCATGTTCACCGCGTAGGAGAGGGTCTTGGCGCCGGTGAGCAGCCACGGGGCCCGCTCGGCCACGGTGGAGTCCAGGCCCCGGTCCAGCAGCAGCACGCGCACGCCGGTGCGCCGCTCGGCCGGGTCGGGGCGGGCCGCCGGCGTGAGCAGCACCCAGGCGGTGGGCCGGGGCGGCTCGCCGGGGCCAACCTCGGGCCCTCGGGTGACCGTGAGCTTCACGGCCAGGCGGTCTCCCTCGGCCACGTCGTTCGCCGCGGCGAACGCGTCCAGGCCCGCGGCCATCGCCGCCTCCCACACCGGGGCCTCCGGCACCGGCAGCATCAGGGCGGCCGCGGAGGCGGCCAGCCGCCCCAGGTGCGCGCCCGGCTTGCGCATCACGAACGTGCCGGAGGCGTCCGCCACGGCGAGCGCGGTCTCGAACAGCCCGTCGCCGCGGGTGGCGCCCTGGTCCGTGACGGTCAGGTGGGGCGCCGCGGGGTCGGCCAGGCGCGGGGTCGCCGCGCCGTCGGGTCCGGTGGTGAGCAGGACGAGGACGGGCTCGCCGGGGGCGGGGGAGTGGTCGGTGGACGGCATGGCGTCAGGATACGCGCGGCGCGTCCGCCTCCGGCTCCGCCGGGGCGTGCGCGTCCCCGTGCTCGGTGCGGCGCTCGAGCTGGGCGCCCTCCACGTCCACGTCCGGCATGATCCGGTCCAGCCAGCGCGGCAGCCACCAGGCGGCGTCGCCGAGCAGGTGCATGAGCGCCGGCATCAGCAGCAGGCGCACCACGAACGCGTCCAGCAGGACGCCGAAGGCCAGGCCGAAGCCGATCGGCCGGATCATCGCGTCGTGCGAGAACACGAAGCCGCCGAACACGGAGATCATGATGATCGCCGCGGCGGTGACCACCGCGCGCCCGCCGCGCAGGCCCGTCATGACGGCGTGCCGGGCCGGCTGGCCGTGGGCGTACGCCTCGCGCATGCCGGAGGCGATGAACAGCTGGTAGTCCATGGCCAGGCCGAACAGCACGCCGATCATGATGGTCGGCAGGAAGCTGAGCACCGGGCCGGGGTTGTGCACCCCGAACAGCGAGCCGAGCCAGCCCCACTGGTAGATGGCCACCACGCCGCCCATGGCCGCGAACACGGACAGGACGAACCCGCCGGTGGCGATCAGGGGCACGAGGATCGAGCGGAACACCAGGATCATGATCAGCAGGGACAGGCCGACGACGACGCCCAGGTACAGCGGCAGCGCGTCGGAGAGCTTCTGCGAGACGTCGATGAACCCGGAGGTCACGCCGGCCACGCCGAGCGAGGTCGCCGCGCCCGCGGGGTCGAGGTCCCGGAGGGAGTGCACGAGCTCCTCGGTGGACACCGCGTTCGGGCCCTCCTCGGGGATCACCTGGTACATGGCCACCGTGCGGTCGTCGTTGAACCCGGCGGGCACCACGGTCCGGGCGTGCTCGACGCCGGCCAGCTGCTCGCCCACGGTCAGCTGGGTCTCGGTGGCCTCGTCCTCGGAGAGCTTCGCGGGCAGGTCCGCGGTGACCACGAGGGGACCGTTGTGGCCCTCGCCGAACTTCTCCGCGATCAGCTCGTAGGACGCCTGGGAGTCCGAGCCCACCGGCTCGGACCCGCCGTCGGGCAGGCCCAGTCGCATCTGCCCGAACGGCAGCGCCACGAGCACGAGCGCGGCCATGGCGGCCAGCACGGTGCCCAGCGCCACCGGGGTGGACATCGTCGGCCGGCGGTGCGCGGCGCGCACGGCGCGGGCCGCGTGGCTGCCGGCGCCGTGGTCCGCGGCGGCGTCCGCGGTGAGGGCGGCGCGCTCCTTCCGGGACAGGATCCGCATCCCGGCGAGGGAGAGCAGGGCCGGGGTGAGGGTGACGGCCACCAGAACGGCGATCGCCACGCACACGGCCCCCACGGTGCCCATCAGGCCCAGGAACGGGATGCCGGTGACGTTGAGGGCCA
>NZ_JAUNHR010000157.1:1399-2040 GCF_030523875.1 Micrococcus sp. | reverse complement strand
CTCGGGCTACCGCAACAAGATGAACGAGTCCAAGCCGCACATGGCCTGGGCGAGGTCGACGATGGACCGGGCGCAGCTGTTCGGGGTCAGCCGCCCGGAGGTCAGCTTCGTCGACATCCTGTCTGCCAGTCTGCTCTCATGACCGACCCGCGAACCTGGGCCCGCGAGCACCTGGGCATCCTCGTCATGCCCGCCGGCTCCGCCACCGGCCTGGAGGCCCCCGACCTGCTGGGAGTGGGGCTGCGCCGCAACCCCAAACGTGCCCACCTGCTGGTGTCGCTGCTGCTGGGCAAGCACGTCCCCACCGACCCGCGCCTGGTCCGCGGCTCCGGGCACCTGCTGGGGCTGCTGGCAGCGCGCCTGCTCAACGACGGCCCCGAGCTCGGCATCAGCCGGACCTCCCGGTTGCTGGGCCGGGCGATGACGGACCCGTCCGCGATCACCGACTTCCAGGACGCCGTCGCCGCGTCGCTGGCGCAGGCCCCGCAGGTCGGGGACCCGGTGGTGCTCGGGATGTGCGAGACCGCCGTCGCCCTCGGGCACAGCGTCGCCGAGGCCGTCCCGGGCGCCCGGTACCTGCTCTCCACCCGCCGCCCGACGCAGGTGCCCGTGCTGGGCTGATTCGAGGTGGAGCACTCGAA
>NZ_JAUNHR010000157.1:0-1389 GCF_030523875.1 Micrococcus sp. | reverse complement strand
GCACGCCACCAGCCACCTGCTGGCCCCTGCCGACGCCGGCCTGCTCACCGACACCGCGGGCGGCGACCGCCCGCTGATCCTCGTCGACGACGAACTCAGCACCGGGCAGACCCTGCTCAACACGATCGAGGCCCTGCACGCGCTGGCCCCGCGCTCGCGCTACGTCGTGCTGGCCCTGGTGGACATGCGCGCCCACCGGGACGCCCGCAAGGTGCAGGACCAGGTGCAGGCGCTGGAACAGCGGCTGGGCACCAGGATCGACGTACTCGCCCTCGCCAAGGGCCGCACGAAGCTGCCCGAGGGGGTGGCGCAGGCCGCCACCGAGCTGCTGGCCGCCCTGCCCGCCGAGCCCGCGGGTGAGCCGGGCTCCGCCGTCGTCCGCGACCTGGCGGTCACCCTCGACGTGCCGGCCGGCGGACGGCACGGCATCGACCCGGCCCAGCGCGACCGGCTCGCCGGCGCCATGGCCGAGGCGGCCCGCGGCCTGGCGGCCGGGCCGGACGAGACCGTGCTCGTGCTGGGCACCGAGGAGTTCATGGCGGCGCCGCTGCTGCTGGCCGGTGCCCTCACCGATCAGCCCGGACGCACCGTGCGGTACTCCACCACCACCCGCTCCCCGGCCGCCGCCATCGACGACGACGGGTACCCCCTGCGCTCGGCCATCACCTTCGCCGCACCGGCCCTGGACGACGACCCGGACCTGAGCCACCGCTTCGCCTACAACGTGCGCCGCCCCCAGGGCTGGGACCGGATCGTGCTCGTCGTGGACGAACCCCAGGACGGTCCCCGGTTGCGGGAGGGGCACGAGGACCTGCCCGGCCTGGTGCCGCTGTTGACCGGCTGCGCGGACCGCGTGGACGTCCTGACCGTGAAGGAGAGCCTGTGACCGGCGCACCCGCCGCCCGCCTCGCCGACCCGCTGTACGGCCCCGCTTTCGGGTCCTACGCCGCGGACGACGTCGCCTGGCTGCTGAAGGACCTCTCCCACGCCGAACTCGAAGCGCCCACCGCCGAACGGGAACAGGCCATCCAGTCGGGCCGGGCCCACTACGCCGAGTCCCTCCCGATCGAGTTCCAGCCCGACGAGGCGTACACCGCCCTCTTCCACCGGGCCGTCGAGGACTCCTCCACCCGGCTGGCGCACGCCGTCGGGCTGGTCTGCGGCCTGGTCGCGGCCGAGCAGGGCTTCGACGCGGCCCGCCCACCCGTCCTGGTGTCCCTGGCCCGGGCCGGGACGCCGGTGGGCATCCTCATGCGCCGGTGGTTCACCGCGGCCGGCGTGGACGCCCCGCACTACACGATCTCGATCGTCCGGGGCCGGGGTATCGACGCGAACGCGCTCACCTGGATCGCCGCCCACCACGACTCCCGCGACGTCGTCTTCGTCGAC
>NZ_JAUNHR010000059.1 GCF_030523875.1 Micrococcus sp. | reverse complement strand
GGTCTCCAGGCGGGAGGACTCGGCCTTGAGGTGCTCCTCGACGCCGTCGAAGCGCTGGGTGCCGAACAGGCGGCGCAGCAGCCGGCGTCGCTCCTCCGAAGACGCCGTGAGGAACCGGGCGAACTGGCCCTGGGGGAGCATGACGACCTGCATGAACTGCTCGGCGTCCAGGCGCAGGACGTCGGCGATCTGCTGGCCGACCTCGTCCGCACGGGTCAGCGGGGCGCCCCACTCCCCCTCCCGCTGCTCGCGCAGGGACACGGACGCCTGCGTCGTGGTGGTGCCCGTGCCGCGCTTCTTCGGCCGGGCGTGGCGGGGTGAGCGGAGGACCTCGAACCGCCGGCCCTGGACGGTGAACTCGACGAGCACCTCCGGAGCCACGGCGCCGGGCGGCCGCAGCGTCGTCACGAGGGACTCCGGCGAGCGCCCGCCCGGCACGGAGCCGTAGAGGGCGTAGCAGAGGGCGGCGAGGATGGTGGACTTGCCGGCGCCGGTGGGTCCGTCCAGCAGGAACAGCCCCGCGCTGTTCAGGGCGTCGAAGTCCACGTCCTGGGTGTCGGCGTAGGGGCCGATGCCCGTCAGGCGGATGCGGTGGATCCTCATGCCCGGACCTCCTGCTCCCGGGCGGCGGTGAGGGCCGCGTCCAGCAGCGCGCTCTCCTCCGCGGTGGCGGCGCGCTCGCGCACGTGGTGGACGAAGCCGGTGGTCAGCGCCAGGTCTGACGGGGCCTCCCGCAGGGCCTGGGCGTAGGTCCGCTCCCGCGGCCTCCGGCCGCCCGCCGGCTCGTGCCGGAAGACGAGCACGTGCGGGAACCGCGAGCGCAGGCGTTCGAGGGCCTTCTCCGGGCGCTCCTCGTCCGTGACGGTGACCTGGACCCAGCGGTCCTCGGCCCAGGCGTGCTCGGCGGAGTCGAGCAGCTCGGCGATCGGACCGGACAGCACGGCGAGCCGGCGTCCACCGGGCCAGTCGACCTCCTCGACCCGCGTGACCTCGCCCGCGGCGACGTGCACGAGCCAGCCGCCCTTGTCCTGCCGCCACTCCCCGAACGAGTACGGCAGCGGGGAGCCGGAGTAGCGGACGTGCGGCGCCATGGTCTGCCGCCCGTGCAGGTGCCCCAGGGCCACGTAGTCCAGCCCGTCGAAGACGCTGACCGGCACCTGGCCGAGCGTGCCGACGAGCGCCTCGGGGTCCCGCCCGCCGCAGTCCAGGTGCTCGCCCTCGCCGATGTCCCGCTCCCCCTCGGTGCCGGCGCCGCCGGCGGCGAAGAGGTGGGCGAGGACGATCGAGGCGAGGGGGCCGGCGTCGGGGTCCGCCCGACGCGCGGCGAGGTCCTCCCGGACGCGACGCACGGCCTCGCGCATCACGGGCGTGTGGTGCGGGTCCACGCCCCACGCCTGCCCCAGGTGGCGCGGCTCCAGGTAGGGGATGCCGTAGACCGCGGCCCGCTCCCCGTCCCGGCCCTCGAGCAGCACCGGCTCGGCGAGGCGGTCCGGGTCCGTGCGCAGGTGCACCCCGGAGGCCGCCATGAGGGCGCCGCCGAACCCGAGGCGCACCGCGGAGTCGTGGTTGCCGCTGGTGATCACCACCTGCGCGCCAGCGGCCCGGATCGCGGCGAGGGTCTCGTCGAGCAGGCGCACCGCGTCGGCCGGGGGCAGGGCGCGGTCGTAGACGTCGCCGGCCAGGAGGACGGCGTCCACACCGCGCTCGCGGACGGTGGCCGTGAGCTGGTCCAGTACGGCGTGCTGAGACTCGATCAGGCCGGTGCCGTGGAACGAGCGGCCGATGTGCCAGTCGGAGGTGTGCAGCAGGAGCATGGCCCCACTCTAGGAACACCCCCGGACACCGCAGGCGCGCCGCCCGCCGCCGGTGCCGTGTCCGCGTCCTCCCTACGATGGTGCCCATGACCGAGTCCTCCGCCCCCGCCGTCCCCTACCCCTCCCGCGTGGCGGGCCTGCTCGCGGCCGGCGCCGCGGGCGACGCCCTGGGCTACGCGGTGGAGTTCGACGGCGACGCCGCGATCCGCTCCCGCCTCGGCGACGACGGCGTCACGGACGCCGCCGCCCTGCTCGCCGTCATCGGCGGCGCGGACCTGGCCGTCTCGGACGACACGCAGATGACCCTGTACGTCCTCGACGGGCTGCTCGAGTGGATCGAGTGGCAGAACGCCGGCCAGGCGGCCGACCCGGCGGCGTGCGTGTGGCTGGCGTGCCTGCGCTGGCACCGCACGCAGACCGGCGTCCTGCCCGAGGACGCTCCCCCGGCCCCGGCCCGCTGGATCGACGACCATGCGGAGCTCCGGGCCCGCCGCGCCCCGGGCAACGCCTGCCTGTCCGGGCTGGCGAGCCCGGGCATGGGCCTGCCCGGGGATCCGAAGAACCCCGACTCCAAGGGCTGCGGCACGGTCATGCGCTCGGCGCCCTACGGCATGGTCCCCGGGCTGGAGGACCACCACGTGGTCTCCCTCGCCCGGCAGGGCGCGGTCCTCACCCACGGGCACCCCACCGCGTGGACGGCCGCCGCCGCGTACGCCCTGACGATCTCCGCCCTGCTCGGCGGCCAGGGGCTGGAGGACGCCGTGGCGCACGCCCGGGCGTGGCTGGACACCACCGGGGAGGACGGCGCCGAGACCCGCGCCGCCCTCGACGCGGCCCTGGCGGCCGCCTCCGACGCCCCGGACGACGCCGGCGCCCCCGGCACGCTGCCGGCCGCCCTCGGCGAGGGCTGGGTGGCCGAGGAGGCCCTCGCCATCGCCGTGTACGCCGCGCTCGTGGGGCAGGCGCGGGCCGCGGACCCCTCCGCGGCGCTCGCCCTGGCCCTGCGCATCGGCGTCAACCACGGCGGGGACTCCGACTCCACGGCCTCGCTCGCGGGGCAGCTGCTCGGCGCCCTCCACGGCGTGGCCGTCCTCGGCGCCGAGGGCGAGGACACTGAGACCGCCGCCGCGGCGGTGCCCTCCTGGATCCGGGAGCGGGAGGTGCTGGCCGAGGCCGTGCGCCGCTGGGTCGGCGCCACCTCCTGAGCCGGGCCCGGGTGGGACCGGCGTCGCGGGGACGCCGGCGGCCTCCGCCGCGCCGCCGGGCTCAGCCGGCGGCACCCGGCCCCATGCCGTCCACCATCTGCAGGAACTCCCCCTCGGACATCAGGGACAGCCCCTGCCCGCGCGCGCGGCGGGCGAGGGCCTCGCGGGTCTTGCGGTGGGCCAGCGCGGGGCTGACGCGCGCCGCAGCGGAATCGGCCGACACCGCCGACCGCGCCGCCCCGACCGTCTGCGCCGTGCCCTGGCGCGCGGCCTCGTCCAGGTCCGCCGCCGAGAACCCGTCCCCCACCACGAGCACCGTGGTGCGGGCGTTGACCCGGTTGGCCGTGCGGGCACCCCGCTCGGCGGCCCGCAGCTTCGCCTCCTGCCGGGACATGCCGATCCCCCCGGTGAACACCACCGTCTGCCCGTACAGGGGGTGGGCCGGATCGGCGTCCGCGGCGGGCTCGGGGTTCACGCCCTCCTCTGGCCAGCGCATGAAGTCCGGCAGCACGCGCTCGTCCGCCAGTGGGACCGTGGCGTCGAACAGGCCCGGCTGCAGGCGGGCCTGACGGGTGGCGCGGGACTCCCGCCCCTGGCCCGCGGCCCGCGCCGGCAGGGTGCTGCGCCGCATCCCCTGGGCGGCCAGGACCGCGTCCACGGACGCCGCCCCGGGGGCGCAGGTGCGGGCCGCGACGTCGATCAGGATCGCCGCGCACGCCTCGGCGTCGGCGAGGGCGTCGTGGTGCCGGCCCGGCGTGAAGCCCGCCTCCCGCGCGGCCGACGGCAGCGCGTAGGAGGCCAGGTCGTACACGCGCCGAGCCAGGGTGAGGCTGCACGTGTAGTCGTAGGCGGGCACGTCGCACCCCGAGACCTCCAGGCCGGACTCGATCACGCCGACGTCGAAGGCCGCGTTGTGCGCCACGAGCACGTCCGCCCCCACGAACTCCGCGATTCGCTCGTGGACCTCCGCGAAACGCGGGGCCTCGGCCACCTGCTCCGCGCGGATGCCGTGGATGCGGGTGTTGCGCGGGTCGAACCGGTCGAACCCGGCCGGGGGCCGCATGAGCCAGGCGGCCCGCTCGGCCATGCGCCCGTCCCGCACGCGCACCAGGCCCACCGCGCAGGCCGAGCCGCGGAAGCCGTTGGCGGTCTCGAAGTCGATCGCCGTGAAGTCCAGACCGGGCTGGGCCGCCGGGCCCCACGGCGACGCCGGACCGGGCCCTGCGCTCACGGGCGCGGCTCGAGCGCCGCCACGAGGTGGGGCAGCAGGGCCCGGAAGGCCCGGCCGCGGTGGCTGATCGCGTTCTTCTCCGCCGCGCTGAGCTGCGCGGTCGAGCGGTCCTCGCCCTCGGGCCGCAGGATCGGGTCGTAGCCGAACCCGCCCTCGCCCACGGGCTCGCGCAGCAGCGTGCCGGGCATCCGTCCCAGCTCCACGTGCTCGCGGGCCGGACCGGCGTCCCCGGCCGGGACCGCGAGCGCCGCGGCGCACACGAAGGCCGCCGCGCGGTGCTCGTCCGGGACGTCGTGCAGCTGGGCGAGCAGGAGCTCGAGGTTGGCGCGGTCGTCGCCGTGACGCCCGGCCCAGCGGGCGGAGAGGATCCCGGGCGCGCCGCCCAGGACGTCCACGGCCAGGCCGGAGTCGTCGGCCACGGCCACCAGGCCGGTGTGCTCGGCCACCGCGCGGGCCTTCTTCAGCGCGTTGGCCTCGAAGGTGACGCCGTCCTCCACCACGTCCGGGGCGCCCACCGCGCCGGCGTCCACCACGGCCGTCTCCACGTCCAGGTCCGGCAGGGCCTCGGCGAGCAGGGCGCGCAGCTCGCGCACCTTGCCCTGGTTGTGGGTGGCCAGGACCACGCGGGCGCCGGCCGGGACCCGCTCCGCCGCGCTCATGCGCGCCCCTCGACGTCCCCCGCGAGGGTCTCGGACTGGATGCGGGCGAGCTCGGCAGTGCCGGCCAGGGCGAGGTCCAGGAGGACGTCGAGCTCGGCGCGGTCGAAGGGGGCGCCCTCGGCGGTGCCCTGCACCTCGACGAACCGGCCGGAGCCGGTGACCACCACGTTCATGTCCGTCTCGGCGCGCACGTCCTCCACGTAGGGCAGGTCGAGCATGGCGGTGCCGTCCACGATCCCCACGGACACGGCGGCCACGGAGTCGGTGAGCACCTGCGCGTCCTTCTTCAGCACGCCCTCGCGGCGCGCCCAGGCCACGGCCTCGGCGAGGGCCACGTAGGCGCCGGTGATGGAGGCGGTGCGGGTGCCGCCGTCGGCGTCGAGGACGTCGCAGTCCAGGACGATCGTGTTCTCCCCCAGCGCGGACAGGTCGATCACGGCGCGCAGGGAGCGGCCGATCAGGCGGGAGATCTCATGGGTGCGGCCGCCGATCTTCCCCTTGACGGACTCGCGCTGGTTCCGCTCGGAGGTGGCGCGCGGGAGCATCGCGTACTCGGCGGTGACCCAGCCGGTGCCCTCGCCCTTGAGCCAGCGCGGGACGCCCTGCGTGAAGGAGGCGGTGCACAGCACGCGGGTGCCCCCGAACTCCACCAGCGCGGAGCCCTCGGCCTGGCGGGAGAACCCGCGGGTGACGGTGATGGGGCGCAGCTCGTCGACGGCGCGGCCGTCCTGACGGGTCACGGGCGTGCGGGGGCTCAGCGAGGCGTCGGTCATGCCGCCAGTCTAGGCGGGGCTCAGACGCCGTAGCTCAGGCCCGCCACGGCGACGGCGAGCGGGCCCTCGTACGCGCGGCGCGCCTCGAGGGCGGCCTGCTGGGGGTCGTTCCACACCGGCAGGTGGGTCAGCAGCAGCTTCTTCGCCCCCGCCTGGGCGGCCGTCCGCCCGGCGCGCAGGCCGGTGAGGTGCACGCCGTCGATGTGGTCGTCGCGGCCCTCCTGGAAGGCGGCCTCGCACAGGAAGACGTCCGCGTCCCGGGCGGCCGCCACGAGGCCCTCGCACTCGTCCGTGTCCCCCGAGTAGGTCAGCACGCGCGTCACGGGCACGCCGTCCTCGCCGGGCTCGTCCACCTCGACGCGCAGCGCGTAGGCCTCGTCGATGGGGTGGCGCACGGGGTGCGGGGTCAGCCGGAACGGGCCCAGCCGCTCGGTGCGTCCGGGCCGCCACGTGCGGAAGTCGAAGTCGGGGTGCATGCCGGGCTCGGGCTCCATGCCGTACGCCTCGGCGATCCGGGTGGCGGTGGCGGCGGGCCCGTACACGGGGATGCGTCCGGCGTTCCACCCCGCGGGGTTCCAGCGCACGGCCACGTGCAGGCCGCACAGGTCCATGCAGTGGTCCGGGTGCAGGTGGGAGAGCAGGACCCCGTCGAGCTGCTCGAGGTCGATGTACCGCTGCAGCACACCGAGGGAGCCGTTGCCCAGGTCCAGCAGGATCCGCCAGGGGCGCGTGCCGCCGTCGCCGTCCGGGCCCTGCGCGGTGACGAGGTAGCACGAGGCGGGCGAGCCCGGCCCGGGGAAGGAGCCCGAGGCCCCGATGACGGTCAGCTTCACTGGGCGCCCTCCTGCTCCATCTCGGCCCGCAGCCGGGCCAGCACGTCCGGGGTCAGCGCGGTCAGGGCCGCGGTGGGGTAGCGCTCGCGCACCGTGTCGATCCGCCGGACCCGACCGACCTCGGGGCCGAGGAAGCGGCGGGCCAGCGCCTGGAAGTGCTCTGGGTCGCCGGTGGCGGCGAACCGGTGCTGCGGGGCCGCGGCGGAGCCGGCGGACGAGTGCGGGTGCTCGAGGCCGTGCCGCACGAGCGCCCGGTACACGTCCTTGGCGGTCTCCTCGGCGGAGGACACGAGGGTGACGTCCTCCCCCATCACGAGGGACAGGGCGCCGGTGAGCAGCGGGTAGTGGGTGCAGCCCAGGACCAGGGTGTCCACGCCGGCCGCCTTGAGCGGGGCCACGTACTCCTCGGCGGTCTCGAGCAGCTCGGGCCCGGTGGTCACGCCCGCCTCCACGAACTCCACGAACCGCGGGCACGCCGCGGAGACGACCTGCAGGTGCGGGGCCGCGGAGAAGGAGTCATCGTACGCCCGGGAGCCGACGGTGGCCTGCGTGCCGATCACGCCGATCCGCCCGTTGCGCGTGGCGGCCACGGCGCGGCGCACGGCCGGCTGGATGACCTCGACGACGGGGATGCCGAGCCGGCCGGTGTAGCGCTCCCGCGCGTCGCGCAGCACGGCCGCCGAGGCGGAGTTGCAGGCGATCACGAGCGCCTTGACGCCGGCCTCCACGAGCTCGTCCATGATCCCGAGGGCGAGCGCCCGGACCTGGGCGATCGGGCGGGGCCCGTACGGGGAGTGCTCGGTGTCCCCCACGTACATCACGGGCTCGTGGGGCAGCTGGTCCATGATCGCGCGCGCCACGGTGAGGCCGCCGACGCCGGAGTCGAAGATGCCGATCGGGGAGGTGGCCGTGGCCCCCGTGGCGGGGGCGGAGGTGGGGCCGCTCATGCGCCCGCCCCCTCGGCACCCTCGTCCGGAGGGTCCTCGGGCAGCTCGGACACCATCTCGTCCATCAGGGTCTCCTGCAGCCAGGTGGTGAAGTTGTACAGCAGCGCCATGGTGGCCTCCACGTCCTGCGCGTGGCGCCAGTCGTCGACGGCGTGCACGCGGCGGGCGTCCTCGTCCGTCTCGATCCCCAGCCGGGTCGCCAGCACGAGGCGCACGTCGTTCAGGGCCCGGCCGAAGGAGACGGCCTGCTCGTGCGGCACGGTCACCCGCGTGGAGCGCAGGGCCTGGAGGGCGCGGCGGGCGTCGTCGAGCTTGGCCGCGGTGAGCGCGTCCTCGGTGAGGGCGCGCTGCCGGGCCCGCTCGTGTTCGTCGGCGTGGGGCATGGCGTCCGGCAGCAGCCGGGCCACCGCGGGGTCCTGCGGGGCGGGGCGCTCCTCGGGGGCGCCGGCACCCAGGTCCATCCCGCCCACGAGGGCCCAGAAGGCGGCGTCGTCGCCGTCCGCGTCGGAGGGGCGGGCGGCGGCATCGGCTCCGGAGGCCTCCGCGACGGCGCCGGGCGTCTCCGGGAGGACCTCGTCCTGCCGGTTCTCCAGCAGGGTCACCACATCCTTGACGAGGCCGCGCAGCAGGCGCACCTCGGCCTTCTCGAGCTCGGCGACGTACCCGCGCCGCGTCCAGCGGAACCGCTGTGCCACTGCCGCCCCCTCAGTCCTCGGCCTGCTCGAGGGTGGCCCACAGGCCGTACCCGTGCATCGCGCTCACATGCCCCTCGGCGACCTCGCGTCCGCCGGTGAACACCACGGAGCGGCCGCGCTCGTGGACCTCGAGCATGAGGGCCTTCGCGCGGGCGGCGGAGTAGCCGAAGTGGGAGCGGAACACGTAGGCCACGTAGCTCATCAGGTTGACGGGGTCGTTCCACACCACCACGTTCCACGGGCGGGCGAGCGCATGGTCCGCACGCGGGCGCTCCAGCAGGGCGGTGTCCGTGCCCCCGGCCTCCTCGGCCCCGTGGGCGGCGTGGACGGGCCGCGGACGGACGGCGACGCGGGCGGCGGGACGGGACATGCGGACCAGCATACGGAAGCGCCGGCCATCCTGACGGCGTGCGACCCGTGGGCTAGCCTGGCGCGGTGAGCGAGAACACCCCCCGCACCTCCCCCGCCGCGGACGTCGGCGCGGGCGGCTGGCGCATCCCCACGGCCCTGATGACCGACCACTACGAGCTGACCATGCTGTGCGCGGCGCGGCAGGCGGGCACGGCCCAGCGGCGCAGCCGGTTCGAGCTGTTCACCCGCCGCCTGCCCGAGGGCCGGCGGTACGGCGTGGTCGCGGGCACGGGGCGCGCGCTCGAGGGCCTCTCCCGGTTCCGCTTCGAGACCGCCGAGATCGACTTCCTCGCGGACCGCTCCGTGGTGGACGACGCCACCCTGCAGTGGCTGGCCGACTTCCGCTTCTCCGGGGACATCCTGGGCTACGCCGAGGGCGAGGCCTACTTCCCGCACTCCCCCGTGCTGCAGGTCGAGTCCACGTTCGCCGAGGCCTGCATCCTGGAGACCTACCTGCTCTCCATCCTCAACTACGACTCCGCCGTGGCCTCCGCCGCCTCGCGCATGACCTCCGCGGCCCAGGGCCGCCCGTGCGTCGAGATGGGCGCCCGGCGCATCCACGAGGAGGCCGCCGTCGCCGCCGCGCGCGCCGCCGTGATCGCCGGGTTCGCCGCCACGTCCAACCTCGAGGCCGGCCGCCGGTACGGGGTCAAGACGGTGGGCACCGCCGCCCACTCCTTCACCCTGCTGCACGACTCCGAGCGCGCCGCGTTCGAGGCCCAGGTCGCCGCGCTGGGCCGGGACACCACCCTGCTCGTGGACACCTATGACATCGAGCAGGGCGTGCGCACCGCCGTGGAGGTGGCCGGCCGCGAGCTGCGCAACGTGCGCCTGGACTCCGGCGACCTCGTCCAGCAGGCCCACGAGGTGCGCGAGCTGCTCGACTCCCTGGGCAACACGGAGACCGGCATCATGGTCACCTCCGACCTGGACGAGTACGCGATCGCCTCCCTGCGCTCGGCCCCCGTGGCCTCCTACGGCGTGGGCACGCGCCTGGTCACCGGCTCCGGCGCCCCCACCGCCTCCATGGTCTACAAGCTCGTGGCCCGCCAGGGCGACGACGGCGCCTGGGTGGACGTGGCCAAGGCCTCCGCCGGCAAGGCCTCCCACGGCGGCCGCAAGGACGCCGTCCGCCGCCGGGACGCCCGGGGCCGCGCCGTGGCCGAGCTGGTGGGCGTCAACCGCGCCCCCGAGGCCGACGCCGACGACCGCCCCCTGCTGCACGTCTTCGTCAAGGACGGCGAGCTGCAGGAGGGCTGGACCGGGCCGGAGGCCGTCACGCGTGCCGCCGAGCGCCATGCCGCCTCGCTGGCCGAGCTGCCGGGGGCGGCCGCCCGCCTGCAGCCCGGCGAGGCCCTCATCCCCACGATCTTCCAGGAGGACTGACCATGGCCGAGCAGAACCGCGCCCTCGTGATCGTGGACGTGCAGAACGACTTCTGCGAGGGCGGCGCGCTCGCGGTGACCGGCGGGGCCGCCGTCGCCGCCGCGATTGCCGACCACGTCAACGAGGCCCGCGCCGAGTACGCCGCGGTGGTCACCACTCGGGACTGGCACGTGGACCCCGCCGGGCACTTCGCGGCCGCCTCCCTCGAGGACCGCGACGCCGAGCCGGACTTCGTGCACACCTGGCCCGTGCACTGCGTGGCGGGCACCCCCGGCGCCGAGCTGCACCCGGACCTGTCCGCGGAGGACCTCGAGATCGACGCCGAGTTTCTCAAGGGCCAGCACGCCGACGGCTACTCCGGCTTCGACGGCGCCGCGGGCGAGCCGGACACCGTCCGCTCGGGCGAGGATGACTCCGCCCCCGCCGGCCCCTACGGGGCCACCCGCGGGGCCGCGCACGCGGCCGACGACGGCGACTCCCTGGACGACTGGCTGCGCGACGCCGACGTCGACGCCCTCACCGTGGTGGGCCTGGCCACCGACCACTGCGTGCGCGCCACCGTGCTCGACGCCCTCGAGGCCGGGTACGAGGTGACCGTCCGCACGGACCTGGTGGCCGCCGTCGACGACGCCGCGGGCGAGGCCGCCCTCCACGAGATGGAGGCCGCCGGCGCGCTGCTGCGCACGGACGACTGAGGCCGCTCCCGATGCCGGGCACGTCGAGATCCGCGGCCGCGACCTGGCCGGTCCGTCGCGTCTCCGAGGATCCGCGCGCCGCGATGCCCCGCGAGCACTGGCCGGCCACCGTGCCGGCCGTGGCCCAGGTGCTGGAGGAGGGACTGGACCTCGGCCCCGCCACGGTGCTCGTGGGCGCCAACGGCGCGGGCAAGTCGACCCTGGTCGAGGCGATCGCGGAGGCGTTCGGCCTGAACGCCGAGGGCGGCACGCGGAACGTGCGGCACGAGACCCGGCGCTCGACGTCGCCCCTCACCGGACACCTTCTCCTCACCCGGACCGCGGGTGCGCCCCGGGGCGGCGTGTTCCTCCGCGCGGAGACCATGTACGGGCTCTTCACCCACCTCGAGGAGAACCTGATCGGCAGTGCGCTGCACGAGCGCAGCCACGGCGAGGCGTTCCTCGACTACCTGCGGGAGCGGACCGGTGTGCGCGGACTGTGGGTCCTGGACGAGCCCGAGTCCGCGCTGTCCTTCGACGGGTGCATGGCGCTCACGGTGCTGCTCGGGGACGTGCTGGCGGGCGGCTCCCAGGTGATCCTCTCCACCCACTCTCCCCTGCTGGCGGCGCTGCCGGGGGCGCGCATCCTCGAGGTCGGACCGTGGGGGCTGCGGGACACCGCATGGGAGGACGTCGAGGCCGTGCAGCACTGGCGGCGGTTCCTGGACTCCCCGGAGCGGTACCTGCGCCACCTGCGGTGACCGGCGGCCCCCGTCTGTGAGGACGGGGGCCGCCGTGGAGTTCACGTCCAATCGCGGTCGTGGAAGAGCACGTCCACCGCATGACGCACCTGGTCCCGGTCGTATTCGCCGCCGGAGAAGTCGACCAGGACGCGTTCGTTCCGGCGCGCCTCGTCCCCGAGGACGACATGCCAGTATTCGGCGTCCCCCTCATGGCGGAACTCGACGAATCGGCCGACCTCGGTCTCCCACGCGGAGAGGCAGTTGACAGGCGGACACACCTCGTCGGTGACCTCCCGCGGAGCGATCTCGGCGAAGACGCCCCCTCGCATCCTCTCAGCGAGACTCGATGGGCGGGAGAACAGACCGAGATGGGTGAGAAGAAGCAGAATGCCTCCCATCGCGACCACCGCCAGGACCACCGCTACCGCGCGCCGTGCCCGGGATCCTCGTGGTCTGTGAACGACCGCGCCGTCAGTAGTGGTCAGTGCGCCGTTCACGATCACACACCTCCATTCGAGTGATTCCCATTGCATCGATGGTTGGCGAGATTCGTCGTCCACGGCACCGTCAGATTCGGGCGGATGCGCTCACGATTCCACTGCCCTGCAGCGACAGCCCCCAGCGCATGGCATGCGCATTGAGAATACATGCTGGCTTTCCCATAAAAGGCATCTCGACTGTCCTGCCCTCGGCTCAAGACCTCAGAAAGACCGGACGTGTTCAGAATCTGCTGGCCCTTCGCCGGACCCCCGACCGATGCCCCGGAATAGACCGACCACCCCCAGGCAGAAAGAGAAGCATTGACTCGCGGACGATCCCCATAGGTGTCCTTGTCAACATGACCGAAGAGATTGATCCCCAACCACGGGTCAGCCGTCACCGGATACGCAAACGACAAGTCGTGTTCCACCACCTGCGTCAGAGTGACGCCATCGATCTCATAGTGCGTAGGCACGTCATTCCCCACGGCATCCTTGGCCCACGCGGGAGCAATGCCACCCACCATGTCACCCTGGGCGTTGAGAATGAGGACGGACGTGCCGACCATCTCCAGGTGACCCCCCTCCGGGATATCCACGGTGTACTCGAACCGCGTCGGGGCGCCAGGAGTGTCGATGACCGTATGGGCCTGAACCGTCCCGTCGTCCCGGAGCACAGGGACGTCAGTGAACTCCTCCTCCGGTGATGCATAGGCAGCGATGCCGCTCACCGGGTCCAGGACCACCGATTCACGGTCATCGGCGCCGTCCCGTCCGAGCCCGATCATCTCGTCGGGCTTGTCGACGTGCTGCATCACCGCACGCCCGCCGTCATCGAGGTCCAGAACAGCTCCGACCTTCTGATGGACGACACCCGTGGAATCCGCATCACGAGACGCCGGCGCCACCACAGCCTCACTGAGCTGATCATCGGCCTGAAAGACTGTGGGCACATCACTCGAGACCTGCGCCTCTTGCGTGTCGGACACCGAGTGCACCCCGGTGACCCCGCTCAATACCAGGGCGAACGCCCCCCATTGCGATGTATCGCATGATCAGCCTCTGTGCCTAGAATCGTGCCGCGCACCCTGCGTGGCACGTAAGGTGAACGTACGTAACCGATCAGCGGGACACCAGAGACTTTTGTACTGAACTCAAACTCTGTCTTTGCAAAGACTCTTACGGGACGAGTAGCCCTCACCGGCGCCCGACGAACCACCCGCGCAGCGTCTCCAGGCGCTTCTCCAGCTGCTCCTTCGAGGCCTGGGCCACGGCGGGGCCGCCGGAGACCTCGCGCAGGCGGTTGTGGATCACCCCGTGGGGCTGGCCGGACCGGGCGGACCATGCCGAGACCGTCTTGGACAGCTCGGCCCGCAGCTCCTTCATGCGTCGGTGGTCGACGACGTCGCGGCTCTCCTGGGGCGCGGCGGCGGGCTTGCGGCGGATCTGCTCGTTCTGGCGCTGACGCAGCAGCTCCGACACCTGCTCCGCGTCCAGCAGGCCGGGGATGCCGAGGAAGTCCAGCTCCTCCTCCGAGCCCACGTCCCCGCCGAGGCCGAACTCACCGCCGTCGAAGAGGACCTTGTCGAAGCTGGCACGGGACTCGAGTGCCTCGAACGAGGCCCGCGTGAGGGTCTCCGAGCCGCGCTCGGCCCGGTTGGCCTGCGCGATGAGGTCCTCCTCGGGCGCCTGGGAGAGGTCCTGCAGCTCCTCCACCGTGACCGCCCCCTCGCGGCGGTCCAGGGCGTGGTCCCGCTCGAGCTCCATCTCGTTGGCCAGCAGCATCAGCTGCGGCACGGAGGGCAGGAACACGGAGGCCACCTCGCCGCGCCGCCGCGAGCGCACGAAGCGCCCCACCGCCTGGGCGAAGAACAGCGGGGTGGAGGTGCTCGTGGCGTACACGCCCACGCACAGCCGGGGCACGTCCACGCCCTCGGACACCATGCGCACGGCCACCATCCACCGCTCGTCCGAGGCGGCGAACTCCTCGATCCGGTCGGAGGCGCCCTTGTCGTCCGAGAGGATCACGGCCGGGGCCTGCCCCGTGAGCGCCTGCAGCTGGGCCGCGTAGGCGCGGGCGTCCTCGTGGTCGGAGGCGATCACCAGGCCGCCGGCGTCGGGGATGCCGCGGCGGATCTCGGTGAGGCGCCGGTCCGCGGCGCGCAGCACCGAGGGGATCCACTCGCCCGCCGGGTCCAGCGCGGTGCGCCAGGCCGAGGCGGTGATGTCCTTGGTGGCCGCCTCCCCGAGCCGGGCCTCCATGACCTCGCCGGTGGAGGTCTTCCACCGCATCTGCCCGGAGTAGGCCAGGAAGATCACCGGGCGCACCACGTGGTCCCGCAGGGCCGGGCCGTAGCCGTACGTGTAGTCCGCCGTGGAGCGCTCGAAGCCGTCCTCGCCCCGCTCGTAGCGGACGAACGGGATGTAGGCGTCGTCGGAGCGGAAGGGGGTGCCCGTCAGGGACAGCCGCCGGGTGGCCGGCTCGAACGCCTCGCGGATGCCCTCGCCCCAGCTGCGGGCGTCGCCGCCGTGGTGGATCTCGTCCAGGATCACCAGGGTCTTCGCGGCCTCGGTGCGGTTGCGGTGCAGGACCGGCTTGTTCGCCACCTGCGCGTACGTCAGGGCGACGCCGCGGTACTCGGCCCCGTGGCGCCCGTCGGCGTTCTTGAAGTTGGGATCGATCGCCAGGCCCACACGGGCGGCGTTGTCGGCCCACTGCCGCTTGAGGTGGTCCGTCGGCGCCACCACGGTGAGCCGCTGCACCACGCCCGAGTCCATGAGGATCTTGGCCACGCGCAGCGCGAACGTGGTCTTGCCCGCGCCCGGGGTGGCGACCGCGAGGAAGTCCTGGGGCGCCTCCCGCAGGTACTTCTCGAGGGCCTCCTGCTGCCACTGGCGCAGCTTGGGGGCGGTGCCCCACGCGGCGCGCTCGGGCAGCGCCGGCGGGAGGTCCTCGCCGACGTGGAACAGGTCCGGCTGGATGCCGTCCGGGCTGGGGGCGCCGCTCGTCTCGGAGCGGCGCTCAGCCACGGCCGCGACCGAAGAACCCGCCGCGCCTGCCGCCGCCCTGACCGGCGTCGTCGCCGTCCTGGGGGTCGCGCAGGCCGTCGTAGATCTCCTGGCACATGGGGCACACCGGGAACTTCTGGGGGTCCCGGCCCGGCACCCACACCTTGCCGCACAGGGCGATCACGGGCTCGCCGGACAGCGCCGACTCCATGATCTTCTCCTTGCGGACGTAGTGCGCGAAGCGCTCGTGGTCCCCGGGCTCGACGTCCTGGAGCTGCTCTTCGCGCTCCAGCACGGAGGTGCCCCCGCCCGAGGGGGACAGCGGATCGGCGTGGAGGGGATCGGAGATGCTCATGCCCCCGATCCTACCGACCCCTCACCACGCCTTCACGGCCTGCAGGGTCTCCGCCTGCGCGCGGTCGTACCATGCGGCGCCCCAGCGCACGCCCAGCCCCAGGGCGAGCGCGCCCCACGCCACGCCCACGACGAGCGTCACCCAGGACCAGACGCTCGCCCCGGTGACCAGCAGCACCACGAACGGCACGGCCATGGGCACGGCGAGCACGGCGGTGGCCACCAGGGAGACGCCCTGCACGATCAGCGTGCGCGCGGCCGCGCCCTGCGGCGTCTTCAGCGGACTCTCCCCCGGCCTCGGCACGGGGTAGACCCATCGGGCCGAGACGAGGCTGGACAGGCCCGTGCACGCGCCCAGCAGGCCCAGCGAGGCGCCCAGCAGGGCAGGAAGCAGGACCCAGTCCCCGTCCGCGGCCACGGTGGCCGCGGTCACCACGACGACGAGCGGCAGCCCCCAGCCGAACAGGCCCAGGACGCGGCCCCAGCGGTCGTCCACGCCCCGGACGCCGGCCAGGACGTGGTGGTGGAAGGCCGTGTGGTCGTAGCCGATGTCCGCCGAGAGGGAGTAGCCCAGGGCCCACGCGGTGACCGGGCCCATGAGCAGCAGCAGGCTCGCGTCGCCCCCGCCCACCGTGGAGGACATGAACCAGAACAGGACGAGCAGCAGCGGGATGACCACCAGGCTGGCCAGGTAGCGGGGGTCCGTGAACCAGTAGTGCTGGCAGCGGGCCGCGATCGCGGTGCGCGCACTGGTGGCCGACCGGCCCAGCCACCGCAGGTCCGCCGGGCGCCGGTCGCGACGGGCCGAGGCGGAGGCGCCGGAGGCGGGCCGCGGCTCCACGGTGCGGCGGATCGCCAGGTGCCACAGGGCCAGGGCCAGCCCGGCCCACGCCGCGGCCACGGCGAGACGCAGGC
>NZ_JAUNHR010000058.1:808-16190 GCF_030523875.1 Micrococcus sp. | reverse complement strand
GAGGCGCTGCCCGCCGCCGTCGGGACCGTGACGGCCGCGCTGTGGTGGGAGGATGACGGGCGTGAGTGAGACCGTCCCCGTCCCGTCCCCGCCCGTCGCGGGCATGCCCCTCGAACGCCTCGCCCGGGTGGACCTGGGCGCCGTGCGGCACAACGTCCGCGCCCTGCGCTCCCGCCTGGTCCGTCCGGACGGCACCGCCCCCGCGCTGATGGCCGTGGTCAAGGCCGACGCCTACGGCCACGGCGCCGTCCCCGTGGCGCGCGCCGCACTGGCCGCGGGCGCCGATCGCCTCGGCGTCGCGCACGTGGCCGAGGCCCTCGAGCTGCGGGCCGTAGGGATCACCGCCCCCGTGCTGGCGTGGCTGCACACGCGGGACACCCCGTTCGTCGCCGCCCTCGAGCAGGACGTGGCCCTCGGCGTCTCCAGCGCCGCCGAGCTGGAGGCCGTGGCTGCCGCCGCCCGCGCCACCGGCCGCCGCGCCGTGGTGCACGTCAAGGCGGACACCGGGCTGGGCCGCAACGGGTGCCTGCCCGAGGCCCTGCCGGCCCTGGCCGCGCGCGCCGCCGCGCTGCAGGCCGAGGGGCTCGTGGACGTGGAGGGCCTGTTCTCCCACCTGGCCGTGGCGGACGAGCTCGACCGGGCGGAGGAGACGGACGCCCAGGCCGCGGCGTTCGCGTCCGCCGCGGACGCGCTCGCCGCGGCCGGCGTGCCGGCCCGCGTGCGCCACCTGGCCAACACCCCGGCCACGCTCACCCGCCCGGACCTGCACCTGGACATGGTCCGCGTGGGCCTCGGCCTGTACGGGCTCAGTCCCTTCCCGGGCCGGGCCGTCGAGGAGTTCAGCCTGCGCCCGGCGATGGCCCTGCGGACCTCGCTCGCCCAGGTCAAGCGCGTCGGCCCCGGCCAGGGCGTCTCCTACGGGTTCCGGTTCCGCACGGAGGCGGACACCGTCCTCGGACTGGTCCCGCTGGGCTACGCCGACGGCGTCCCGCGCGTGGCCGAGGACGCGCCCGTCGCCGTGGGCGGGCGGCGGGTGCGCGCCGTCGGGCGGATCGCCATGGACCAGTTCCTCGTGGACCTCGGCCCGGACGCGCAGGAGGCCGTGGGCGCGCCCGTCGAGCTCTTCGGCCCCGCCTCCGGCATCCCCGCCGACGCCTGGGCCGAGGCCTCCGGCACTATCAACTACGAGCTCGTCACCCGGATCTCCCCGCGCGTGCCGCGCCTGCACGTGGACGCGGACGCCCCCGCGGGCCCCGGCGGCGCCGAGGAGAGACGCGCATGAGCGCCGCCGACCGCCTGCCCGCCCCCGTGTGGACGGCCGAGGTCGAGCTCGACGGCGCGGCGGGCACCCGCGCGTTCGGCGCCCGCCTCGCCGGCCTGCTGCGCGCCGGGGACGTGCTGATCCTCACCGGGGAGCTCGGCGCCGGCAAGACGACCTTCACCCAGGGCCTGGGGGCGGGCCTGGGCGTGCGCGAGGGGATCATCTCCCCGACGTTCGTGCTCTCCCGCATCCATCCCGCGCTCGCCGACGGGCCGGACCTGGTGCACGTGGACGCCTACCGGCTGCGCTCGGGCGGCGAGCTGACGGACCTGGACCTTGAGGCCACCGCCGACCGCTCCGTGACCGTGGTGGAGTGGGGCCGGGGCCTGGCCGAGTCCCTCGCCGGGTTCCCCGAGGACCCGGAGGCCTCCTGGCTGGACGTGGAGATCGTCCGCGCCCTCGGCGGGGCGGGGGTCGGGCCGGCCGGAGGGCGGGACGCAGTCGATGACGCCGGCACCGCCCCCGTGATCGTCACCGACTTCTCCGACGAGGAGGGCGAGGCCGCCGAGGAGGTGCGCACCGCACGCGTGCGGGCGCACGGGCCGCGGTGGGCCGGCGTCGGCCTGCCGCAGGCCTGAGCCGCTCCTAGACTGGTGGGCATGATGCTGCTCGCCCTCGATTCCTCCGCCGCCGCCTCCGTGGCCGTCCTGCGGGACGGCGAGCCGCTCGCCCGCTGGTCCACCGAGGACACCACGTCCCACGCCGAGGTCCTCGCCCCGGCCGTGCGCCGGGTGCTGGCCGAGGCCGGCGTCGCAGGGGCGGACCTGGACGGGATCGCCGCGGGCGTGGGCCCCGGCCCGTTCACGGGGCTGCGGGTCGGACTGGCCACGGCCCAGGGGCTCGGCCTGGCGTGGGACGTCCCGGTGCACGGGGTGCGGAGCCTGGACGCCCTGGCCCACCGGGCCGGCGTCGACGCGTTCGCGCACGCCGCGGAGGAGTTCGTCGTCGCCACGGACGCCCGCCGCCGCGAGGTGTACTGGGCGCACTACGCCCAGGTGGGCGGGCAGCCCACGCTCCTGCACGGCCCGTTCGTGACCGCCCCGGACGAGGTCACCCCGCTGCCGGCCTACGGCGCCGGGGCGGGCCTGTACCCGGACCGCCTGCGGGGCGTGGCCGGCTGGGAGAGGGCCGTCGCGGACGCCGAGGACCTCGGGCGGGTGGCCGAGCTGGCCCTGCGCCGCGGCCGGGGCATCCTGCCGCCGACCCCGCTGTACCTGCGCGAGTCGGACGCCCAGGTGCCCGGGCCCCGCAAGCGGGCCGGCGCGTGAGCGGTCCCGCGGCGACGCCGCCCTGTGCGGCGGGCCGGGGCGGCGCGGGCGACGACGTCGGACTGCCCGACGGCCTGCTCCTGCGCCCCATGACCGTGTGGGACATCCCCGAGATCCTGGCGCACGAGGCGGTCCTCTTCCCGCTCGATGCGTGGCCGGCGCACTTCTACGCGGAGGAGCTGGCCCAGGCCGGTCCCGCGGGCGGGCTCGACGTGCGCGGCCGCCCCGCCACCCGGGACTACCGCGTGGTGGTCCGGGACGAGGGCGCCGAGGACGGCACGCCCGGGGAGATCGTCGGCTACGGCGGCATCATGGTGGCCGGGGACGTCGCGGACGTCCAGACGATCGGCACGGCCGCCGCGGCCCAGGGCCGGGGCGTCGGGGCCGCCCAGCTGCGCTGGATGGCTGCCGAGGCCGCTCGGCGCGGCGCCGCCTCCCTCATGCTGGAGGTGCGCGCCTCCAACGACGCCGCCCGCCGCCTCTACGCGCGGCACGGCTTCCAGGAGGTCGGGGTGCGCCGCCGGTACTACCCGGGCGGGGAGGATGCCGTCGTGATGCTCCTCGAGCTCGGGGACGCCGCGCGCTCGTAGGATGGAGCCCATGCCCACCGCACCTGACGCCCCCCTCGTGATCGGCATCGAGTCCTCCTGCGACGAGACCGGCGTCGGGATCGTCCGCGGCGCGGAGCTGCTGGCTCACGAGGTCGCCTCCTCGGTGGAGGAGCACGTCCGGTTCGGCGGGGTCATCCCGGAGATCGCCGCCCGCGCCCACCTCGAGGCGTTCGCCCCCACGGTGCGCCGCGCCCTCGAGGCCGCCGGGGTGTCCCTGGCGGAGGTGGACGCGATCGCCGTGACCTCCGGCCCCGGGCTGGCCGGCGCGCTCATGGTGGGCGTCGCCGGCGCCAAGGCGCTCACCGTGGCCGCGGACAAGCCCCTGTACGGGATCAACCACCTCGTGGCGCACGTGGGCGTGGGCCTGCTGGACGGGGTCCGCCCGGAGCACTGGGACGATCTGCCCGGGCGCTTCGGCGCGCTGCTGGTCTCCGGCGGCCACACCGAGATCCTCCGCGTGGACCGGATCAGCTCCGACGTCACCCTGCTGGGCTCCACCATCGACGACGCCGCGGGCGAGGCCTACGACAAGGTCGCCCGGCTCATCGGCGCCGGCTACCCCGGGGGCCCGGTGATCGACCGGCTGGCCGCCGAGGGCGACCCGACGGCCTTCCGCTTCCCGCGCGGGCTGACGGCGGGCAAGTTCGTGGGCTCAGCAGAGGAGCCCGGCCCCCACCGGCACGACTGGTCCTTCTCCGGCCTGAAGACCGCCGTCTCCCGCGCGGTGGAGCAGTTCGAGGCGCAGGGCATGGAGGTGCCGCGCGCGGACATCGCGGCGTCCTTCCAGGAGGCCGTGGCGGACGTGGTGACGTCCAAGGCCGTGCGGGCCTGCCGCGAGCACGGGCTGGAGCACCTGCTGCTCGGCGGCGGCGTGGCCGCCAACTCCCGCCTGCGGGGCCTGCTCGCGGACCGCTGCCGCTCCGCCGGGATCGAGCTGGTGGTGCCGCCCGTGGCGCTGTGCACGGACAACGGGGCCATGGTCGCCGCCCTCGGTGCCCGCCTCGTGGCCGACGGCGTCGCCCCCTCGGACCTGGGCTTCGGGGCGGACCCGGGTCAGCCGGTGTCCCTGGTCAGTCTGCCCTGACCTGGACGGACATCCCGGGTCGGCCGGAGGTTGATCCGGCTGTGCCCGCTCGCGTAGACCGGAGGGCATGACGCAGACCCGCCGCATCGACGACGACACCCTCTCCGACTACCTCGTGCAGCACCTGCTGGGCTCGCGCAGCGGGGTGAACATGTTCCGTGCCGCCGCCGCCACCTGGCGGGGCACCGACCACGAACGTGCTCTGAAGGACGTCGCGGAGCAGATCGTGGAGGAGCAGGAGCGGCTGGAGCGCCTCATCCGCGAGGTCGGCGGCCGCGTGCCCGTGGCGGCCCGGGCCGCCGGCGTCGCCGCCCGGGTCGGCGGCCGGCTGAACCCCGTGAACGCGCTGCGTGCCCGCCGCAGCGGCTGGACCCAGGTGGAGCTGGACCTGCTCCAGGGCGCCCTCCAGGCCAAGTCCGGCATGTGGCACGTGCTCGCCGAGCTCGCCCCCCACGACCCGCGGATCGACGAGGCCGAGATGCACGAGCTGTACGACTCCGCCCAGCGCCAGCAGGAGGAGGTCCGGCGGATCGCCGCCGCCGTCATGCCCGAGCAGTTCCTGCGGGGCTGACCTCCGACGCCCCGACGACGACGCCGGCCCGCCCCCTCGTGCGAGGGGACGGGCCGGCGTCGATGTGAGGGGGCCCGACGGCCGCGGGTCACTCCGCGGGGGAGGTGGAGCGGTGCCCCGCGTTGCCCAGGCCCTCGGGGCCGTCCAGGTGGTCCAGGACCTCCCGGACGGCGTCCTGCGCGGAGACGGTCTCGGACCAGCCGGTGGCCTCGCGCAGCGCGGCGGTGTCCATCACCGGCACGGCCGCGGCCATGTCCAGCCAGCCCGGGTCCGTGGGCTGCACGCGCAGCCGGTATGTGGCGGCCGCGAGGGCCCGCACCAGCGCCATCGGCACCTCCAGGACCCGGCGGGCGCCCAGCAGCTGGCCCATGGTCTGGGCGTCCAGCACGGGCTCGGCGGCCACGTTGAACGCGCCGCCCACCCGCTGCCGGACGACCTGCCAGTAGGCCTCGGCCACGTCCTGCGCCGTCAGCGCCTGGAACCGCAGGCCCGCCGGGAACGGCAGGACGGGGGTGCGCAGCCGCGCCGCGAGGCGGGCGGGGACGAGGTCGCCCAGGAAGTAGTCCTTGATCTCCGGGCCGGCCCCGGCCTGGAAGATCAGCCCCGGACGCAGCCGGGTGACCAGCAGGTCGGGGTGGTCCGCCTGGACGCGGTCCAGGACCGACTCCACCTCCGCCTTCTGCGCGGCGTAGTGCGAGGTGGCGACCCCCGTGGTGGGGTGGGACTCGTCCGAGCGCACGTCCTTGCGCGCGGGGCCGTAGGCGCCCACCGAGGAGGCGTACACCAGATGGGGCACGCCGGCCTCGGCCACGGCGCGGAAGACGCGCTCGTTGCCCTCCACGTTGACGCGGCGCAGGTGCTCGCGGTCCCGGTTGGGGCGGATCACCCAGACGAGGTCGACGACGGCGTCCGCCCCGGCCACGATCTCCCGCAGGCGCTCCTCGGCCAGCGGCGCGGCGATGTCCAGACGGTGCCACTCCACGCCGTCGTAGGGGGCGCCCGCGCGGTCCGGGCCGCGGCGGCTCACGCCGACGATCTCCGTGGCCTCGGGCGCCTCCTGCAGCCGGTGGAGCAGCGCCGTGCCGACGTTGCCGGTGGCGCCCAGGACCACGATCCTCACGGCTTGAGCACCACCTTGATGCAGCCGTCCTGCTTCTTCTGGAAGATCTCGTACATCCGCGGGGCGTCCTCGAGGGGGGCCGTGTGGGTGGCGAGGTCCAGCACGCCCAGCGGGTCGGACGGGTCGTCCACGAGGGGCAGCAGGTCGTCGATCCACCGGCGGACGTTGCACTGGCCCTCGCGCAGGGTGATCTGCTTGTCGAACATGGTCAGCAGGGGCATGGGGCTCTTCATGCCGCCGTACACGCCGGACAGGGACACGGTGCCGCCGCGGCGGACGGAGTCGATCGCGGTGTGCAGCGCGGTGAGCCGGTCCACGCCGGAGGTCTTCATGGCAGCGCGCGCCAGCGGATCGGGCAGCAGACCGGCCGCCGTCTGCGCGGCCTGGGCCACGGGGGCTGCATGGGCCTCCATGCCGACGGCGTCCACCACGCCGTCCGGGCCGCGCCCGCCGGTGGCCTCGCGCAGCAGCTCCGGGACCTTGCGGCCGCCCCAGCCCTCCATGTCCAAGACCTCGACGCCGTGCCGGGCGGCCATGTGGCGGCGCTCGGCCACCGGGTCCACGCCGATCACGCGGTACCCCAGGTGCACGCCGATGCGGGCGGACAGCTGGCCGATGGGGCCCAGGCCCAGGACGGCCAGCGTGCCGCCGGCGGGCACGTCCGCGTACTGCACGGCCTGCCAGGCGGTGGGGACCACGTCCGAGAGGAACAGCCACTGCTCGTCGTCGCCGGTGTGGGGGACCTTGATCGGTCCGTAGTCCGCGTGGGGGACCCGCAGGTACTGGGCCTGCCCGCCGGGCACGGAGCCGTAGAGGCGGGAGTAGCCCAGCAGCGCGGCGCCGGAGCCCTGCTCGCGGACCTGGGTGGTCTCGCACTGGGACTGCAGCCCGCGCTCGCACATCCAGCAGCGGCCGCAGGAGATGTTGAAGGGGATCACCACGCGGTCCCCGGGCTTGATGTGGGTGACGGCCGAGCCGACCTCCTCCACGATGCCCATGGGCTCGTGGCCGATGACGTCCCCGGCGTCCATGAACGGGCCCAGCACCTCGTAGAGGTGCAGGTCCGATCCGCAGATGCCCGTGGAGGTCACCCGGATGATCGCGTCGGTCGGTTCCTGGATCGTCGGGTCCGGGACGTCCTCGACCGAGACGTTCCGCTTCCCCTGCCATGTGAGTGCTCGCATGGAGGGCACACTACGGCGCGGCCGCCCATGGCGGGAAGGGATCGGCTCCGAGGACGTCCCAGGTCAGTCCGCGAACGGGCGCAGCGACTCACGCGTGCGCTCGGCCGAGTCGCGCACCACGGCGCGCAGCGGGCCGACGGGGTCCGCGGCGTCCTCGCCCTCGGCGGGCGGTCCGGCGGCCGCCTCCGCCTCCACCCGCCGCTGCCGGTCGGCCGGGCTGTGCTCCATCAGCACGCGGGCGTGGGCCAGCTCGGCGGCGCAGCCGAGGCGCTCGGCCACGGGCGCCAGCCGCTCCAGGTCGGCCTCGAGGTGCTCGCGCAGCGGGGCCTGCGTGCCCTCGGCGTCCACGATCACGGTCGCGTCCATGCCGTAGCGGGAGGCGCGCCACTTGTTCTCCTGGGTGTACCACGGCGGGAGGATGTCCACCTGCTGGCCGGCCTCGACGTCGTCGGAGAGCTCCTGGACCAGGCACTGGGAGTAGGCGGCCACGGCGCCGATCTCCTCCAGCGTGGCCATGCCGTCGCACGCGCGCATCTCCACGGTGCCGAGCCGGGGCACCGCCCGCACGTCCCACCGGCACTCGGTGACGTCCTCCACCATGCCCACGCCCGTCATCTGCTCGACGCACGCGGAGAACTCCTCCCACGTCTCGAACTGGAAGGGCAGGCCGGCCGTGGGCAGCTGCTGGAACAGCTGGGTGCGCTGGGACTGGTAGCCGGTGTCCGCGCCCACCCAGAAGGGGGAGGAGGCGGACAGCGCCAGCAGGTGCGGGAACCGGCTGATCAGCCGGTTCACGGCGGGCATGGCCTTGCCGCGGTCGTCCAGGCCGATGTGCACGTGCACGCCGAAGATCAGCATCTGCCGGCCCCAGTACTGGGTGAGGTCCACCATCCGCCCGTACCGCTCCTTCGGCGTGATGGGCTGGGTCATGGCCTCCCCGAAGGGGTGCGTGCCCTGGCAGAACAGGGCCAGGCCGCGGTCCGAGGCGGCGCGCGCCACGCGGGCCGCGATCCCGCCCAGGTCCGCCACGGCCTCCGGCACCGAGGAGTGCACCCCCGTCACCAGCTCCACCGTGTTCTGCAGCAGCTCACCGGTGACGTGCGGGTGGTCGTCGTCGTGCGCGAGGCCGGCCTCCGCGCGCAGCTCCTCGAGGATGCCGGGCGCCTCGGAGCGCAGATCGCCCGTGAGCGGGTCCACCAGGGCGAGCTCCCACTCGATGCCGAGCGTGGACTGGGCGGAGTCGGCGAAGGGCAGAGTCATGGCGTCATCCTAGGGTGGGGACATGGCCCGTTCCCAGCGCACCGCCCGCCCCGCCCGCCCGCGCCGCCCCCGGGGCGCCGCCGCGGGACACGGGGCCGGTCCACGCGCGGCGGACTCCGCCGCCGATCCGACCGTCCTCGGGCCCGTCCTCGAGCCCGAGGGCCGGGCCCTCCTCGACGCCCTCGGGGACGTCTCCGGCCAGGACCCGCTGGCCCTGTCCTCCCGTCTGCGGGCCGAGGGCCACCCGCCCGAGCGCGTGGCCGCCGTCCTCACCCAGGCCGGTCTGCGCGCCCAGGGCCGCGCCCGGCTCGGCGACGACGTGGACCGCCTCCTCCTCACGCGCGACGGGCTCGAGCAGGCCACGCGCCCCGTGGTGGCCGACCTGCACGCCCGCCGCCTGCGCGACGCCGGCGCCCGCTCCGTCGCCGACCTCGGCTGCGGCCTCGGGCTCGACGCCCTCGCCCTCGCCCGGGCCGGGCTCGCGGTGACCGCCGTCGAGCGGGACCCCACGGTGGCCGCGGCCGCCGCGCAGAACCTCGCCCCGCACCCGGGGGCGCGCGTCGTCGTCGCCGACGCCGTCGACTGGGCCGCCGAGCACCTGGGCCCCGCCGAGGACGCCGCGGCGGTGTGGCTGGACCCGGCCCGCCGCCGGCTGTCCGGCTCCGGCACGGCCCGCGTGTTCGACCCCGAGGCGTTCTCCCCGCCGCTGTCCTTCGTCACGGCCCTGGCGGCGCCGGGCCGCACCGTGGGCGTGAAGCTCGGCCCCGGGATCCCGCACGCGGCGCTGCCCGCGGACGCCGAGGCCCAGTGGGTCAGCGTGGACGGCGACGTCACCGAGGTGGTCCTGTGGTTCGGTGCGGCCCGCCGCCCCGAGGTGCGCCGGGCCGCGCTCGCGGTGGACACCCGCGTGGCGGGCGGGCCGCGGACCGCGGAGCTGACCAGCTCCGGCGGCGAGGACGCCTCCCCGACGGTGGACGCCGTGGGGGAGGAGGGCGTGGGCGGCCTCGTGGGGCAGGTGCTGCTCGAGCCGGACGGCGCCGTCATCCGCGCGCACCTGGTGACGGACCTGGCCGTGGCGCTCGGCCCGGACGTCCGGCTGCTGGACCCGCATCTGGCGTACCTCACAGCCCCGGACGTGTCGGCCCATCCGCTGGCCCGGCGCCACCGCGTCCTCGCCGTGCACGACCTGGACGTCAGGGCCCTGCGCCGCTGGGCGCGGGAGACCGGCGTCGGCCGGCTGGATGTGAAGAAGCGCGGGGTGAGCGTCACCCCGGAGGAACTGCGCCGGCAGGTGCTCGGGGGAGGGCGCCGCACGGGGGACCGGCACGCCACGCTCGTCCTGGCCCGCGTGGGGGACCGCCGGCACGCCCTGGAGGTGGAGCCGCTCGACGACGGCGCATGACGCCGGATGACGGGCCCGGGAGGGGCGGCGGACCCTGGTCCGGGAAATAGGTGAGGCTCGTGTACGGTAATCTTCTGAGGCAAGCCTCACCTGACCTGAACGCGGCCCGGCACCGACCGGCCCCGACTCCGTGACGCCGAGGGCGTCCGGGAAGGAGACACCCCATGCGCATTCCCGCCCGCGCCCCGCGCCGTCGCGCCCTCATCCTGTCCTCCGTGGCAGCCCTGGCCCTCGTCGGCTGCTCGGCCGGGGGCTCCGACGCCGGCTCGCCCGCCTCGGGCTCCTCCGCCGTCGGCTCGACCGCCGCCGAGGGCTCCGCCGCGCAGGGCGGCATCATGGGCGGGGCCACCGTGACGGACATGTCCGGCGCGCAGGTGGAGCTCCCGGCCGAGGTCGACTCCGTGATCGCCACGGACAACCGCACCTTCCGCACCCTGGACGAGTGGGGCGTCGAGCTCTCCGCCGCCCCCAAGCAGCTGATGTTCCGCGGCGAGGGGGGCCCCGGCTACCGCACCGACGAGGCCGTGGCGGACATCGGCAACCACCGCGAGCCGGACATGGAGGTCTTCGTGACCGCCGAGCCGGACGTGGTCCTCAACGGGCAGCGCTTCGCCGACCGCAAGGCGGAGATCGACGAGCTCACCGGCGACGCCGCCGTCGTGGACACGAACATCCCCGAGGACGTGCGCGTGGACGAGGGCCTCAAGGAGCTCACCACCCTGCTGGGCGAGACCACCGGCCACCAGGAGGACGCGAAGGCCCTCAACGCGGACTTCGACGCCGCGATCGCCCGCGCCAAGGAGGCGTACGACCCGCAGCAGACCGTCATGGGCCTGATCGCCACCGGCGGCGACCTCTCCTACGTGGCGCCCGGCACCGGCCGCGCCATCGGCCCGATGTTCGACGTCCTCGGCCTGACCCCGGCCCTGGACCAGGCCGGCTCCTCCAACCACCAGGGCGACGACATCTCGGTGGAGGCCATCGCCGAGTCCAACCCGCAGTGGCTGATCGTCATGGACCGCGACGCCGCCACCGGCGAGGCCAACGCCACCGCGAAGGAGCTCATCGAGCAGTCCGAGGCGCTCAAGGACGTGCCGGCGGTCAAGGAGGGCAACATCGTCTACCTGCCGCAGGACTTCTACGTGGCCGAGGACATCCAGAACTACACCGCCGTGATGGAGGACCTTGCCGACGCCTTCGAAGGGGCCAAGTGACCGATCTGCGCCCCCGCGCCGCCGCCGCCCGGACCCCGCTCACCGAGCCGGGTCCGGGCGAACGCGTGTGCTGGGTGCCCCCGGCCGTCCTGCGCCCTCAGCGCACCCGCTGGCAGCAGACCTGGCCCCTGCTGGTCGGCCTCTGCGTCACCGTGGGGCTCGTCCTGCTGTCCCTGAACGTCGGGGCCTTCGACCTCGGCGCCGAGGGCGGGGCCGAGATGTTCTGGATCACGCGCGTGCCCCGCACCGTGGCCCTCGTGCTCGCCGGGGCCGCCCTGGCGCTGTGCGGGCTGATCATGCAGCTGATGACCCAGAACCGGTTCGTCGAGCCCAGCACCACCGGCACCACCGAGTGGGCCGGACTGGGCCTGCTCACCACCATGGTCCTCATCCCCGGCGCGGGGATCGTCACGCGTATGGTGGGCGCGGTGCTCTTCGCCTTCGTGGGCACCATGGTGTTCTTCCTGTTCCTGCGGCGCGTGCGGCTGAGCTCTTCGCTGATCGTGCCGATCGTGGGCATCATGCTCGGGGCCGTGGTGGGCGCCGCCTCCACCTTCCTGGCCCTGCAGACGGACATGCTCCAGCAGCTGGGCACGTGGTTCGCCGGCTCGTTCACCTCCGTGGTGCGCGGCCGCTACGAGCTGCTCTTCCTCGTGCTCGCCGTGACCGTGGCCGTGTTCCTGATCGCCGACCGCTTCACCGTGGCGGGCCTCGGCAAGGACATCGCCACCAACGTGGGCCTGAACTACGAGGCCGTGGTGTTCACCGGCGTCGCCATGGTCTCCGTGGCCACGGGCGTGATCACCGTGGTGATCGGCGCGCTGCCCTTCCTCGGCCTCGTGGTCCCCAACCTGGTCTCGATGATCCGCGGCGACAACCTGCGCACCAACCTCCCGTGGGTGGTCATGGCCGGCATCTGGACCGTGATCGTCTGCGACGTCCTCGGGCGCACGCTGATCGCCCCGTTCGAGATCCCGATCTCCCTGATCCTCGCCCTCGTGGGCGCCGTGGTCTTCCTGGCCCTGCTGCTGAGGCAGGCCCGCCGTGGCTGACCGCGCGACCTCCCCGGCCGCCGCCGGCCGTCTCCCCGTGGTCCGGCCGGCCGGCGTCGTCCGCGCCCCCGACGACGACGCCCCGACCGAGCGCCGCACCGGCGCCTTCCGCACGGACCGCGACCGGCGCCGCTACTGGCTCGTGGTGGCCTCCCTGGCCGCCGTGGGCCTGCTCTCGACCGCCGGCATCCTGCTCTGGGGCAACGAGGCCGAGCCCGGCTCGCAGGCGTTCTGGCTGATCGCCCAGATGCGCGTGAGCTCGCTCGCGGTGATCGCGCTCGTGGCGCTGTGCCACGCGTTCGCCACCGTCAGCTTCCACACCGCCACCGGCAACCGCATCATCACCCCCTCGATCATGGGGTTCGAGGCCCTCTACATCGCCGTGCAGACCACCGTGGTGTTCCTGCTGGGCGCCGCGGGCGTCTCCGCCGTGACGGGCGTGGCCCCGTTCCTGGGGCAGGCCCTGCTCATGGTGGTGGCGGCCACCGCGCTGTACTCGTGGCTGCTGTCCCGGCCGTACGGGAACATCCACCTCATGCTCCTGGTGGGCGTGGTGCTCGGCGGCGGCCTCGGCGCCCTCTCCAGCTTCCTGCAGCGGCTGCTCGATCCCAACGCGTTCGACGTGCTCTCCGCCCGCCTGTTCGGCAACATCTCCAACGCCCGCACGGAGTACCTGGTGGTGGCGGCGCCGATCGTGCTGGTCACCTGCCTCGCCCTGTGGCTGCGCGGCCGGCGGATGGACGTGATCGCCCTCGGACGGGACGTGGCCGTCAACGCGGGGCTGCCCCACCGGCGCGAGCTCATGGTCACCCTCCTGCTGGTCTCCGTGCTGATGTCCATGACCACCGCGCTCGTGGGGCCCATGACGTTCCTCGGGTTCCTCGTGGCCACGCTGGCGTACAGCATGGTGGAGACCTCGGACCACCGCCGGCTGCTGCCGGTGGCCGCGCTGGCCGGCTACGCCGTGCTCACCCTGGCCTACTTCGTGCTGCGGCACGTCTTCTACGCCGGGGGAGCGGTCACCGTGGTGATCGAGCTCGTCGGCGGCATCGTCTTCCTGGTCGTCGTGATGAGAAAGGGCCGGCTGTGATCGAACTGCACGGCGTCACCAAGCGCCACTCCGACGAGGTCTGCATCGGCCCCGTGGACCTGACCATCCCCGCCGGCGGCATCACCGCGCTCGTGGGTCCCAACGGGGCGGGCAAGTCCACCGTGCTCACCATGGTCGGGCGGCTGCAGGACGCCGACGAGGGCAGGATCGAGGTGGCCGGTCGGGACGTGACCCGCACGTCCAGCCGGGAGATCGCCAAGACCCTGTCCATCCTGCGCCAGGAGAACCACTTCATCACCCGGCTGACCGTGCGCCAGCTCGTGGCGTTCGGCCGGTACCCGCACACCCGGGGTCGGCTGACGCTGGAGGACGAGCGGTACGTCTCCGAGGCCATCGACTTCCTCAACCTCGGCCCGTACGAGAACCGCTACCTGGACCAGCTCTCCGGCGGGCAGCGCCAGCGCGCCTACGTGGCGATGGTCCTGGCCCAGGACACCGAGTACGTGCTGCTGGACGAGCCGCTGAACAACCTGGACATGCAGCACTCGGTGCAGATGATGCGCCAGCTGCGCCGGGCCGCGGACGAGCTGGGCCGCACCGTGGTGATCGTGATGCACGACATCAACTTCGCCGCCCACTACGCCGACCACATCGTGGCCATGGGGGACGGCCTCGTGGTGGAGACCGGCTCCCCGGCCGAGATCATGCGGCCGGAGGTCCTGGAGCGGATCTTCAAGACCCCGTTCGACGTGGTCGACGGCCCCCAGGGCCCCCTGGCCGTCTACTACTGAGCCGGCCGTGCCGGGGCGCCGGGGAGGGACAGCCGTCACCGCCTGCGCCCTCGCCCCGCCGACTCGGGTTGTGGTCACGACGCGCCGTGTGAGCCACCGCTGTGGCGGCGCGCCGTGACCGCAACGCGCGGAGTGCGCAAGCTGCTGCGGGTCCGGGCGGCGTGGGCGGGATCGCCGGCGCTGACCGGACCGCGTGCTCGACGTCGTCCTCCCGTCACGGTCCGCCCGGGTCGGCTCGCCGCTGCTCGAGCCGATCCCGCACCAGACCGATGACCCGCCGGTACCCCTCGCGATGGTCAAGGCGGTTCACCCGCAGGGTCGGACACCCCCGCGCCAGCAGCCACGCATCCCGGCGTGCGTCCGCGGCCTGGCGTTCCGGCGTGAGGTGCGACTCGCCGTCGTACTGGAGGGCGACATCCGCCTCGGCCACGTACAGGTCCACCTCCGGGCAGTCCCACTCCTCGGCGCGCGGACGGGCCTGCAGGTGCGGCTCGGGGAGCCCCGCATCGACGAGCGCGAGCCGCAGGAAGGTCTCGTAGGGCGAGTCCGCGCCCACGCGCATGCGCTCCAGGACCGCCCGTGCGGTGCGCACGCCGTGGAACGGGCCCAGCTCCCTGAGCGCGGACTCCAGTCGAGCGGGCGTCGTGGCGGGCGGACGCCGCCCGTTCTCGGTCCAGGGGTGGCGGACCGCGTGGTCCGCGGCGGCGACGACATCGGCCAGGTCCCACGGATCGTCCAGGACGCACAGGTCCAGGATGGTCCGCTCGAGGCTCGTCACCCGCAGGCCGAACAGCTCCACCACGTGCGGCGCGGGCAGCGGACGACGCCGGGCCCGCACCTCCGGCACCCGGATCCGCCCCGACCCGGAGGACACCGTCACGTCCAGCGGCGTGGGCAGGGGACCCGGGCGGCGCGGCGAGGGCAGTCCGTGCAGGTGCGCGGCCGTGGCATGGGAGAACACGACCTGCGGGCGGGAGCGCTGCAGGGCCCACAGGTGCTGGCCGGGGCGCCCGTGCTCGGGCTCCGGGAGGCCGACGGATGCCCAGCCGATCAGCGGCCGGTCGGTGCGGCGGTACAGGGCCGGCCCGACGCGCTCCACGTCCGTCCGGCGCAGCCGCTGGACGGGCAGGCCCATGGCCCGTGCGTCAGACCGGAGGAACACGGCGGGCAGGGGTGGCAGCGGGGACGGAGGGACGGGAGGCATGTGCCGATCCTGCGGCGGCGTCGGTGTCTCCGGGGATTCGGGCGGCCCCGGTGGGGATCCGCGTCGGGCAGTGGTCGGGTGTGCAGGAGGCGGTGCGGATCGCGCCGGCACTGCCAGGGCCGACCTGGCGCACCGCCGATGACGTCCGGGCCCACGCCGCCGCCCGCCGTTGTGGGGTCCCACCCCCCGACCCCCCCCCACCGGGGGGGGGGCGGGGGGTCAACAACGGGGGGGGGGGGGGGGGGGGCT
>NZ_JAUNHR010000058.1:0-798 GCF_030523875.1 Micrococcus sp. | reverse complement strand
AGGAGGCGGCGGTCCGCCTCGGCGCGTGGAACGGACCCGGACGCGGCGGCGGGCCCCCCCCCCGGGTGGGGGGCGGGCGGGGTGATGGCCCCCACCCCCCGCGGGGCGGGCGGGGGGGGGTGGGCGAGCGGGTGGGAGCGAGGGGAGTCGGTTGGGCGGGCGAGACCCAGCTGGGACAGTGGGCACGGAACGCACGGAACGGCCCGTCCGCCCACGGCGCACGTCTGGCAGTCGCTTGGTGGGAGTGCCAGGCCCGCGCTAGAGTCGGAGCTGGCACTCGGGGGTACCGGGTGCCAAGCCCGAGGACGGGCCCCGCGGCACCGCGACGACGCAGGGTCCCCGCACCGTGGCACCCCCGACAACGCGACCATGCGCGACGCCGGCCCCGCCTGCGTCCGCCGACGAACACAAGGAGTGTGCAGCATGTCCGTCTCCATCAAGCCCCTCGAGGACCGCATCGTCGTCCGCCCGCTCGAGGCCGAGCAGACCACCGCGTCCGGCCTCGTCATCCCGGACACCGCCAAGGAGAAGCCCCAGGAGGGCCAGGTCGTGGCCGTGGGCCCGGGCCGCGTGGCCGAGAACGGCACCCGCGTGCCGGTGGACGTGGCCGAGGGCGACGTCGTCCTCTACTCCAAGTACGGCGGCACCGAGGTCAAGGTCGGCGGCGAGGAGTACCTGGTGCTCTCCGCCCGCGACGTGCTGGCCGTCGTCACCAAGTGACCCGCCGCGTCGGGCCCGGGACCCGGCGACAGCCCCGGCGCCCCGCCGCCCCCCCCCCCGGCGGGCGCCCCCCCGCCC
>NZ_JAUNHR010000156.1 GCF_030523875.1 Micrococcus sp. | reverse complement strand
GGGCGGCACGTGGCCCGCCCCTCGTGGGCGCCGTCGGCGGCCTGGACGAGCTGGTAGCGGACCGTCACGGCGTCGCCGACCACGACGAACGCGACCAGCAGGGCCGGGTCCACGACGGTGATGATGCCCGGGACGTGCCAGGCGCCGTCCGCGCCGAGGTACGCCTCCGGGTAGAGGACGTAGCGGCCGCGGTCCAGGAGGACGACGCCGGTGATGGACGCGCCGTGCGTGCACGGCAGGAACCGCTCGACCAGCGGGGCGCCGGCCACGACCGGGGTGATCAGCTGGGCGGTCACGCCGTCGCCTCCTTCACGAACCGGGGCCCACCGTCGGCGTGATCCCCGTCGCGGCGGGCGCGGGTGCCGTCGGGGAGGGTGAAGGCGGTGATGTCCCAGGTGGGATAAACGAGGGCGCACCCGTCGAAACCGACGGCGACCACTTCAAGGCCAGTCCACAGGGCCAGGCCAGTGGCAAGCGCCTCCCGGAGTCGGACGTCCGTGAGGACGCACGGCTCGCCCGGCAGTTCCACTTCCTCGGCGGGGCGGGCCTGGGCGTGCTCGCGCTCATGCTCGCGGGCCAGGTCGTAGGCCAGGCGGGCGTACTCCGTGAGGTCCTCGGGGCTGACGCTGGCGAGGATCTGGAAGGCGACCCCGGGCATGAACTTCTTGGACAGCTCGGCGGCGGCGGTCTCGGTCAGGGGGTGCTGGGTGGTGCTCATGCCTGCACCTCCGCCCAGGCCGAGGCCGCGTCCTCACGGGACCAGGCGGTGCCGTCCTCGTCGGTGAACGCGAGGATGCCCGAGGGCTCGACTCGCCATGGCGCCACCTGCTCTTCACCGGTCTCCGGGTCAGCCGGCGCGTCGAAGGGTCCGTAGAACAGCAGGTCCGCGCCGAGAACGAGCCACTCCGCAGTGGAGCCCTCGACGTCGGTCACAGCCCAGATGAGACGGCCCGGCTCGATCGGCAGAGGCTCCGGGCCGGGCGAGGGGACCAGCCAGAACTGGTGCGGGCGCAGCCTGCCGAACGCGGAGAGGATCAGCGCCGCCGAGGCGTCTCGCCAGTTGCCGTCCTTGTCCCGCTCGTGGGCGACGACGATCACGGACGTGGCGCCCCGATCGACCCGCACCAGATCGCCGGCACCGATGCGCTCCGCTGCGGACTCGATCTCGTACGGGCCCTCCCACTCGCGCGGGTCGTGGAACGGGTGGCCGGCCGGGTGTGCGGGGGTGTGCTGGACGGTCATGCTCGTCTTCCTCTCTGGTACGCGGCCCGCTCGAGGTCCGCGATGATCTGGGCTTCCTGCTCCGCCCGGGCCTGCCGGGCGGACTCCTTCAGGTGATGCGCGCACGCGCGGCCGTGGTGGCACACCCCGTGCGGATTCCGGCAGCAGCGGCCGTTACAGGCGACTCCGTGCCAGGTGGCCGCGGTCTTCTGGCTCATGCCGCGACCGCCTCCTCCGCCTGCCGCTCCTTGGCGCGGCGCTGGCGTTGCCGGCGGCCGTCCCAGTCCGGGTGCTCGGCCCGCCAGGCGTCCATCTCGTCGGCGGCGCCCTCGAGGCGCCGGGTGCCGGCCGCCGGGCTGGTGTCGTAGGCCGGCCTCGTGAGGGGGGTGGGCGTGGCGGACCGCTCCCACCCGCACCGGCAGGACCGGCGCTCGTCCTCGAGCTGGTCCAGAGCCAGACGCAGCGCCTCCTCGAGCTCCGCGTTGCGGCGCCGCACGGCGGCGGCGTCCTGGCGGGCCTGCTCCGCGTGCGAGGCGGCCAGGCGCAGACGTGGGGGCAGCGCGGCCCGGTGCCGGTACCCGCCGCTCACGCCGCCACACCCTCGTCCTCGGCGGCGGAGGCCGGGGCCAGCGGGTCCTCCGCGCCGAGCTCACGGATCGCCCGGACCTCCGGGTCCACCCACTCCCAGCCCAGCGCCTGGCGCAGCTCGAACCAGGTGAGCGCGAGCCCGCCCGGCCGCTCGTACGCCCAGCACCCCAGCGACGCCGGCCGCAGCGAGGCCAGCACCCATAGCGCGGTCTGCTCCGCGAGGGACCGGCCCGCGAGCGCGGTAGCCGCGGTGGCTTCGGAGCTGTCGCCCAGGCCGAGGACGGCCTCGTAGGTGTCGCGGAGGGTCCACCAGC
>NZ_JAUNHR010000155.1:1311-2124 GCF_030523875.1 Micrococcus sp. | reverse complement strand
GCGGCGAGATCATGAACCCGCAGCTCGTCAAGACCGTTCGGCAGCCGGATCTCAGCGTCAAGAGCCAGTTCAAGCCGTCCGTCTTCAAGCGGGCCACGACTGACTCCGTGGCCGCGGACATCCGGGACATGATGCTGGAGACCACGAGGTCGGGAACCGCCACCAACGCGGCCATCCCAGGGGTCTCGATCGCCTCGAAGACAGGCACGGCGGAGATCGCCAACAACCTCACGAACTCTTGGTACACGGGGTTCGCCCCGGCGGAAGACCCCAAGGTGGCGGTGACCGTCGTGGTCGCAGGCACTGACACGAACTCAGGCAACTACGCCGTGACGACGGCGGCACGAAACATCTACGAGGCGGTGTTGAACAAGTGAGACCCATGAAGGGAAACACGGTCGGCGGCAATCGGTACGAGCTCACCGAGCGCATCGCCATCGGCGGCATGGGCGAGGTCTGGAAGGCCACCGACTCGATCCTTGGCCGGAGCGTGGCCATCAAGATCCTCAAGGAGGAGTACACCGGCGACACGGCCTTCCTGCAGCGATTCCGCGCCGAGGCCCGCCACACCGCGCTCCTCAGCCACCCGGCCATCGCCAACGTCTTCGACTACGGCGAGGAGGACGGCTCCGGCTTCCTCGTCATGGAGCTCGTGCCCGGCAAGCCGCTCTCCTCCGTCATCGAGACGGAGAAGGTCCTCGACGCGGACCGGACGCTGAGCATCATCTCGCAGACGGCGAAGGCCCTGGCGACGGCACATGACGCGGGGCTCGTCCACCGCGACGTCAAGCCCGGCAACATCCTCTGCATGCC
>NZ_JAUNHR010000155.1:0-1301 GCF_030523875.1 Micrococcus sp. | reverse complement strand
AAGATCACGGACTTCGGCATCGCCCGCCTCGCGGACCAGGTCCCGTTGACGGCCACGGGCCAGGTCATGGGCACGGCCCAGTACCTCGCCCCGGAGCAGGCCACGGGCCAGCAGGCCTCGGGCTCGAGTGACATCTATGCGCTCGGCATCATCGGCTACGAGCTCCTCGCGGGTCACCGGCCCTTCACGGGCGAGTCCCAGATCCAGATCGCCCTCGCGCAGGTGCAGGATCAGCCCGCCCCGCTGCCCGAGTCCGTGCCGGCGCCCGTGCGCGGCCTCATCATGTCCATGCTGGAGAAGAACGCAACCGACCGCCCCGGCAACGCCCACCTCCTCGCCGAGGCCGCCGACGCGCTCCTCGAGGGGCGCGTGGAGGACGCCGTTCGCGCGGTCCCCGGCGTGGGCCGCTTCCTCAACGGACCGGACACCACCCCGACGGGCCAGGTCACGCGCACGCTCGCCTCCTCCCCCGGCCGCCGCGCCGCAGAGGACGGCCACCCCCGCACCTCGGCCCTCCCCGCGCTCGGGGCAGGCGCAGCCGTCGGTGCCGCTGTGGGCTCCTCCGCCGCCTCCCACGGCCCCTTGGGCCTGGCCGACGACGACGAGTACTCGTCCGCCGCCGGCGCCCGCCGCGCCGTCGAGAACTCCTACATGGACGACTCGACTGACTCGCACGGTCCCGTCCCGCCCCGGGGGCAGGGGAGCCGCCCGCCGCGCCGCCGGTCCCGCCTGACGTTCCCGCTCATCACGCTCATCATCCTCATCGGGCTCGTCATCGCGGCCGGCCTCACCGCCGGGCGCCTCCAGGGGTGGCTTGAGCCCAAGCCGGAGGCCACACCGAGCCCCTCGGCAAGCACCGCCACCCCCACGAAGACGCCGTCCGCCACTCCTACGAGCATCAGCGTCGACCCCAAGAGCTACGTGGGGCGCAACTACGAGAAGGTCCGGGACGAGCTCATCAAGCTCGGTCTCACGGTCAACCTGGTGCCGGAACCGAGCGACTCGATGGACTCCGGCCTCGTCACCGACGTGAACCCCTCCGGCCAGCTGGACAAGGGCTCCTCGGTCTCCGTCACGTACTCCACCGGCCCGGCCAAGGTGACCGTCCCGGGCGGGCTTGCGGGCCGCTCGGAGTCCTCGGCGGTCTCGGCCATTGAGGCGGCGGGACTCGCCGCCGAGAAGGGTGGCGAGGAGAGCTCGGACTCCGTTCCCAAGGGTGCGGTCATCCGCGTCACGCCGGGCGAAGGAACAAGCGTGGACAAGGGCTCGACCGTCTCCTACGTGATCTCCTCGGGCCCCAA
>NZ_JAUNHR010000154.1:1852-2139 GCF_030523875.1 Micrococcus sp. | reverse complement strand
CTGCTCGGCGCGCGTTCGGAGGCGTTCAAAGACAAGGACGGGCGCACGCGCTCCGGCTTCGAGGTCGCCACCGGCTCGGTGTGGGGCATCCCGGACTTCTTCGACGAGGAGACCGGCGAGTGGCGCCGCGCCGCACTCCAGCAGCTCTCGGCCTCCAGCCAGCAGCCGCACGGCGAGCACTTCAAGCTCGTCGCCCAGCAGATGGCCTCGGAGTCCTCGATCCCGGTGAACCAGCTCGGCCTGCTCATGGACAACCCGCCCTCGGCGGAGTCCATCCGGGTGCTCGA
>NZ_JAUNHR010000154.1:0-1819 GCF_030523875.1 Micrococcus sp. | reverse complement strand
GTCGGGCTCGTGCAGTCCGAGCTGCCGAACTACGCAGACGCACGCCGGGAGACGGCCCGCCTGGCCATGCTCACCCGGCACGGCGACCCCACCGGGGCCCTGAGCCGGGACATGGACCGCCTGCGGGCCTCGTTCCTGAACCCGGGCACCGTGACGCCGGCAGCCGCCGCGGACCTCGCGCAGAAGTTCGTGACCACGCACCCCGAGCTCGCCGGCTCCGACGTCGTGCTCGAGCTCTGGGGCTTCGACGAGTCCCAGCTTGAACGCCTCCAGGACGAGGCGGCCAAGGCCCGCGGGCGCAACAGCCTCGAGCGGGTCCTGGCCCGCCGCGACGGCGTCGGCCGCCCGCCCGCCTCGGCCGCCACCAGCGGGCCGACCACGGAGGGCTGACCGATGGCCACCGACATGGACCTGGCCGAGTACCGCGGCGCCACCGCCGCCCTCGTCCAGGACGCTCAGGCCGACCTGATGCAGCTCTGGCTCTCCCTCCAGGGCAACGAGCCAGAGCTCATCCGGGACGCCCTCCTCGAGTACCTGCCCGTCATCGTGGAGGAGTACGGCACCGCCACCGCGGTCCTCGCCGCCGAGTGGTTCGAGTCCCTGCCTACCGCCGGCTGGGCCACCCTCGCCCCACCGGTCCCCGAGTCCATCGTCAACGGCACCCTCCGCCGAGAGGCTGGCAAGCTCTGGACCGACACCCCGGACGCGCTCGCGGACGCCCTTGCCCAGGACCTCACCGAGTGGATCCAGCGGCCCGGACGGCACACGACGCAGTTCTCGGCCCAGGCCAACGACATGGGCTGGGTCCGCGTCCCCCGCGGCGCCAAGACCTGCTCGTTCTGCCTCACCCTGGCCTCCCGCTCCGCCGGCTGGCTCTACACCACCGAGGACCGCGCCCGGTACCGGCGCAGCGACGGGGAGAAGTACCACCCCGACTGCGACTGTCAGGTGGTCCCCGCCCACGACGGCGGCGACGTCCCCTGGGACCCGGACCCGTTCTACGAGATGTACTCGGCCGCCGCGCAGCAGGCCGGCACCACCTCGGACCTGTCCGCCGTCCTCGCCGAGATGCGCCGCATGTTCCCCGACGCCGTGAACGACGGCGTCCACGCGCACTGACCGCGCCCCCACACGCTTCCCGACCGCGCGACGCGGACCGGGGAAACCGCCACGCGACGTGGCAGACCAGAGGAGACCCCATGCACACCTTCCGTCGGATGAACCCCGCCGTGGCCGCCGTGCTCCGCTACATCGACGCCGGAGCCGACGGGGAGGCCGCGACGGCCGCCCCCACCCCCACGGACCACGCCGACAGCCCCGCCCAGCCCAACGAGGCCGACGCCGGCACCGAGGCCACCACGGACGGCGACGAGCCGGACGAGGCCCTCGGCGAGCCCGGCAAGAAGGCCCTGCAGGCCGAGCGGGAGGCCAAGAAGGTCGCCGAGCAGAGCGCCAAGGACGCACAGACCGCCCTCGCGGCTGAGCAGCAGGCGCACACCACCGCCAAGGAGCGCGTCGCCGCGCTCGAGGCGGACCTCGCCCAGGTGAAGGAGCAGGCCGCGACGGCCGCCGCCACCCAGCGAGAGCTCGACCTCATGAAGGCACTCTACGAGCACCGCGTGCCCGCTGAGCACCGCCACCTCGTCAAGGGCGACACCGCCGAGGAGCTGATGGCCGCCGCCGAGTCGATCGCGCAGCTGGCCGCCCGCCCCGGCGTCGTGCCGCTCTCCGGGACCACGGGGACCACGTCCCCGCACACGTCCTCCCTCGACGCCGGCCGCGACCTCGCGCGCGCCCGGCCCAACCGCGCCACGTCACG
>NZ_JAUNHR010000057.1:2516-16612 GCF_030523875.1 Micrococcus sp. | reverse complement strand
CACGCTCACCCCGCCGCGGGCGGATGCCGAGCCGGACGAGGACCCGGCCGCCCTCGCGGGCGTCGAGCTCGTGGCCGGCCATCCGGCGGACCCCTCCGCCGCCTGGATCCACCGCGACGGCGGCACCTGGCGCGTCGCCCGCCTCACCCGCGCCGAGCGGGTGGAGGCCGCCCGCGCCGCGGCCGCCGCGCGTCGTGCCCCGGAGGGCGCCGCCTCCCCGGAGGCGCGCACCCCCATGCCCGGCACGGTGGTCGCGGTGTCGGTCGCCTCGGGCGACCGCGTCGAGGCGGGGGCCGAGCTGGCCGTCGTCGAGGCCATGAAGATGGAGCACCCCGTCACGGCCGCCGTCGCCGGCACCGTCACCGTCCACGTCGTCGCCGGCCAGTCCGTGGCCGCCCAGACCCTGATCGCCGTCGTCGAGCCCGCCGCCGCGCCCACCGCCGAAGGAGAGTCCGCATGAGCACCGCCCACCGCACCCTGCCCGCCCTCGAGGAGGACTACCAGCTCCTCTCCGACACCGTCCGGGAGTTCGCCGACGAGGTCGTCGCGCCCGTCTCGGCCGAGCTGGACGCGAAGCACGAGTTCCCGTACGCGATCGTCGCCCAGATGGGGGAGATGGGCCTGTTCGGCCTGCCCTTCCCCGAGGAGTTCGGCGGCATGGGCGGGGACTACTTCGCCCTGTCCCTGGCCCTCGAGCAGCTCGCCCGCGTCAACCAGTCCGTGGCCATCACCCTGGAGGCCGGGGTGTCCCTCGGCGCCATGCCGATCCTGAAGTTCGGCACGCAGGAGCAGAAGGAGCGCTGGCTGCCCTCCCTGGCCTCGGGCGAGGCGCTGGCCGGCTTCGGGCTCACGGAGCCCGGCGCCGGCTCCGACGCCGGCGGCACCCAGACCACCGCCCGCCTCGAGGACGGGTCCTGGCGCGTCAACGGCGCCAAGGAGTTCATCACCAACTCCGGCACGGACATCACCCGGTTCGTCACCGTCACCGCGGTCACCGGCGAGCGCGAGGGGCGCACGGGCCCGGACGGGCGCCCGGCCAAGGAGATCTCCACGATCATCGTGCCCTCGGACACGCCCGGCTTCACGGTCGGGAAGGCCTACGACAAGGTCGGCTGGAACTCCTCGGACACCCATCCGCTGCACTTCAAGGACGCCGTCGTCCCGGAGGAGAACCTCCTGGGCGAGCGCGGCCGCGGCTACGCGCACTTCCTGTCCATCCTCGACGAGGGGCGCATCGCGATCGCGGCCCTGGCCACCGGCGCCGCGCAGGGCTGCGTGGACGAGTGCATCGCCTACGCCAGGCAGCGCACCTCGTTCGGCTCCCCGATCGCCAGCTTCCAGGCGGTGTCCTTCAAGATCGCCCGCATGCAGGCCCGTGCGCACGCCGCCCGTCTGGCCTACTACGAGGCCGCGCAGAAGATGCTGGCCGGCAAGCCGTTCAAGACCGAGGCCGCCATGGCCAAGCTGATCTCCGGCGAGGCCGCCATGGACAATGCCCGGGACGCCACGCAGGTGTTCGGCGGCTACGGGTTCGTCAACGAGTCCCTGGTGGCCCGCCACTACCGCGACTCCAAGATCCTCGAGGTCGGGGAGGGCACCACCGAGGTGCAGCTCATGCTGATCGCCCGCGAGCTGGGGCTCTGAGGCCGTGGCCGAGCCGATCGTCCAGCGCGGGCGCTACGCCGACGAGCTCGAGGTCGGGCAGGTCTACGAGCACCGCCCTGGCCGGACCCTCACGGAGGCGGACAACGTCGCGTTCACCACGCTCACCATGAACACCCAGGCCCTGCACCTGGACCACGCGTTCGCGGCCACGCAGTCCTTCGGACGGCCGCTGATGAACTCGATGCTCACGCTGGCCACCATGGTGGGCCAGTCCGTGGGGCAGCTGACCCAGGGCACGCTCGTGGCGCAGCTGGGCCTGGGGGAGATCTCCTTCCCCGCCCCGGTGTTCCCGGGGGACACCCTGTACACGGCCACCGAGGTGCTCTCCGTCCGGGAGTCCTCCTCCCGGCCGGGGCAGCGGATCGTGGTGTTCGCGCACACCGGGACCACCCAGGACGGCACGGTGGTGGCCCGCGCCCAGCGCACGTGCCTGATGTGGACCGCGGCCGCCCACCGGGAGGCCGGGGCGTGAGCGCCGCCGCCCGCCTGGAGCACGGCCCGGCCGTGATGTTCACCCCCGCCGACCGCCCCGAGCGGTTCGCCGGCGGACTGGCCAAGGCCGACGCCGTCATCCTCGACCTCGAGGACGCCGTCACCCCCGACGCGCGGCCGGCCGCCCGCCGCGCCGTCGTCGAGGCCTGGGCCACGCGCGGGGAGACGGGCCTGGACCCGGAGCGCGTGGTGGTGCGCGTGAACCCCGCCGGCACGCAGGACCACGCCGCGGACCTGGCCGCGCTCGCCGACACCGGCTGGCGCACCCTCATGCTGGCCAAGGCGGAGGCCCCCGCGCAGGTGGACGGGATCGTCGCGGCGCTGGGCGGTCGGGTGCGCGTGGCCGCCCTGTGCGAGACCGCCGCCGGGGTGCTGGCGGCCCCCGCGCTCGCGGCGCACCCGCACGTGGGTGCCCTCATGTGGGGCGCCGAGGACCTGGTGGCCTCGATGGGCGGGTCCTCCTCGCGGGGGGCCGACGGCGCCTACCGTGAGCCGGTGCGTCATGCGCGCTCGGCCGTCCTGCTGGCCGCCGCCGCCCACGGCGTGGCGGCCTGGGACGCCGTGTTCCTGGACCTGGCGGACGTCGAGGGGCTGGCCGCGGAGGCCGAGGACGCGGCGGCTCTGGGCTGCGCCGCCACCGTGTGCCTGCACCCACGTCAGGTGCCGGTGGTCCGTTCTGCATACACGCCGGCACCGGAGACGGTGGACCGGGCGCGTCGGGTGCTGGCGGCCGCCCGGGGTCGCCGTGGGGCCTTCGCGCTGGACGGGGCGATGGTGGACGAGGTCGTCCTGGTCCAGGCCCATGCGGTCCTGGCGCGTGCCGAGGGGGGCGGGGCGTCGGCGTCGGAATGATCCGGGCCGTGCGGAGGGGCGCGGCGCGTCAAGCAGACGTCATCCAGGGCTTTGTATACAGCCCCCCTTGACCTGAGCCCGCCGAGGACGCAGAGTGTGATCACCCTCACTGTGATCCCGGTCACGGTGTCCCCGCACCCACCCCTCGGAGGCACCCATGTCATCCACCGAACACGCTCCGCCGTCGCCGACGGCCGAGCAGTTCCGCGCCGCCCAGCGCTCGGAGGAGTTCGTCGAGCTCCGCCGCACCCACCGCTCCTTCGCCTTCCCCATGACCGTGGCGTTCTTCGTCTGGTACCTGCTGTTCGTCATCATGGGGGCGTTCGTCCCCCAGGTCATGGCGATCCGCCTGTGGGACAACATCACCCTGGGGCTCGTGCTCGGGCTGCTGCAGTTCGTCACCACGTTCGCGATCACGTTCGCCTACGTCCGCTTCTCCAACCGCGTCCTGGACCCGCGCGCCACCGCCCTGCGCGAGCGCCTCGAGCGCGAGGCCGTCGCCGGCCCTGAGACCCCGGAGGCCACCCGATGAGCGCATCGCTGCCCCTGCTCCAGACCACGGCCACGGCCACGGTGGGCAACCCCCTGGTCAACATCGGCATCTTCGTGGCCTTCGTGGTGGTCACCCTGGTGATCGTGATCCGCGCGTCGAAGACCAGCCGCTCCTCGGCGGACTACTACGCCGGCGGCCGCGGCTTCTCCGGCACCCAGAACGGCACCGCCATCGCGGGCGACTACCTCTCGGCCGCGTCGTTCCTCGGCATCGTCGGCGCCATCGCCCTCTACGGCTACGACGGCTTCCTCTATTCGATCGGCTTCCTCGTGGCGTGGCTCGTGGCCCTGCTGCTCGTGGCCGAGCTGCTGCGCAACACGGGCAAGTTCACGATGGCCGACGTGCTGTCCTTCCGCCTGCGCCAGAAGCCGGTGCGCATCGCGGCCGCCTTCGGCACCATGGCGGTCTGCCTCTTCTACCTCCTGGCCCAGATGGCCGGCGCCGGCGGCCTCGTGGCCCTGCTGCTGAACATCACGGACCGCACGGGCCAGGCGCTCGTGATCATCGTCGTCGGCGTGCTCATGATCGTGTACGTGCTGATCGGCGGCATGAAGGGCACCACCTACGTCCAGATCATCAAGGCGATCCTGCTGATCGCGGGCGCCGGCATCATGACCGTGTGGTCGCTGGCCCTGTTCGGCTTCGACTTCAACGGCATGCTGGGCGCCGCCGTCGAGCTCAACCCCCAGGGCGAGGCGATCCTCGAGCCCGGCCTGCAGTACGGCAAGAACTTCACCACGCGCCTGGACTTCCTGTCCCTCGGCCTGGCCCTGGTGCTCGGCACCGCCGGCCTGCCGCACGTGCTGATGCGCTTCTACACCGTGCCCACGGCCAAGGAGGCCCGCAAGTCCGTGGTGTGGGCGATCGTGCTGATCGGCGCGTTCTACCTCTTCACCCTCGTGCTCGGCACCGGAGCCGGCGCCCTGATCGGCCCGGAGCGCATCCTCGCGGCCCCGGGCGGAGTGAACTCGGCGGCCCCGCTGCTGGCGTTCGAGCTCGGCGGCTCCATCCTGCTGGGTCTGATCTCCGCGGTGGCCTTCGCCACGATCCTCGCGGTGGTCGCGGGCCTGGCCATCACGGCGGCGGCGTCCTTCGCCCACGACGTGTACGGCTCCGTGATCGCCAAGAAGCCGCTCACCCCGGCCGAGGAGGTCCGGATCGGCAAGATCACGGTGGTGGTCATCGGCGTCCTCGCGATCGTCGGCGGCATCGCCGCGCAGGGCCAGAACGTCGCATTCCTCGTGGCCCTCGCCTTCGCGGTGGCGGCCTCGGCGAACCTGCCGACCATCCTGTACTCGCTGTTCTGGAGGGGCTTCACCACGCGCGGCGCGGTGTGGTCCATGTACGGCGGCCTCATCTCCGCGATCGTGCTGATCATCTTCTCCCCGGTGATGTCCGGGGCGGAGACCTCGATGATCCCGGGCGCGGACTTCGCCCTCTTCCCGCTGAAGAACCCGGGCATCGTGTCCATCCCGCTGGCCTTCTTCCTCGGCTGGCTGGGCTCCGTGACCTCCCACGAGGCCGAGGACCCGGACAAGCAGGCCGAGATGGAGGTGCGCTCGCTCACCGGCGTCGGCGCCGAGAAGCCGGTCCAGCACTGATCCCGGCGCGTCCGCCCGCGGACGCCCCACGACGACGGGCCCGCCCGTCCCGCCCTCACCGGCGGGGCCGGCGGGCCCTCGCCGTCCCCGGGGCCGTCCGCGGCCCCGGCCCGCGTCCAGGCGGCGCTGGCATGATGGCCCGGTGACCCACGGATCCCTCACCGACTTCACGCATTCCCGCCACGCCGACGCCGGCCTGGCCCCCGAGCCCCGCCGCGTCGCCCTGATCGGCTCGACCGGCTCGATCGGCACCCAGGGGCTGGACGTCATCGCCCGGTCCCCGGAGCGGTTCCGCGCCGTGGCCCTGGCCGGCGGGGCCAACACCGCCCTGCTCGCGGAGCAGGCGGTGCGGTTCGACGTCGAGGCGGTCGGTGCGGCCTCCGGCACGCCGGAGGAGCTGCGCGCCGCCCTGGCCGACGCCGCCGCGCGCCTGGGCCTGCCGGACCCCCGCCCGCACGTGGTCACCGGCCCCGAGGCCGCCACCGAGATCGCCGCGTGGGCCGGCGCGGACACGGTGCTCAACGGCATCACCGGCTCGATCGGCCTGCGCCCCACCCTCGCCGCGCTCGCGGCCGGGCACCGCCTCGCGCTGGCCAACAAGGAGTCGCTGATTGTGGGCGGCGCCCTCGTGAAGGCCGCCGCGGCCCCCGGGCAGCTCGTGCCCGTGGACTCGGAGCACTCGGCCCTGGCGCAGGCCCTCCGCGGCGGCACCGCGGACGAGGTCCGCCGCCTCGTGCTCACCGCCTCGGGCGGCCCGTTCCGCGGGTTCTCCGCAGAGCGCCTGCGCGAGGTCACCCCCGCCCAGGCCCTCGCCCACCCCACGTGGGACATGGGCCGGGTGGTGACCACCAACTCCGCCTCGCTCGTGAACAAGGCCCTGGAGGTGGTGGAGGCGCACCTGCTCTTCGACGTCCCGCTCGAGCGGATCGACGTGGTGGTCCACCCGCAGTCCGTGGTGCACTCCATGGTCGAGTTCACGGACGGCTCCACCTTGGCCCAGGCCTCCCCGCCGGACATGCGCCTGCCGATCGCGCTGGGCATCGGCTGGCCCGAGCGCGTCCCCGACGCCGCCCCCGGCTGCGACTGGACGCAGGCGGCCACGTGGACCTTCGAGCCCCTCGACGAGGAGGCGTTCCCCGCCGTCGCGCTGGCCAAGGAGGCCGCGGGCGCCTCGGCCACCCACATGGCCGTGTTCAACGCCGCCAACGAGGAGGCCGTGGACGCCTTCCACGACGGCGCGATCCGCTTCGACCGCATCCTCGAGACCGTGCGCGCCGTCCTGGGGGAGTACCGGCCCGAGGACGTCCTCGCGGCGGCCGGCCAGGACCCGGTGGACCTCACGGTGGAGGCCGTGCTGGCCGCCGAGGACTGGGCCCGCCGCGCCGCGCGCGGCCGCTGGTGAGCGCCGTGGACGCCCTGTGGTCCCTCGGCGGCGTGCTCGTCGTCGCCCTCGGCCTGGCCCTGTCCATCGCCCTGCACGAGGTGGGGCACCTGGTGCCCGCCAAGGCGTTCGGCGTGCGCGTCACCCAGTACATGGTGGGCTTCGGGCCCACGGTGGCCTCGTGGCGCCGCGGGGAGACCGAGTACGGGGTGAAGGCCGTCCCGCTGGGCGGCTACGTCGCCATGGTGGGCATGCTGCCCCCGCCCACGGGTGGGACCGTCGCGCGCACCGGCTCCACCGGGATGCTCGCCCGGGCCGGGCGCATGGCCGACGACGCCCGCGCCCAGGCCGCCGCCGAGCTCACCGCCGCGGACGAGGGCAGGCAGTTCATCCAGCTGCCGGTGTGGAAGCGCGTGGTGATCATGCTCGGCGGGCCGTTCATGAACCTCGTGATCGCCCTCGCCCTCACGGGCGTGCTGGTGAGCGCGTTCGGCGTCTCCCAGCCCTCCACCACCGCGGCCGAGGTGTACCGCTGCGTGGTCGCCGCTCCGGACCGCCAGGCCCGGGAGGCGGCCGGTGAGGACCCGGAGGCCTGCCGCGAGGGCGACCCCGTGGCCCCCGCCTACGCCGCCGGCCTGCGCCCCGGGGACACCGTGGTGTCCTTCGCGGGGGAGGACGTGGCCGGCTGGGACGCGCTCTCCGCGGCCATCCGCGAGCGCGCCGGGCAGCCCACCCCGATCGTGTGGGAGCGGGACGGGGAGCGGATCGAGTCGACCCTCACCCCCCGCCTGACGGAGCGCCCCGTGACCGACGCCCTCGGCGTGCCCGAGCGCGCCGCCGACGGCGGGGTCCGCACGGAGCCGGTCGGGTTCATCGGCCTGGGGTCACGGCAGGAGACGGTCCGGCTCCCGGCGTGGGAGGCGGTCCCCACCGTGGGGCGCCAGATCGCCGCCGTGGCGGACGTGATCCTCGTGCTGCCGCAGCGGCTGTGGGACACCGCCGTCGCCGTCGTCACGCCCGCCGAGCGGGACCCTAACGGGCCGATGTCCGTGGTGGGCGTGGGGCGGATCGCCGGTGAGGCCGCCGCCCTGGACTCCGTGGCGCTCGCGGACAAGGCCGCCCTGATGCTCTCCCTCGTGGCCGGCGTCAACGTGGCCCTGATGGTCTTCAACCTGATCCCGCTGCTGCCGCTGGACGGCGGGCACGTGGCCGGCGCCCTGTACGAGGGCCTGCGGCGGTGGTGGGCGCGGCTGCGGGGCCGCCCGGACCCCGGTCCCTTCGACCTGGCCGTGATGCTGCCGCTGACGTACGCGGTCGGTGCGCTCATGCTGGGCATGGGCGTGCTGCTGATCGTGGCGGACGTGGTGGAGCCCGTGCGCCTCTTCTGACGCCCAGACGACGGCGCGCCGAGGAGTCCTCCTGTGACCTGAGCGTGACCTGGATGTCGTAGATTCGCCGCATGTCAGAATCGCCTTCCCTGCGTCCGATGCGCCGTGCCCTGTCCCGTCGAGAGGCCCTGCTGGGCCTGGGAGGGCTGACGGTCGCGCTCGCCGGCTGCGGAGCGGACGAGGAGCCGGCGGCCGAGGCCGCCGGGTCGGGTGCCGTCCCCGGCACGCCGGAGGGCTCCGCCACCTCCACCGCCCCGACCCCCAGCCCCACCCCCGCGGAGGCCGAGCTGCCCGGCGGCGGCCGCACCCTGTTCCCCGCCCGTCGCCTCGTGGCGCTCTACGGCACCCCCGGGGTGCCCGGCCTGGGCCTGCTCGGCGAGCAGGACCTGCAGGCGAGCATCGACCGGGTCAAGGACCTGGCGGCGTCCTACCAGCCCTTCTCGGAGGAGCCGGTGCAGCCGGCGTTCGAGATGATCACCACCATGGCCACCGCCGACCCCGGCCCGCAGGGGGCGTACTCGCGTCCGGTGGACCGGAAGCGGCTCGAGGAGTGGGTGACCGGTGCGGGCGAGGCCGGCGTGCACGTGGTGCTGGACCTGCAGACCGGCTTCGAGGACTTCCTCACGCAGGCCAAGCGCATCGAGGACCTGCTCGTGCTGCCCCATGTGGGCCTCGCCCTGGACCCGGAGTGGCGCCTGCGCGAGGGCCAGAAGCACATGCGGGACATCGGGCAGGTCACCGCCGCCGAGGTCAACGACACCAGCGCGTGGCTGGCCGACCTGGTGGCCCGGGAGTCCCTCCCGGAGAAGGTCTTCATGCTGCACCAGTTCCGCCTGACCATGATCGAGCAGCGCGAGCAGATCGTGGACCGCGAGGGGCTCGCGTTCGTCCTGCACGCGGACGGCCACGGCCATCCGGAGCTGAAGTTCAACACGTGGAAGTGGCTGCTCAAGGAGCTGCCGGAGCACTTCTCCATGGGGTGGAAGAACTTCATCGACGAGGACACCCCCACGTTCACCCCCCAGGAGACCTTCGAGGTCGAGCCCAAGCCCTGGTTCGTGTCCTACCAGTGACACCGCGCCGGGGGCCCGCCCGCAGGGGTGCGGTCCCCGGCGCCTAGAATGGGCGGGACGTCCGGCGGCCGCGCCGCCGTCCCCGACCCCTCGTGAGGAGCGCCCCCGTGCCTGTGAGCCTTGGAATGCCGTCCGCCCCGCCGCCCGTGCTGGCCCCCCGCCGGCCCACCCGGCAGATCCAGGTGGGGCGCGTGGGCGTGGGCTCCCAGCACCAGGTCTCCGTGCAGTCCATGACCACCACGAAGACCCATGACATCGGCGCCACGCTCCAGCAGATCGCCGAGCTCACGGCCGCCGGCTGCGACATCGTGCGCGTGGCCTGCCCCACGGACAAGGACGCGGATGCCCTGAAGATCATCGCCCAGCAGTCCACCATCCCCGTGATCGCGGACATCCACTTCCAGCCCAAGTACGTGTTCGCCGCCATCGAGGCCGGCTGCGGCGCGGTGCGCGTCAACCCGGGCAACATCAAGAAGTTCGACGACAAGGTCAAGGAGATCGCGCAGGCGGCCACCGAGCACGGCACCTCGCTGCGCATCGGCGTCAACGCCGGCTCCCTGGACCCGCGCCTGCTGCAGAAGCACGGCAAGGCCACCCCGGAGGCTCTCGTGGAGTCGGCCGTGTGGGAGGCCTCCCTGTTCGAGGAGCACGGCTTCAAGGACTTCAAGATCTCCGTGAAGCACAACGACCCGGTGATCATGGCCCGCGCCTACGAGCTGCTGGCCGAGCAGGGCGACTGGCCGCTGCACCTCGGCGTCACCGAGGCCGGCCCCGCCTTCCAGGGCACCATCAAGTCCGCCACGGCGTTCGGCTACCTGCTGGGCCGCGGCATCGGGGACACCATCCGCGTCTCCCTCTCCGCCCCGCCGGTCGAGGAGATCAAGGTGGGCCTGCAGATCCTGCAGTCCCTCAACCTGCGCGAGCGCAAGCTGGAGATCGTCTCCTGCCCCTCGTGCGGGCGCGCCCAGGTGGACGTGTACACCCTGGCCGAGGAGGTCACCGAGGGCCTCAAGGACGTCACCGTCCCCCTGCGCGTGGCCGTCATGGGCTGCGTGGTGAACGGCCCGGGCGAGGCCCGCGAGGCCGACCTCGGCGTGGCGTCCGGCAACGGCAAGGGCCAGATCTTCGTCAAGGGCGAGGTCATCCGCACCGTCCCCGAGGACCAGATCGTGGACACCCTCATCGAGGAGGCCCGCCGCATCGCCGCGGAGATGGGGATCGAGGAGGACGGCGACGATGCGCCTGCCGCCGGTGCCCCGACGGTCTCCGTCCACTGACCGGGACGTCCGCGCCGCGACCGACGGGCGCGTCCGCCTCCTGAGCGACGCGGACACGCCCGCGCTCGCCGCCCTGGCCGTGCGGGACCCTGCGGTGAACGTCTACGTGGAGTCGGTCCTCGAGGCCGGTCGCCTGGCCGGGCCCCGCGGGGGAGCGGACGGCACCCTGTTCCTCGGCGTGGCGGACCCGGACCGGCCCGGTGCGCTGCGCTCGGCCGTGTGGGTGGGCTCCACCGTGGTCCCCGTCGCCGGGCACGACGACGACGTCCCCGCCCTCGCGGCCGCCGTCGTCTCCCTGCGCCGCCGGTTCGCGTCCGTGTACGGGCCCGCGGGCACGGTGCTGCCGATCGGCGCGGCGCTGCGCGCCGCCGGCCACCGTCCCCGCGCGGTCCGCGAGGACCAGCCCCTGCTCGTGCTGGGACAGGGGGGCCTGGCGTCCGCGGACGGGGCGGGCCCGCGCGTCGGCGTCGTCCCCGCCACCCCGGAGGACCTGGACGCGGTCCTGCCCGCCAGCGCCGCGATGTTCGAGGAGGAGCTGGGCTTCTCCCCGTTTTTCACCGGTGCCGCCCAGTACCGGGACCGGGTGCGGCGCATGGTGGCCGACGGCCGGGTCATGCACGCCCCGGGCCGTCCCGTGGTCGGGGACCCCACCTCCGGGGTGCTGTTCAAGGCGGACATCGGGCTGCTGTCCTCCCGCTGCGCCCAGATCCAGGGCGTGTGGCTCCACCCGGAGCACCGTGGGCGCGGCCTCGCCGCCCCCGCCATGGCCGAGGCCGTCCGGCTGATCGCCCGCCGCGCCCCGCTGGTGAGCCTGTACGTCAACGCGTTCAACACCCCGGCGCTGCGCACCTACGCGCGGGTGGGGTTCGAGCAGGCGGGCACGTTCGCCACCGTCCTGTACTGACGGCGGGCCGCCCCGCCCGGGCGCGGGCCGATAGGATCGGGCCACCACGGCGCGGCCGCACGACCGCCGCGCACACCCCCGGCGCCCGAAGGAGGCCCACCCATGCCCCTGCGCATGTCCACCCTGTTCCTGCGGACCCTGCGGGACGACCCGGCCGACGCCGAGGTGGCCAGCCACCGGCTGCTCGTGCGCGCCGGCTACATCCGTCGCGCGGCCCCGGGCATCTACACGTGGCTGCCGCTGGGCCTGAAGGTGCTCGCCAAGGTGGAGGCCGTCGTCCGCGAGGAGATGGACGCCATCGGCGGCCAGGAGGTGCACTTCCCGGCGCTGCTGCCGCGCGAGCCCTACGAGGCCACCGGCCGCTGGGACGAGTACGGCGACGGGCTCTTCCGCCTGCAGGACCGCAAGGCGAACGACTACCTCCTGGCCCCCACGCACGAGGAGATGTTCACCCTCCTGGTGAAGGACCTGTACTCCTCGTACAAGGACCTGCCGGCGTACCTCTACCAGATCCAGACGAAGTACCGCGACGAGGCCCGCCCGCGGGCCGGCCTGCTGCGCGGCCGCGAGTTCGTCATGAAGGACTCCTACTCCTTCACGGTGGACGACGCCGGCCTGGAGGAGGCGTACGACGCGCACCGCGCCGCCTACCTGCGCATCTTCGAGCGCCTCGGCCTGGAGGTTGTGCCGGTCAAGGCCACCTCGGGCGCCATGGGCGGCTCCCGCTCGGAGGAGTTCCTGCACCCCACCGAGGTCGGCGAGGACACCTTCGTGGAGTCCGACGGCGGCTACCGGGCCAACGTGGAAGCCGTCACCACCGTCGCCCCGGAGCCGCTGTCCGAGGAGGCCATGGCCGCGCTGCCGGCCGCCGAGGTGAAGGACACCCCCGCCTCCACCACGATCGCCGCGCTCGTGGACGTGGCCAACGGGCTGAACCCGCGCGAGGGCGCCCCCTGGACCGCCGCGGACACCCTCAAGTGCGTGGTGGTCGCCGCCGTCGTGGAGGGCGGGGAGCGCCGGCTGTTCGTCGTCGCCGTCCCGGGCGACCGCGAGGTGGACCTCAAGCGCCTCGAGGCGACCGCGGGCCCGGCCCTCGGGCTGGTCGGCGAGCCGACCCTCGAGGCCGCCACCGCCGAGGACCTGGCGAAGCACCCGGCGCTCGTCAAGGGCTACATCGGCCCGGGCGCCGCGGGCGCCGTGGAGGGCACCCCCGTGCTCGGCGCCGAGGGCTCCGTCTCCGGGCTGCCCTTCTTCGTGGACCCGCGCATCGCCCCCGGCACCGTGTGGATCACGGGAGCGAACGCGGACCAGCAGCACGTGTTCGGCCTCGTGGCCGGGCGCGACTTCCACTGGGACGGCGTGCTCGAGGCCACCGCCGTGCGCGAGGGCGACCCCGCCCCGGACGGCTCCGGCCCGCTGCACACCCGCCGCGGCATGGAGATGGGCCACATCTTCCAGCTCGGCCGCAAGTACGCCGAGGCCCTGGACCTGAAGGTGCTGGACGTCAACGGCAGGCAGGTCGTGGTGACCATGGGCTCCTACGGCATCGGCGTCACCCGCGCCGTCGCCGCGATCGCCGAGCGCTACCACGACGAGAAGGGCCTGGTCTGGCCCCGCGCGGTGGCCCCGGCGGACGTGCACGTGGTCGTGGCCACCAAGGGCGAGGACGGCGTGGACGCCGCGCTCGCGCTGGCCGCGGAGCTGGAGGCGGAGGGCCTGACCGTGCTCGTGGACGACCGCCCCAAGGTCAGCCCCGGCGTGAAGTTCAAGGACGCCGAGCTGCTCGGCGTGCCCACCGCGGTGGTCGTCGGCCGCGGCCTGGCCGACGGCGAGCTCGAGCTCAAGGACCGCGCCACCGGGCAGGCACGCCCGATCCGCGTGGACTCCGCGGCCGCCGAGGTCCTGGCCGTCGTCCGCCCGCAGGACTGACCCCGCACCGTCCCGACGGCCCCGCGACGCGCGTCGCGGGGCCGGCGGCGTCCCCGGTGCCCCCGGGCCCGTCTAGTCTTCCCCCATGGACCTGTTCGGACCCGTCGAGCTCACCCTCGGCCTCGTGCTGCTGGTGCTCCTCGCGGGGTTCGCGGCCGGCTGGATCGACGCGGTGGTGGGCGGCGGCGGCCTCCTGCAGCTGCCGGTGATGCTCCTGGTGCCCGGGCTGAGCCCGGTCCAGGCCTTGGCCACCAACAAGATGGGCTCGGTGTTCGGCACGGCGGTCTCCGCGGCCACCTACACGCGCCGCGTGCGCCCGGACCTGCGCACCGCGCTGCCGATGGCCGGCGTCGCCCTGGTCTGCAGCCTGGGCGGGGCCGTGGTGGCCACGGTGCTGCCCGCCGCGGTGATCCGCCCGGTGATCCTCGTGGCCCTCGTGGCGGTCTTCGCGGTCACGGCGCTGCGTCCGCGGATGGGCCTGGTCCAGGGCCTGCGCCACGCCGGCGCCGCCCACGCGGCGCGGGCGCTGGCGGTGGGCGCCGTCGTCGGCTTCTACGACGGCGTGCTCGGCCCCGGCACCGGCACCTTCCTGATCCTGGGCCTGGTCGGGCTGCTGGGCTACGACTTCCTGCAGGCCTCGGCCAAGGCGAAGATCGTGAACCTCGCCACCAACCTCGGGGCGCTGGCCTTCTTCCTCCCGGCCGGGCACGCCGTCCTCGGGCTGGGGCTGCTGCTGGGCCTGGCGAACCTCACGGGCGGCTACGTCGGCGCGCGCATGGCGATCGCCCGCGGCACCGGGTTCATCCGCGTGGTGTTCCTCGCGGTGGTCGCGGCGCTGATCCTGCGCCTGGGCTGGGACGTCCTGGCCCCGCTCACGGCCTGACGCACCCGCGGCGGCCCGCGTACAGTGGCCGTGCCGCCGACCGCGCGGGAGCCTCCCGGGGACCCGCCCCCACGCCGGACCGCGGCGCACCGCCCCGT
>NZ_JAUNHR010000057.1:0-2506 GCF_030523875.1 Micrococcus sp. | reverse complement strand
CGACCGACCCCGCCTGGAGGACCCATGGACCGCACGCCGGAGACCGACCCCGCCGCCCCCACCGAGCTGGAGGCCCTGATCGCCGACGCGCTCGCGCACCGGGACGTCGTGGTGGAGTCCGTCCGCGTGGCCGGCGCCGTGGCCACGCCCACCGTGGAGGTCCTCGTGGACCGCGCCGAGGGCACCGAGGGCCTCAGCCTGGACGAGGTCGCCGAGCTCTCGGGGCTGGTCTCCGCCTCCCTCGACGCCCAGGGCGCGCACGTGCCCGGCGTCGGCACGGGGGAGTACCTGCTGGAGGTGGGCACGGTCGGCGTCGACCGCCCGCTGACCGAGCCGCGCCACTGGTCCCGTGCCGTGGGACGCCTGGTGGAGGTGAGCATCGACCGGGCGCTGCCCGTCACCGCGCGCGTGCTGGCGGTGGAGCCCCTGGGCGTCGAGCTGCAGACCGTCAAGGCCGGCGCCAAGAAGGGCATGCGGCCCAAGGTGCTGCCCGCCGAGCACGTCCCCTTCGCCCGGCTGGGCCCCGGCCGCGTCCAGGTAGAGTGGGCCACCGCCCAGGACGCCGACGGCCCCGGGGCATCGCACACGGCAGAGCACACGGAGGCCTGAGTTGGACATCGACATGAGCGCGCTGCGCATGCTGGTCGCGGAGCGGGACATCCCCCTGGACCGCCTGGTGCCGGCCATTGAGCAGGCCCTGCTGATGGCCTACCAGCGCACCCCCGGCGCCATCCGCGGCTCCCGCGTGGAGCTGGACCGCACCACGGGCCATGTGAGCGTGTGGGCCCCCGAGGTGGACGACGACGGCACGCGGGTGGGCGAGTTCGACGACACCCCCAACGGCTTCGGCCGGATCGCGGCCTCCACCGCGCGCCAGGTGATCTTCCAGCGGCTGCGGGACGCCGACGACGCCAAGGTCCTCGGCGAGTTCAAGGACCGCGAGGGCGAGCTCGTCTCCGGGGTGATCCAGCAGGGCACCCACCGCCACATGGTGCAGGTGGACCTCGGCACCCTCGAGGCCGTGCTCCCGCCGCCCGAGCAGGTGCCGGGGGAGGACTACCGCCACGGCCGCCGCCTGCGCGCGGTGATCGTCTCCGCCACGCGCGGCCCCAAGGGCCCCTCCGTGACGCTCTCGCGCTCCCACCCGGACCTGGTCCGCCGCCTGTTCGCCCTCGAGGTCCCCGAGATCGCCGAGGGCGTGGTGGAGATCACCGCCCTGGCGCGCGAGGCCGGCCACCGCACCAAGATGGCGGTCCGGGCCACCCGGCCCGGCGTGAACCCCAAGGGCGCCGCGATCGGCGAGATGGGCACCCGCGTGCGGGCCGTGATGGCCGAGCTCGGCGGGGAGAAGATCGACATCGTCGAGCACGCCGACGACCCGGCCGAGATGATCGCCCACGCCCTGTCCCCGGCGCAGACCGTCTCGGTGGAGATCCTGGACGAGGCCCAGCACTCCGCGCGTGTGACCGTCCCCCAGCACCAGCTGTCCCTGGCCATCGGCAAGGAGGGGCAGAACGCCCGCCTGGCCGCGCGCCTGACCGGCTGGCGCATCGACATCGTGGGCGACGCCCCGCAGGAGGGCGACGCGTCCGGCGCGGCCGCCCCCGACCAGGGCTGAGCCCCGCCGAGACCGCACCGGCCCGGGCCCGGCGTCGTCCTCCGGGAGCCCCGACCGGGCACCCGCGGGCGGTGCGGCTGCGGCGGACGCGGTAGGATGGCCGAGGTCCATTCCCGTTTCGGCGCCCGCAGGAGGCTGAACGCATGACGTCCCCGACGGTCGTGCGCACCTGCGTCGGGTGCCGAGCCGAGGTGGACCGGACAGAGCTGGTGCGCGTGGCGCTGGACCCGTCGACGGAACCCCCATCCGTCGTGTGGGACCGGAGCCGACGCCGTCCCGGACGCGGTGCCTGGGTGCACCCCGGACCGGAGTGCCTGCAGCTCGCCCTGCGCCGCCGCGCGTTCCACCGGGCCTTCCGAGGCCCCGTGGACCCGGACGGGCTCACGGCGGAGCCGCCGGCGGCCGCCTCGGCCCCGCACGGGCCGGGCGGGGCGGAGCACGCCGCACCGGCTGCCAGACCGACAGATGAAGGCGGGTCAGAGATCTGATGCGTACCCGATGAGCACTGAAGCATGAGTGCCCAGCGATGAACTTCACCCCCTGCTATCAGGCAGGCCGTGACGCGCACGCCCCGACGGCGGACGCGGCGGCCTGGACAGACGTCAACGGTCTCGCGACGCGCTGACCGGCGCCCCACGGCTCCGGCGGCCCGCGAGGCCAGAACAGGAGAACCGTGGCCAAGGTCCGCGTCCATGAGCTCGCCAAGGAGCTCGGCATCACCTCGAAGGAGGCCTTGAGCACCCTCAAGGACATGGGGGAGTTCGTCTCCTCCGCCTCCTCCACCATCGAGCCCCCCGTGGTCAAGAAGCTGCGCGGCGCCTACGCCGCCGCCGGCAAGGGCTCGGAGAACTCCGGCGGCCCCGCCCAGGGCTCACAGAAGTCCGGGGC
>NZ_JAUNHR010000056.1 GCF_030523875.1 Micrococcus sp. | reverse complement strand
GCGGCTCATCTCAACTCCGTCAACGAAAGTGCTTCCGACGGCCGCCGTTTCCCGAACGAAAACGGGGGGCTACACTCCTGAACACCATTCACTGAACAGTGTTCATCACGCCCCCGCCTCGCGCCCAGGAGCACCATGTCCCGCACCGCCCCCGACGCCCACACCGTCGACCCGCACCCCGCCGACGCCCGCCGTCCCCGCACCGCAGCGCCGGGCGCATCCCTGGCGAAGATCGCCGTGATGGCCGCGCTGATCGCCGTCATGGGCGCGATGCCCGGGATCCCGGTGCCCGGCATCCCCGCGCCCATCACGCTGCAGACCCTCGGCGTGATGCTGGCCGGCCTGGTGCTCGGCCCGTGGCGCGGCGCCGCGTGCCTGGCCCTGTTCCACGGGCTCGTCGCCCTCGGCCTGCCGCTGCTGGCCGGCGGCCGGGGCGGCGCGGCCGCGTTCGTCGGCCCGACCGGCGGGTTCCTGTGGGGCTGGATCGCCGGGGCGCTCGTCGTCGGCCTGGTCTTCCACACGTACCTGCGCCGTCGCCGACCCGGAGCGGGCACCGGCGGGCTCGTCGCCGCCGCCCTGGCCGCATGCGTGCTCGGCGGGATCGCGGTGGTCTACGCCTTCGGCATCCCCGGCATGCACCTGCTCGGCGGCGTCCCGCTGGACAAGGCCGCGCTCGGCTCGGTCGCGTTCCTCCCCGGCGACCTCGTCAAGGCCGTCCTCGCCGCGGCCCTCGCCGCCGGCCTGTGGAAGGCCTACCCGCGCGCCTTCGCGTGAGGCCCGCGGCCGGCGTCGTCCGCCCCCCCGCGCACGACGCCGGCCCCCGCCTCAGCGGCCGAGGTCCTTCGGGATGCGGTCGCGGTCGTACGTGATGTCCGTGTAGCCGTGGGGCTGGGGGTTGCCGTCCTCGTCGAGGGACACGAAGACGATCTTGTCGATCGTCAGGATGACCTCGCCCGTGACGATGTTCCGCACCTTCGCGCGCATGGTCAGGGAGGTGCGGCCGAACTTCACGGCACGCAGGCCCATCTCGATCATGTCGCCCTGGCGGGCCGACGCGCGGAACTCGATCTCGGAGATCAGCTTGGTCACCGAGCGCGGGTTGCCCAGCTGGATGATCGAGTAGATCGCGGCCTCCTCGTCGATCCACCTCAGCAGCGACCCGCCGAACAGCGTGCCGTTCGCGTTCAGGTCCTCGGGCTTGACCCACTTGCGGGTCCGGTAGGAGACGTCCTCGGTCTCCCGGGCGGTCAGGTTCGGGGCGGCGTGCTCGCTCATGGCCCCACGCTAGCCCCGCCGCGCACCGGCGGATCCGGAAGGATGTCACCATGACGCGCACCGCTCGCCCGCAGGGTCCCGCCGCCCCCGACGACGGCGCGGACCGCACCGTCCGCCTGCGCGGGGTCCGGGTGGAGGCCGCCGGGCCCACGTCCTCCGCCGTCCTGCTCGAGGGCGTGGACCTGGAGCTGACCGCCCCGCGCGTCGCCGTGGTGGGGGAGAACGGCTCCGGCAAGTCCACCCTGGCCCGGGCCGTGGCGGGGCTGGCGGACGTCACCGCCGGGGAGGTCACGGTGCACGGCGTGGACGCCGTGCGGGACGTCAAGGGGCTGCGCCGCACCGTGGGCATGGTGTTCGCCAACCCGGCCGCCCAGATGGTCATGCCCACCGTGCGGGAGGACGTCGAGCTCACCGTCAAGGCCCTCCGCGGCCCCGACGGGCGCCGCCTGCCCCGGGACGAGGTCGCCCGCCGCACCGACGCCGCCCTCGCCGAGCACCGGCTCACCGCGCTCGCGGACCGCGCCTGCCTGTCCCTGTCCTCGGGGCAGGCCCAGCGCCTGGCGGTGTGCTCCGTGATGACCGCGTCCCCGTCCCTGGTGATCGCCGACGAGCCCACCTCCCTCCTGGACGGCCGCCACCGGCGGATCATCGCGGACCGGCTGCTGGGCTCGGACCCGCACGCTCCCGGCGGCTTCCAGCTGCTGCTGGTCACCCACGACCTCGACCTCGCCCGCGCGTGCGACGAGGCCGTGTGGGTCCACGCCGGCCGCGTAGAGCGCACCGGCCCGGCCGCGGAGGTGGTGGCCGCCTACGAGGCCTTCTTGGATGAGGCCGTCGCCGAGGAGCGGGGCTGATGCTCTCCCTGTACGTCCCCGGCGACTCGCCCCTGCACCGCTGCCCCGCGGGGTGGAAGATGGGCGTCTTCGCGGTCTGGGTGCTGGCCCTGACCCTGCTGCCGGCCTCGCCGTGGACGGCGGGGGCCGCCGTCGTCGGGGCCGTGCTGGCGTACCTGGTGGGGTTCGGGGTGCGGCGCGGCGCGGGGATGCTCGCCGTCGACCTGCGCGCCCTCTGGATCTTCTACGCCGTGCTCTTCGCGGCGCAGTGGCTGTTCCTCGGCCTCACGACGGCGGCCCTCACCACCGCGCGCGTGCTCGGCGTGGTGCTCACAGCCCAGGTGATGACCCGGACCACCCGGATCGCGGACATGGCCGGCGTCGCCGAGGCGCTGCTGCGGCCCGTGGTGCGCATCCCGGTGCTGGGCCCGGCCTTGGCGCGCGCGGGCGTCCGCCCGGACCGCGTGGGCCTGGCCATGGGGCTGGTGCTCGCCTCCATCGGCCACCTTCGCGCCCTCGCCGAGCAGATCCGCCACGCCCAGGCGGCCCGCGGCGTGCGGCTGGCCCCGTGGGCGTGGGTGCTGCCGCTGCTGGTCCTCTCGCTCAAGCACGCCGACGACGTCGGGGACGCCCTCGCCGCGCGCGGCATCGAGTAGGCGCGGGGAGGCACGGGCCGGCGTCGGTCCCGTGTGCGGCCCGGGCGCCGGGTGCGGCCCGCGACTCGGACCTTCCGACCGCTATGGCTCGCCCATAGCGGTCGGAAGGTCCGAGTCGGCGGGAGGCGGGGAGGACCGTGCGGCAGGATGGACCGATGCCCGCCCACGTCCCCGACCGCCTCCCCGACGACGCCGCCCCCTCCGCCGTCCCCCGACGCCTCCGCTCCGCCGCCCTCGCCGACCGGGCCCGGCGCCTCTGGGCCGCCCACGCCGCGTTCCTGATGACCGCCGCCGTGTTGCTGGCCCTCATCGCGGGGTTCAGCGCGGTCGCGGAGGAGGTCTACGACGACGTCACCGACGGCGGCGGGGTGGCCGGCGTCGACCGGCCCGTCCTGGACTCCGTGGCGGCCTCCCGCGCCCCGGCCCTGACCTTCGCAGCCCAGGCGCTGGCCTGGCCCGGGGACACCGTGGGCGCCACCGTGGTGGCCCTGGCGCTGGTCGCGCTGCTGTGGCGGGTCCGCCGGGACCTGACCCCGCTGGTGCTCACAGTCGTCGCGATGGCCGGCTCCGTGCTCATCACCACCCTCGGCAAGTCCCACGTGGGGCGCCTGCGCCCACCGCACGAGCTCGCCCTGCCGCCGCTGGCGCACTCGCCGGCGTTCCCCAGCGGGCACACCCTCAACGCCACCGTGCTGTTCGGGATCGTGCTGTACCTGGTGCTCATCACCCCGCGGCTGCGGGTGGGCGGCTCCCACCGGCGGGCCGTGGCCCTGACCGCCGTGGCGGCCGCGCTGTACGTGCTGGCCATGGGGCTCAGCCGCGTCTACCTCGCCGCGCACTGGCTCACGGACGTGATGGCGGGCTGGGCGATCGGCGCCGGGTGGGTGCTCGCCGTCGTCCTGGCGCACCGCGTGTGGCTGACGGTGCGCGGCCGGCGGTCGGGGGCGCCCGTTAGCCTGGCACCATGACCCCCGCACGCATCGCCTCCCTCGCCGTCGTCCTGGTGCTCACGCTCGTCCTGACCCCGCTGCGGGCGGACGACGGGTCCTTCGTGGGCGCCCTGCTCGTGGCGCTGATCGGCGCCGTGCTCCTCGTGGCCGGGGCCTGGTGCGCCCCGCTGGCGCGCACTGGCGACGCCCTCGGCGGCACCCTGCTCCGGCCGTGGCGGCCCGAGCACGAGGGGCCCAAGACCACCCAGGTGGCCGGCGGCGGCCTGGTGGCGCTGCTGGTCGGGCTGATCACCGGGGGCGCGCCGTTCGTCGGGCCGCTGCTGGGCCTCGTGGCCGCCGTGGCCGCAGGCCGGTTCCTGCACATCCCCTCCCCCGCCGAGGCCGCCGCGGTGGTCGGCACGCCGGCGGACTCCGCCCCTGCGGAGGAGGACGACGACCAGGACGACGATCGGGACACCGACGAGCTGCCCTCCGCCCCGGAGGGGGACGAGGTCGAGCCGATGCCTGCCGTGGAGCCCGAGATGAAGCACCGGGCCGACGACGACGAGCCGGCCGACGTTGTCGCCGAGCCGGTGGGCACCGAGACCGCGCCCGTGCCGATCGTCCCCGCCCCGGAGGCCGGGGAGCAGGTCAGCCGGCGGCCTCGCTGAGCAGGCGCTCCAGCTGGGGGACGCGCTCGGCGGCGACGTCCTCCAGGGGGGCGGGCGTCCTCCCGCCCAGGGGCTCGCGGGTCATCTCGTTGACGGCCACCCGCCCGCCGGGCACGTAGGCGGACCGCATCACCTGGTCCGAGGCCGCCGTGGGGTAGCCGTGCAGCACGGACTGCGTGACGGTCGCCTCCCCCGCCTCCACCGGCACCGTGGTGCGCTCGCGGGCGTCCTCGCCCAGGCATTCCTCGCGCACGCGGCGGTGGTCCCCGTCCACGGCCTTCCAAGTGGCCTCGTCCCGCATGACCACCACGTTCATCATGTGCAGCTCGCCGGTGGCGGAGTCCGCCGTCTGGGCGAACGTGGCCCCCACCATCCCGTCCACGGTGCGGCGGTGCACCTCCGCCCGCTTGCTGCGGCAGGGCTCGGACAGCCCCGCGTTGAGGGCGCCGAAGACGTCCACCCCGCGGGAGGCCATGAGGCGGCCCGTGTCCGCGCCGGCGTGGCTGCTGATCTGCGCGTCCGCGCCCATCTCCTCCCGCAGGGCGCACTCCACGCGCTCATGGCCGGGGTAGCCGGGGACGGTGGGGGACGCCGCCGCCGGGGAGGCGGGAGAGGGCGACGACGACGGGGCCGGTGTCGTGCCGTCCGCTCCGGCGTCACCGGGCTCGGCCCGCGGGGAGGCGGAGCCCTCGGGCGACGAGGAGGCGGACGAGGGGGCCGGCGTCGTGGTGCCCGCCCCGGCGTCGTCGGGGGAGAGGAGGCCGCACCCGCTGAGGACCAGCGCACCCGCCGCGAGGAGCGCTGCGCCGCTGTGCGCGCGTCGACGCCGACCGGAGACGGGCGACGCGGCGGGCAGGGGGTGGGCCACGCTCACGGGCGGGTGCTCCTTCAGGTGGAGGCCGGGGGTTGTGCCGTCAACGGTAGGCGGCGGGCAGGGGGTCGCCCCAGGGCTGATCGACGGCGGCTCCCCGGGCGAAGGCCAGCGACTCCTGGATCAGCTGCAGCACGGCGTCGAGCTCGGCGCGGTCCCGGGGGCCGTAGACCATCCACTCGGTGCCGTGCTCGGCGTGGCCGTGCGGCTCGGCCCAGCCGAGCTCCGTCAGGCGGGCCCCGCGCGCGGCGGGGAGGACCAGGTGCACCGATGTGTCGTCCACGCCGTGGAGGTGCACGGGCTCGAGCCGGCGGCCCGGGGCGAGGCTGGTCTTCGGGTCGCGCTCGACCGGAAGGTCGGTGAGGAACAGCGCGCGGGAGTCCGCGGGGGAGACCTGGCTGTGCCCCTCCTCCACGCCCTCGAGCGTTCGGGCGAAGGCCACCAGCTCGCCCCACAGGGCGGGGGAGGCCTGCTGGTCCAGCTGGCGGTGGGGCCCCTCGCCCGAGGTGGCGGGCCGGGGGCCGGGGCGGGGCGAGTCGAGCAGCGGGGACGGCGGGTCCGGGGTGGTCACGGCATCAGCGTAAGGCGGGGACAGCCCGGTCCCGGGCGCGGCGCGACGGCGGGTCCCGGCGACGGCCGGCACCGTGCCGGCTCACTCCCCGGTCTGGCCGTCGATCTGTTCCCGCAGCAGGTCCGCGTGCCCGTTGTGCCGGGCGTACTCCTCGATCATGTGCGTGAGGATCCAGCGCAACGAGACGTGCCCGCGACCGCCCCAGGCGGGGTGCATGGCGTCCAGGGTGGCGGGCCCGTCCGCCAGCAGGCGGGCGACGACGGCGCGGGAGCGCTCCACCGCCGTGGTCCACAGCTCATGGAGGCGCTCGGCGGAGTCGGCGCCCGCGCTGTTCCAGTCCCAGTCCGGGTCCGCGTCCCAGTCCACGGACACCCACGGCTCGGAGGTCGGCGCGCCGTCCGCGGTCACCTCGAACCAGAAGAACTCCACGAACGCCAGGTGCTTGAGCATCCCGCCCAGGGTCATGGGCGAAGCGTAGGCGAGACCTCAGGGCGACGAGCGGGGCCATGGCGGAGCCCGGCCCCGCCTGGAGCGTTCACCGCCCGGGTGCCACGGCCTCGTGCCACCACCGCTGCGGCAGCCGCAGATCGACCTGCGCCCCGGCCAGGCGGCCGAACTCCCGCAGCGTGACGTCGAGCCGGTCCGCCGGGTGGGGCAGGGGGCGCAGGGGCCGCGAGAGCGGCCGCCAGAACGCGTCCCAGTGCACGGGCCGCACCGCGCGGGGCCCCAGCGACCCGACGGTCTCCTGCCAGTACTCGCGGAGCCACTCGGCCGGCTGGGTGCCCGCGGCGCCGGCCCCGAGGTAGACGACGTCGGCGGCATACCCCTCGAAGGCGCCGGGGATGAAGTTCGCGGAGGGGTGCACGACGACGTCACCCTCCGGGTGCGCGATGTGGAAGGAGAAGCAGCCGCCGGTGCGGAAGTCCTTCATGGCCGCGGGGAGCGTGAGCGGGGCGGTGATGGCGCCCGGGAACCGGTCCCCCGGGCTGTGGAGCGCGCGGAGCGGGGTCACCGTGAAGGCTCCGGCCGCGAACGGCGCCCCGGAGTGCAGCTCTCGGAACGGCAGTCGGCCCAGCCCGTAGCCCTCCGCGATCATCCGCGTGGACGCCGAGCCGGCCAGCTCGGCGCCGGTGAGCTGGGCGACGACGGGGGAGTCCAGCGCGTGGTCGAAGTGGGAGTGGGAGACGAGCACGGCGTCCAGCCGCTCCACGCCCAGCCGCTCGAGGGCCTCGGTGATGCGCCGGCGAGAGGGGCGGAGGCGACCCAACAGCAGACGCGGCACGGAGGGGCGGGTGAAGAAGCCGTCCACGAGCACCGCGGACTCCCCGTCCGTGACGAGGACGTTCCCGACGCCGGCGAAGGCGGTGGTCAGGGCCATGGTCTCCTCCTTCGGGCGGGCGTGTCAGGGCGGGCGTCTCAGGGCCTGACTCGGTCAGACTAGACGAGGCCGGGACAGATCCCTTGCTCAGTGCCGTGATGGTCCCCCGACGACGGCGCCCCTCACCTGCGCGGTGAGGGGCGCCGCCGTCCGGGCGTCCAGGCCGCGGGTTCAGGGCGTCGCCCGCGCCGGCGCGCGGCGGGAGGTGAGCGCCAGCAGCGCCCCGCACACCAGGAAGAGGACGCCGAAGACGGCGAACCCGGCGTCCGCGTGCAGGTCGTCGCCGATGGTCACGAGCGCGGCGGCCAGCGCGGAGGTGTTGAAGGGGTTGAGCACGCCGCTGAGCACCACCGCGGTCGTCAGGCCGCGGCCGATGCCCGGGGCAGAGGCGGGGGTGGGGCGGGAGGCGGCGTCGGGAGTCCGGCCGGCGTCGTGCGCGGCGGCCCTCACCGGGAGGCGAGCGCGGCCAGCAGCTCGTCGGCGGTGGTCACGAGGCCGAAGGAGGGGAAGTCGTGCACCAGGGCGGCCTCCTGGCGCTCGGCGCTGCCGTCGAGCAGCGCCTCCGGGACGGTGAGCACGTGGAAGCCCTCGTCGTAGGCGTTGCGGGCGGTGGACTCCACGCCCATGCCCGTGGCGATGCCCGTGACGACCACCTGGGTGACCCCGCGCTCGCGGAGCCGTGCCGCGAGGTCGGAGCGGATGAACGCGCTGATGGTGCGGTCCTTGTGGACGTGGAGGTCCTCGGGCTGCTCCGGCAGGCGTTCGTCGACGTCCGCGAAGTCCGCGGGCAGCTCCTCGGGCTCGGGGATCGGGTGGCCGACGCGGCCGGCGGGCAGGCCCGTGGCGTGCACCCACACGACGGGCAGGCCCGCGGCATGGAAGGCGTCGGCGAGCCGGGCGTTCACCTCGATGAACGGGGTGCGGTCGGGGGCGGGTCTGGTCAGGCGTGGTCGGCGGCGGCGGCGACGCGGCGCAGGGCCGACAGGGCGTCGGTGAGGGCCGCGCGCTCGGCGGGCGTGAGCGCGGCGAGGCGCTCGGCGAGCCACGCGTTCTTGGCGTCGCGGATGGGCCCGGCGGCGCCGCGCCCCTCGGCGGTGAGGGCCAGGCGCCGGCGACGGTGGTCGTCCGGGTCCGGGGCGGCCGTCACCAGGCCCGCGGCGCTCAGGGCGGCGACGGCGGTGCTCACCGCCTGCGCGGTGACTCCCTCGAGCCGGGCGATCTCCGCGCTGGTGGCCGCCGAGCCCGAGTCGAGACGGGCGAGCACGGCGGCCTCCAGCGGACTGTGGCGGTGCTGCTCACGGCGGGCGGCGGCGGCCAGCTGCGGGGCGAGGGCCTGCGCGCCGGTGCGCAGCTGGTCGGCGAGGGCGGCGGCGTCGGTCATGGGCGGGAGTCCAGATTGGTCAACCAGATTGAGTGATCGTGCTGACGGATTTGCCGGGGTTTGACAGCACGGGTCGGCCTGAACGATGAGGCCAGGCCGGGTCACTGGGGGAGGCCAGACTCATCCTCGTGCCCTTTTGGTCGTCCACAGGGGCAGGCGTAGGCGAAGGACGGCAAGGATAGGCTCCCGCCAGGAGCGGTGAGAGTCAGGACTTTCCCTCGAAGAGCGCCGTCCGCCGAGCCGGGTCGACGATCAGAGCGTTTCAGCGCGGTGAGGCGGATCTTCCGGAGATGTTCGAGGCGCTGACCACGCTGGAGCAGCACCGCGCCAGGCATGGTGTTCCTTTGGTGAAGGTCAACAATGGTCTGCGGCGCTTCTGCCGCAGCCTCGACATCGAGGGTGAAGTCACCCAGCGACTGAAGAAGGTCCGACCATCTTCTCCAAGCTCACCCGTGAGCCCGGGCTCGATCTCTCTCGCATGCAGGACATCGGAGGATGCCGCGTGGTCGTCCAGGACGTCCAGGAGCTGCGCCGCCTGGAGGCCCGCATCCGTGACATCTGGAGCCACCGGGTCAAGCGGACCAGCGACTATGTGGCGCATCCTCGGACGTCCGGCTATCGCGCCCTGCACATCGTTGTGGAGTGGGACGGGTGCTTGGTCGAGATCCAGCTCCGTACGACGACGATGCATGCCTGGGCCCAGCTCGTGGAACAGCTGTCCGGGATGACGCAGACGAATCACAAGCAGGACGGTTCGAGTGTCCTGCAGCAGTACCTGGCGCTGGTGTCACGGGTGGACGCCCATCGGGAGGGGCTGGGTCCCGCGCCCACTGATGAAGATCTTGACAGGCTGGCTACCCTGGGCACTGAAGCGGTGCGCATTCTCCGTGCGGCAGGGCGATGAAAGGGAGGCTGGTCGTGGACTCCGTCATCAACCACTACCTGCTCGTGTTCGACCATGCCCGGGGAGAGCTGGTCGAGACGGTCGACTTCGGCGCCGACGTGGACGCGGCGACGGCTGCTTACAGCGCCCGCGAGCGCGCCCATCGTGAGGACGCCCACCTCGACATCGTGCTTGTGGGCTCCGATTCCCTCGAGACGGTCAAGGTCACCCATTCCACGTACTTCGCGCGCTCCGGGGAGTCGGACCTGCGCGGCCTCCTGCGACTGGACGAGCTGACGTCATCGCGCGGGTGATGCGCTGACCTTCCCGTGCGCTCAGCCCTCCCCGGCCTCGAGTTCGAGCAGGGCCTGCGGGCTGAACGTCACGCGGCTGCCCGGCCGGCCGTCGATGCGCCGGAGCACCTGCACGAGCCGTGCGCGGTAGGTGTCCCGGAGGGAGGGCGGGTTGCCGGGGTCGGAGATCTGGCGGAACAGGCCGCGGGCGGTCTCCAGGTCGCGCAGCTCCTCGTCCGTGATGCCGGCGTCCCCGATCAGGCGGACGCGCGCGTCCGCGGCGAGCACGGCCTGCTTGAACGCGTCCACCGCCTCCCGGTAGGCGGCCACGTCCTCGGGGGCCAGTCGGCGCTCGGGGACGTCCCGGACCAGGTCCCACTCGTCCGCGGCGCGGCGGGCGGCGCCGTCCAGGGCGCGGACCTCCGGGATGTCCCGGTTGTGGAACTGGGGGTAGGCCAGCTGCAGGTCGAAGTCGAGGTCGTAGGAGGCCACCTTCATGGTCATCTCCTCGTGCAGCGCCCGGGCCTGGGCGCGGCGTCGGGCGGCGGACCCGGCGTACGGCCGGCGCTCGGCCGTCTCGAGGCGCGGCGCGGCCGCCCGGGGCGAGATCGGGTGGGGGGCGGCCGGCGTCGCGGGGGTGCCGAGCTGATGCTCGCGCAGGTGCGCCGCCTCGGCGTGCCGCTGGCGCGCGGTCCTCGAGGCGTAGGCGGGCAGGGGCGGGCGCTCGGGGTGGATGCGGTGCTGGTGGGGGACCTTGTCCCCGGCCCAGTGCAGGCTCCGGAACTCCCAGTCGGCCCACGAGGCGAGGTCCTCGTCCGTGACGGGCGCCTCCGCCGCCGCCATGAGCCGTTCGGCCCGGCGCGGATCCGGGCAGTGCACGGCGATGACGGCGGCGAGCTCCGCCGTCGCCCACCGGTGGTGGTGCTCGGCGCCGTCGCGGACGCGCTCCCGCTGCTCCGGGGTGAGGCCCTCCCAGGCCTTCGCGACGGCGGCGCGGGCGGCCTCGAGCTTCCCGGCGTCCGTGGCCGCGCTGTCGAGGGTGCCGACGGAGCGCGTGTCCTCGATGTTGATGATGCGCTTCTCCACCGCGGCGCGGCGGGCGGCCAGCCGGCGCGCGGCCTTCCCGACGTCGGCGGACATCTCGGACGCGGCGGCGGTCTCGGCCAGCCACCAGCCGCGGCGCCGGGCCGTGCGCACCCAGCCCTGCGCGTCCACGGGGCGGTCGTCCTCCAGGGCCATGCGCAGTTCCCGCAGGGCCAGACGGAAGAAGTCCTGCCCCTCGACGCCCATGTGGTTCTGCAGCTCGAGCGGCGGCTTCTCCTGGAACCGGAGCCGGCCGTAGAACTGCTCCTCGTGCCACACGAGCCCGCCCCCGATGATCGCGGCGAGCAGGACGAGGACGAGCAGGCCCGCAAGGGGGCTGGGCATCGGGCGTGCTCCTCCGGGACGGGGACGGCGGGGCGGCGGCTGCGCGGAGGGAGCCCCGCGGCGTCCCGCCGACACCCGATTCTGGCACGGGGCCCAGGCGGAGGAGGGTGTGCACCGGGGAGAACCTGATCCGGGACACGGCTTGACGACATCTCTACGTAGGACGTGTACTTAGATACATGGCCACACCCACCGACGACGACGGCCCTGCCCCCGCAGCCGCCCGCCCCTGGCCCTCGGCCTGGGTGCGTGCCGCGCTGGAGCTGGCGATCCTCGGCGCCCTCACGGCCGGACCGCTGCACGGCTACGGGATCGCCCAGACCCTCGCCGCCCGCGGCTTCGGCACGCTTCGCGGAGGCTCGCTCTACCCCGTGCTCGCCCGCCTCGAGGAGGCCGGGCACGTCACCACCCGCTGGGTCGAGGGCCAGGGCGGCCCCGGCCGCAAGGACTACGCCCTCACCGACGCCGGCCGCACCGCCCATGCCGATGCCGTCGCCTCCTTCCAGGCCCTCGGCGCCGCGCTCGCGGCCCTCGGCGCCGAGGGGGAGGCCGCCGCTGCCGCCGAGACCGTCACCGCTCCCGTTCCTCCGGAGGTCACCCGATGAACGACGCCACCGCTCTGGCTGATGCCCGTCGCGCAGCTGCGGCCGGCACCGACGGAGGAGATAGCCGATGACCCGCCGTGAACCCCCGCTGCCGGACCTGCTGGAGCGCTTCGCCGCCGCGCGCGGCGTGTCGGCGGATGGGGACTGGGCCGCCGCGGCCGCGGGCCGCTTCCTGCTGGACGACGTCCGGGAGGAGATCGTGGTGCGCGAGCTGACGGAGGCGCTGGCCGTCGTCGTGGGCTCCGGGCAGGGGCCGGAAGAGCTCTTCGGCCCGGCCGTGGACTGGGCGCGCGGCCGCGCGGCGGAGGCGAGCGCGGCCGGGGAGCCGGTGCTGGCCACGGACCCGCCGCTGACCTGGCGGGCTGCCCCGTGCAACGCGCTGATGATCTCCGCGATGTTCTCCGTGCCGTTCGGCATCGTGTTCGCTCTGCGAGACGGCCTCACCGTGGACTACACGTGGGGTCACCTGCTGTTCCCGCTGGTGCTCGCGGTGGTGATGACGGTGGTCATCACCCTGTGGTCCCAGACCATCCTGCGGCGCTCCTTCGCGGCGACGGTGGGCATCGTGGTCGCGGGCGCGGTGCCGCTGGTGGTGGGGGCGGGGTTCCTGCTGCCCTGGCTTGCGCAGCAGCCCCTGTTCACCGGCTCCGTGGGGTGGCACGCGGCGATCGTGGCCGGCTATCTGGGCCTGGGTGCGCTGGGCTTCTGGCGACTGCCCACGGACGACGTCCCGGTCACCACCACGGCGCAGACCCCCGACGACGACGCCTGGGCCCTCGTGCTCGGCGGCGTGCTGCGCTCGAAGCTCGCGTACTCGGATGCGCGCGTACGGGAGGTGGTGGACGAGGCCCGCGCGCACGCCGAGGCGTCCGGCCGTCCGCTGGCCGAGGAGTTCGGCACCCCGCAGGACTACGCCGCCCGGTTCCGTCCGGACCGCGGCCGGCGGTTGCGCTGGGAGGCCATCCTGCTCACCGCGGTGGCCGTGTACTGGGTGTGGAAGCTGTGGGCGCAGCTGGCCGACCGGGACACCGGCCCGGACTGGTGGACGGTGGCCGGCGCGGTGGTCATGCCGCTGATCGCGTGGCGGGCGTGGCGGAGGGCCGGGCGGCAGGGCTGAGCGTCGTTCCTCCGGCCCGAGTCAACAACGTCATGCCCTCCTACACCTAGGGTGGGGGATGACCTTCGTGGGCACCCACGCCTGCCACGGGATCCGAGCCGCTGAGGAGCCCCTCCCATGACCGTGCCCCATCCCGCCCCGATCCCCGCCGCCCTCGAGGGCCACATCGGTGAGCTGCTCCAGCGGACCGCCGGCCGCGTGCCGGAGGCGCTCGCGTGGCGGCAGGGGGAGGAGCGGCACACCTTCGCCGAGCTGCTCGACCTGGTGGAGCGCACGGCGGGCCGGCTGCGCTCCATGGGTGTCAGCCCCGGCGACCGCGTGGCCCTGCTGGTGCCCAACACGATCGTGTTCCCCGCGGTGTTCTACGGCACCACGTGGCTCGGCGCCGTCGTGGTGCCCCTGAACCCGCTCTCCACGGCGCGCGAGCTGGAGTACTTCCTCACCGACTCGGGGGCCCGCGTGCTCTGGAGCCTGCCGGGCATGGAGGCGGCCGTGCAGGCCGCGGCCGCGGTCGGCGTCGTGCATGTGGAGACCGCGCCGGAGGATCTGCGGGAGACGGTGGCCTCCGCCGACCCCGTGCGGGAGATCGTGCCGTGCGCGCCGGACGAGACCGCCGTCGTCATCTACACCTCCGGCACCACGGGGCGCCCGAAGGGTGCGCAGCTCACGCACACCAACGTGCGCGCGAGCGCCATGTCCACGGTCGAGTCCCTCACCCGCCTGGAGGCGGAGGACACGATCCTCGCGGTGATGCCGTTCTTCCACGTGTTCGGCCTGTCCGTGGTGCTCAACTCGGCGGTCTACGTGGGGGCCACGCTCTCGGTGACCTCCCGCTTCGCCCCGCAGGAGTCCCTCGCGCAGATCGAGCGGGACCGCGTGACCGTGATCCCGGGCGTCCCCACGATCCTCGGCGCGCTGGTGAGCACGGTGCGGGCGCGGCGGGCCGAGGGCCGGCCGGTGGACCTCTCCTCCGTGCGCTTCCTCATCTCCGGCGGGGCGAGCCTGCCGGTGGAGACGCTGCGCGCCGCCGAGGAGGAGTTCGGCGTTCCCCTGCGGGAGGGGTTCGGCATCTCCGAGGGCTCCGGCGCGGTGAGCTTCAACCCGGTGGACCGACCCGGGCGGCCGGGCACCGTGGGCCTGCCGATGGAGGGCATCGAGTTCCGCCTGGTCACGAGCGAGGGCGTCGAGGTGCCGCCCGGGGACACCGAGACCACCGGGGAGCTGCGCGTACGCGGCCCCGTGGTGATGTCCGGGTACCTGGGCCTGCCGGAGGCCACGGCCGCGGCGTTCGACGACGACGGCTGGCTGCGCACCGGCGACCTCGCCCGACGGGACGGCGAGGGCTACTACGTGGTGGTCGACCGCCTCAAGGACGTCATCATCCGCGGGGGCTACAACGTGTACCCCCGCGAGGTGGAGGAGGTGCTCTACGAGCACCCCGCCGTCGCGGAGGCCGCGGTGCTCGGCGCCCCGGACGGGCGCTTCGGGGAGAAGGTGATGGCCTATGTGTCCCTGCAGGCGGGGGCCGAGGTGGAGGACGGCGAGCTGGCCGCGTTCCTGCGGGACCGGCTGGCCTCCTACAAGTGCCCCCAGACGGTCACCGTGCTGGACGGGCTGCCGAAGAACTCCACCGGGAAGATCGTCAAGGACCTGCTGCGCTGAGGGGTGGCGCTAGGCTCCCCGCATGGAGCGCCCCCTCATCTCCCCGCCCAAGGCCCGGCCCGGTGACCGGGTCGCGGTGGTGTCGCCGTCGTTCGCGGCGCCCGGCTTCGCGCCCGCCGTGCACGAGCAGGCGCTGCGCCGTCTGGCGGAGGTGACCGGCCTCGTGCCGGTGGAGTACCCGACCACCCGGGAGCTCGGGGCGAGCGCCGAGGACCGGGCGCGGGACCTGAACGCGGCGTTCGCGGACCCGGAGATCCGGGCGGTGGTGTCCACGGTGGGCGGCGAGGATCAGATCACGGTGATCGGGCACCTGGACGCGGAGGGCCTGCGCACGGACCCCAAGCCGTTCCTGGGCTACAGCGACAACACCAACCTCCACCAGTGGCTGTGGGGCCACGGCGTGGCGAGCTTCTACGGCGGGTCCACGCAGGTGCACCTGGGCCCGGGGCCGGCCGTGGACCCGGTGCACGCCGCCTCCCTGCGGGCCGCTCTGCTGACGGGGGAGCGGCTGGAGATCACGGAGCCGGGCGAGTCGGAGGACCACGGCGTCGACTGGCTGGATCCGCGGGCGCTGAGCGAGTTCGGGGCTCGGGAGCCGGTGCCGGGCCCCCATGACGACGACGGCGTGGGCGGCGTCGGCGAGGGCGGCTCACCGTGGCGCTGGGCCGGGCCGCGGCGGGCGGTGACCGGCCGGACGTGGGGCGGGTGCCTGGAGGTGCTGCCGTGGGTGATGGCGGCCGGGCGGGGTCCGACCGATCTGGGCGCGCTGGAGGGCAGTGTGCTGCTGATCGAGACGAGCGAGGAGTTGCCTTCTGCTGCGGAAGTGCGCCGCCTGCTGCGGATCCTGGGCGAACGCGGCGTGCTCCGCGCCGTGGACGCCGTGCTGGCGGCCCGCCCGCCCACGAGCTCCTTCGAGGTGCCGCGGGGCGCGGAGGAGCGGGCGCGGCTGCGCGCCGCCCAGGCCGACGTGGTGGTCGAGGAGGTCAGCCGCTACAACCCGGACGGGGTGGTGTGCGTGGGCGTCCCGTTCGGCCACACCCGGCCGCAGTGGATCCTCCCCCACGGCGGCGTGATGACCGTGGACGGTGCCGAGAGGCGGGTGTGGGCGGAGTTCGGGTGAGCTGTTGATAGCCTGCGGCTCATACGGTGGCCGGTCAGGAGGCCCCACTGACGAGGGGGTTTCTATGGTTGAACCGGAAGGCCTGCGGCACGCAGCGATCGCATGGCTCGAACAGCGCACCTTTGACCGTCAGATTTCCCTCACCCGTGACGAGATCGCGGACTTCCGGTTTCAGGGAGAGCCGTTCCGTCTGATCCCCTCCTACCAGGGCATCTGGAAGCCGGCCGCATTTGAGGCGACGCTGTCGATCGTGACGACCTACCGCGCCCCCGGGAAGGAACGTCCCTACAATGACGCTCTCGGTGAGGATGGTCTGCATCGCTACAAATGGCGTGGCGACAACCCGAATCACCCGGAGAATGTCGGTCTTCGGCGCGCCATGGAACAGCAGCTGCCCATCATCTGGTTCACGGGTGTGGGAGGGAAGCCGCCCCAGTATCAGGTGACGGCTCCTGTTTACATCGTCAACGAGGAGCGTGACCGCCAGCAGTTTGTCCTGGCGCCGCTCGAAGATGCGAGTGAAATCCCAGAGCGCGACGAGGGTTCAGAACTGGTGACCGCGTTGCGGCGTTACATGAAGCGGGAAACTGTCGTGCGTCTGCATCAGCCAGTGTTTCGTTCCACCGTGCTTGTGGCGTATGAGGACCATTGCGCAGTCTGCAACTTCGCACACCCGGAGCTCTTGGATGCGGCCCACATCGTCCCGGATTCCGAGGAAAAGGGTGTCCCTGACGTCACCAACGGTATGGCGCTATGCAAGATTCATCACGCCGCATTTGATCGACGCTTTCTCGGGATTCGGCCCACGAAGGACGTACCAATCGTCGAGATCCGCCAGGACCTGCTGGACGAAGTTGACGGTCCCATGCTGCGGCATGGACTCCAGGAGCTCCACGGGAAGCCTCTGATGAAGGTTCCCGCCCGTCGGACCGACCGTCCCGGGAATGACAACCTGGTGTGGGCCTACGAACGGTTCCTCGCGGCGACGGCTGAGGACGTCGCCTGAACCCAGGGGCCATCCTCGCGGAGCGGATCATCGCCGTCGTGGACGAGCGGAGGCCCCGGCACAGCGCCGGGGCCTCCTGACCGGTCCGCCCACCACCCGCGGCCG
>NZ_JAUNHR010000153.1 GCF_030523875.1 Micrococcus sp. | reverse complement strand
CGCGTGCGCGCCGCGCTCGGCGACGCGCTCGCCCAGCTCGCCGCGGGCCGTGCTCGCTGCGCGCCGGAGACGCCGGCCGGGGCCGTGCGGGCGGCGGCGGAGGCGGGGGTGGACGCACCCGTCGGCTCCGCGGAGCCCGACGCCGTGCTCCGCGCCGCCGTCGAGCAGGTGCTGGCCGGACCGGCCGGGGACTACCTGCGCTCCTACGGCGGCACGGCGCGGATCGCGTCCGTGGGCGACGGCGAGGTGGCCCTCGAGCTCGGCGGCACCTGCCACGCGTGCCCGGCCCGCGGGTTCACGCTGCAGCTGCGGCTCGAGGCGGAGATCCGCCGCCTCTGCCCGGGGGTGCGGGCTGTCCGGACGGCGTGACCGGCCTCGCCCCTCCTCCCTTCCCTTCCCCTTCCCGAATCCACTGCACTTCTGACCCTTCTGACGGCCCTTCCGGGCTCCAGAAGGGTCAGAACCGCAGTCGATCCGCGGGGGTGCTACGGTCTGGCCGAGCCGCCCCATCCCCTCTCCGAAGGAGCCCCCATGCGTGAGCGCGTCGCCCTGATCGGAGCCGGCCCGTCCGGCATGGCCCTGCTGCGGGCCCTCGCCCTGGCCGAGGACGCGGGCGCGCAGGTCCCGGAGGTTGTGGCGTTCGAGCGGCAGGACGACTGGGGCGGGCAGTGGAACCTGGACTGGCGCACCGGCGCGGACGCGTACGGCGAGCCGGTGCACTCCTCCATGTACCGGGACCTGTGGATCAACGGGCCCAAGGAGTGCATGGAGTACCCGGACTACCCCTTCGACCGGCACTTCGGCCGCGCCGTCTCCTCCTACCTGCCGCGGGAGGCCATGCGGGACTACATCCTCGGCCGGGTGGCCGAGGTGGCCGAGCGGATCCGCCGGCTGATCCGCTTCTCGACGGCGGTCCGCTGGGTCGAGCCGCAGCCGGACGGCGGGTTCGCGGTGACCTCGGAGGACCTGCTCACCCGGGAGGCGGTGACCGAGCGCTTCGACCGCGTGGTGGTGGCCACGGGGCACTTCCACACCCCGCACCTGCCCTCCTGGCCCGGGGTGGAGACGTTCCCCGGGCAGGTCCAGCACGCCCACGACTACCGCACCCCGGAGCCGTTCGTGGGCCGCCGCGTGCTGGTGGTGGGCTCCTCCTACTCCGGGCAGGACCTCGCCCTGCAGCTGCACCGCGCCGGAGCCGTGCACGTGACCACCGCCTACCGCGCCCGCCCCCAGGACATCGCCTGGCCCGAGGGCATGGACGAGGCCCCCGAGGTGCAGCGCTTCGACGGCGCCGCGGTCACCTTCGCGGACGGCTCCACCGCCGAGTACGACGCCGTGCTGCTGTGCACCGGCTACCGCCACCACTACCCGTTCCTGCCGCGCGAGCTGGCGCTGGCCGGCCCGAACCTGCTGGCCCCGCTCGGGCTGTGGAAGGGCGTCGTCTGGCATGAGGACCCGGACGTGCTCTACGTGGGCGCCTCCCAGCAGCTTTTCACCCTCACGCTCCTGGACGCCCAGGCGTACTTCGCCCGGGACGTCCTGCTGGGCCGGGTCGAGGTGCCGGACGCGGACGATCGCCAAGCGGACATGGACGTCTGGTTCGAGCGGATGACCCGGATCGACGGGCCGCCGGCCGCGCTGGCGTACCAGGGGGCGTACATCCAGGACCTGTCCTCGCACACGGACTGCCCGGAGGTCGATGTCGACGCCGTGGCCCGCACGTTCCTCCAGATGCGCGACGCCCGGATCGAGGACGTGCGGACGTTCCGCGACCGGCGGCACCGCTCGACGGTGACCGGCACGCTGGCCGCGCCGCACCCGGTGCCGTGGATGGACCGCCCGGACGACTCCCTCGAGGAGTACCTCCGCCACTTCCCGGCCTGACCCCGCCCCGCCTCACCCGCGTTCCGAATCCACTGCACTTCTGACCCTTCTGGCGGCCGTTCCGGGCCTCAGAAGGGTCACAACCGCAGTCGATTCGCGGGCGGCGGGGCGTGGTGAGGGGGCCGCGCCCCGGTCAGCGCCGGAACGCGGCCAGGGCGGCCTCGGCGTCGTCGGCGGCGGCGCGCAGCACCGGCAGGGCCTGCGCGACGGCGGCCTCCGCCTCCGGCGTGCGCGGCGCCGGCACGCGCCGGCCGGTGCGCAGGGCCCGACGTCGGACGGCCGGGTCCCGGTGATCCGGGCCGAGGGACAGGGC
>NZ_JAUNHR010000152.1 GCF_030523875.1 Micrococcus sp. | reverse complement strand
TGGCCTCGCAAGGTGTGCCGCTCATCCTTGTTGAGGTCTACCGGACCGTGCTTGGCATGAGGAAGGACGCGCGGGAGGGCAAGGATCTGCCGTCCGCCGCCTCGCCGGAGAGCGCTGAGGAGCCGGGGGAGGGCGGCTCGCCTCTGGGGAAGTCGGAGGACGACGACGCAGCCGCCCACCTTACCCCGACCCGTGCTGAGCAGCCACGACGCCGTTCGGTGCAGCTGCTTGAGGAGAACTCTCGCGAGGATACCCGCCTGGACGAGGCCCCCGTCATCGCCACAGAGCTCCTCCCCGAGACCGCCGCCCCGCTGCACCCCCTCGAAGGGGCCGAGGGGGCAAGCCTGGACCGTGTGCGCGGCTCGGAGGGGCCTGCGAGCACCGCGGATCAGGAGAATCCCGATCCGCAGTCCGCGCCCAGGCGCGCTCGCCAGGCGGCCCCTGTGACGCCGCGGGCGCCGCGCCGTGCCGCGCGCCGCAGTGGCGAGTCCCCCGTCCTCTGAGACGGGGCTCCTGCAGGCGGAGTCCTGAACGAGGCCGATGCTAAACTTATTGGGTGCCGAATCTGCCTTGAAGATGCCAATTCGAGCGCCCTGAGACTGAGGATGTAGATGAAGTTCTTCGCCGTGACCCTTCTCATCTCAATTGTGGGATGGGCCTTCGCTGGGGAGTCCTCCTGGGCGTATTGGTACTTCGCCGTCGCCGGAGCCGCGTGCTGGGCCCTTGAGAAGCGCTCGGGCCGTCTGCTCTCCTTCCCAATGGTGTTCATCATGGTTGCCACCCTCGCCGCCGTGTTCGGATTCGTGTATTACGAGCGGATCTCCGAGGACGCCGTCGTGTCCTTCCACATCGATTATGACCGCGACACGTGGGTCATGGGCTTCAACACGATTCTTCTGTGCATCTTCTGGTTCTGGGTCGCGGCGATGCTGGCCACGCGCCGGCGGAAGACGGAGGACGAGGACGCGGGACAGCCGCCGCTCGCCTACATCAGCGGCAAGGCCGCCATGTGGCTCATCGTCATCGGCATTCTCAGCATCATTGTCTATGTCGTCGGCTACGGCTACACAGGCCTGCTCCGCCGCGCGCACTACCTCATGTTCACGGGCCCCCGTGTCTTCGTCTCGCTCGGTGCGCTGTTCGGTCCCGCGGCCTCTCTCGCGCTGTCGATCGTCATCGTCCACCGCCGTCCGCCGATCGCTCTTCGGGTGATCGCGGCGATGGTCCTTGCCCTCCTGACTGTCGCGATGTTCGGCACGGGCTCTCGCGGCCTCGCAGCCATCCCGCTCGCCTTCCTCTGGTGCTGGTGGCTCATTCGCGGTCCTGAGGCCAAGATCTGGTCGAAGATCGTCGTCACGGCCCTGTGCCTCTACGCCGCCGCCTTGGCCTTCAGTTCCGTGCTCATCCTCCGTGTGGGCCTAGGCGGTGAGTCCGGCATCGTTACGTACTTCAACTACTACGACCAGCACCCGGATGAGCTTGGCACAATTGACGTCGGGGCTCTCGCGGGCAATATTCTCTTCGGTGTTCCGCTCACGGGTGACATCGTCACGACGGGCAATCCGTTCCCGCTCTCGTACCTGGGGATCGCCCTCAACCCGATGCCCGGCGGCCCGGCCGGGTGGAACGCGATCCTCGACCAGTTCTCCTGGGCGCCTGCCACGCCGTACAACGTCTACGGTGAGCTGTACCTTTACGGCGCGATCCCCCTTGCGCTCACTATGGGCCTCTTTGGACTGGCCATGGGCACGATGGACTCCTGGGTGGCTCGGCGTCGCGCGAACGTCCGCAACATCGTGTTCGTCATCATCCTTGTGCTCATCCTCGTCTTCACCTCGTCCACGTTCCAGTACCCGGTCCGCAACTCCTCGCGCTTCCTCTGGTATGGAGGTGTCCTGCTTCTGGCGATGGAGCTCTTGACTGGCCCCTTCGTCAGCTTCCTCCACCGGTACCGCCTCATGCCTCGCGGCAACGTGCGCCGCCGGACGCCGCGTCGAGGCAGGCGGCCCTCCAAAGCCGTGAAGAAGGCTCGCGCGCTGTACGGCAACCCCAAGTTCTAATCGTCCGCTAGACTGGGACGACGTGCCTAGGCGAGGATTCCGAACGCTGAGTTCGAGGATCGTCATCGACGAAGGCCACGAGGGCGCCGTGCGCGCATTCCTCGATGGCAGTTGACGCCCAGGCTGGATCACGGAACAGACCATCGTTA
>NZ_JAUNHR010000055.1:13462-17000 GCF_030523875.1 Micrococcus sp. | reverse complement strand
CCCCGGGCTCCGCGGCCGCCTCCCCGGGCGGCGCACCGGCGGCGCCGGCCGCCCCCGTCGCCCCGACCACGCCGTCCACGCCCGCATCGGTCCCCGTGCCGCTGCCGGCCCCGGCGCCGTCTGCGCCCGCGCCCGTGGACCCCGTGCCCTCCGACGGCGGGACGGCGCCCTCGGCGCCGACCGCACCCCCGGCACCGTCCTCGGACCCGGTGGTCCCGGCGCCGTCGACCGACCCTGTCGAGCCGGTCCCCTCGATCCCGGTCCCCGTCCCGGACGCGGCCCCCGCGAGCTGACCGGGTCTCAGCCGACCCGGCGCACGAGCGGGCTCAGCCGCGCCCCGCGCTCGGCGGCGCCGGCCAGGCCGGCGGACTCGAGCCAGTTGCCGAGCATGCGGTGCCCGCCCTCGGTGAGCACGGACTCGGGGTGGAACTGCACGCCCCACAGCGGCGCCGTGCGGTGGGCCAGGCCCATGACCACCCCGTCCTCGGTCTCCGCCGTGATCTCCAGGACGGACTCGTCCACGGTGTCCCGCACGGCGGCCAGCGAGTGGTAGCGGGTGGCGGTGAAGGTCTCCGGCAGCCCGGCGAACGTGGCGTGCCCGTGGTGGCGCACGCGGGAGGTCTTGCCGTGCATGAGCGACTCGGCGTGGGTGACGGTGGCCCCGAACGTCTCGGCGATGGCCTGGTGGCCCAGGCACACCCCGAACAGCGGCCGGCCGCCGTCGGCCGCGGCGTGGATCAGGTCGAGGGAGATGCCGGCGTCGGCGGGGGCGCCGGGACCCGGGGAGACGAGGACGGCGTCGTGCTCCTCCGCGAGCGCGCGGGCGGCGGCCCCGTCCATGGCGTCGTTGCGGACCACGGTGGTGCGGGCGCCGAGCTCCTCTAGGTAGCCCACGAGGGTGTAGACGAAGCTGTCGTAGTTGTCCACGACGAGCACGGACACCGCCTCGCGGCCCGGCTGCGGCTGACTGTTCACGGCGGCGCTCCTCGCTCCCGCCCCCGGCGGGACGGGGGTGCATAGACTGGCCGGGGCGCGCCCGGTCCTGGACTGGTCCCTGCAGGGTATCGCGCGACGCGGGCCCCCTCCCGGCGGCGTCCCACGCCCCGCCGGGACCGACGACCCACCCCCGTGACGCCCGGATCCGGGCAGCTGAGGAGAAGACCGTGGCAGCCACCTCCGGCAAGCGCAAGGACTCGGCCCGCAGGAAGCGGCAGGAGCTCGAGCGGGCCCGCGACCGGGCCCGCGGCGGGGGCTCCTCCGTGACCACGGAGCTCGACGGCGTCGACCTGGGCCCGGCCCCCCTGCCCCGCTGGTACAAGGCCGTGATGTTCGGCCTGCTGATCCTGGGGCTGCTCTGGATCGTCGTCTACTACCTCACCCAGGGCCTGCTGCCGATCCCCCAGGCGGCCGGGTGGAACATCCTGATCGGCTTCGGGATCGCCCTCGTGGGCTTCCTGATGATGTCCCGCTGGAGCGAATGACACCGGTGTGATTCTCCACAGCTGTGGACGGCCCTGTGGAGAACTCTCCGCGCCACGGCGCGCCGATCGCCCTGTTGTCCCCGGCGTCGTCCACAGGTGTGGACAGAGACGGGGACAACCGTGCACAGGGGCCTGTGGACGACGCCGGCCCCGTCCGTGGACGGGGCCGGGAGGGCGGCGCGGTGGCCGGGGAGGGGACCGGCTCAGCCCGTGAGGGCCGCCATCCCCAGACGCTCGGCGCCGGAGAGGGTCAGAGCCGCCAGGACGGCGGCCAGCAGCACGAGCCCGGCCGCGTGGACCCCGGCCGAGGCCAGGCCCGCCCCCCGCTCGCCGCGGACAGCGGCCGCGGACGACGGCGGGCCGCCGGCGGCCGTGTAGACCGCGCCGACCGCCGCGCCCGTGAGCAGGCCGCCCACGTGCACCTGCCAGGAGATGCCCGGCAGCAGGAAGGACATCACCAGGTTCAGGCCGATCAGCACCGCGATCGAGCCGACCTGGCCGCCGCGGAACCGGGTGACCAGGAAGAGGGCGGAGAAGAGCCCGTAGACGGCGCCGGAGGCGCCCACGACGGGCTGCAGCGGGTCCGCGACCCACAGGGCGAACACGGCGCCGCCGACGGCGGAGAGCAGGTAGAGCGCCAGGAACCGCCACCGGCCCAGTGCCGGCTCGAGCACCCGGCCGATCACCCACAGGGCCAGCATGTTCAGCGCCAGGTGCGTGGGACCGGAGACGTCGTGCACGAACGCGTAGGTGAGCATGCGCCACGGCTCCAGGCCCAGGGGCGAGGTGTAGGCCCCGGCGTACCAGAGGGTCTCGGTGAGCCCCGTGCGGGAGCCCCGGGTGGCCCACTGGCCCGCGTAGGCGGCCACGGTGACCACCAGGAGCGCCCAGGTGACCGGCATCGCCCGGGCCGAGACGGCCACCCCGCCCCGGGCCGGCCCGGAGCGCCGCGTGGCGGAGGGGGGCGCCGTCGTCGTGCCGGCGGATCCGGGGAGGGCGCCGTCCTGCCCGCCGGCGTGCGCCTGGGCGGCGCACGCCGGGCAGAGCGTGGCGCCGCCGACGCCGGGCCACTGGCACTCGAGGCACGCGGGGGTCCCGCACGCGGCGCACCGCACATACGCCGCACGGCCCGGATGCCGCGGGCACACCGGCGGTGTGCCGTGCGCGGCGTCCGGACCGTGCGGGTCGGACGGGGTGGAGCTCACCGGGGCTCTCAGGCCTCGGTGATCTCGACGGACTCGATGACGACGTCCTCGAGCGGGCGGTCACGCGGGTCGGTGGCCACGGAGTTCAGCTGGTCGACGACCTTCTGGGAGGCCTCGTCCTTCACCTCGCCGAAGATGGTGTGCTTGCCGTTGAGCCAGCCGGTGGGCACGGAGGTGATGAAGAACTGCGAGCCGTTGGTGCCGGGGCCGGCGTTGGCCATGGCCAGCAGGTAGGGGCGGTCGAACTGCAGCTCGGGGTGGATCTCGTCGCCGAACTGGTAGCCGGGGCCGCCGATGCCCATGCCGAGCGGGTCGCCGCCCTGGATCATGAAGTCCTTGATGATGCGGTGGAACACGGTGCCGGAGTACAGGGGGGCGCCGTTGTTCTTCTCGCCGGTCTGCGGGTGCGTCCACTCCTGCTCGCCGGTGGCCAGGCCCACGAAGTTCTTCACGGTCTTGGGGGCGTGGTTGCCGAACAGCTCGACGACGATGTCGCCGTGGTTCGTGTGGATGGTCGCGGTGTGCGTTGCGTTGGTCATGGCCCCCATTGTTCCATCCGATCCCGCGCCGCGCCCCGGTCCGGCCTCCCGCGGTGGACGACGTCGGCCCGGACCGTGCCGGATCCCCCGCGCCGCACTACCCTGGGGAGGGAGAGGACGCACCGTCCGACAGAACATCAGAAGGAGACCGGAGGCACCATGGCCCGCAAGACCCTGAGCACCGAGATCGAGCACGACGGCGCGGCGGACACGTTCTTCGCCCGCCAGGCCGAGGCCCTGCGCCACTGGGCCGCACCCCAGGTGGAGAACGCCCGCGCCTGGGGCGAGGTCAGCGCCGCCTACGGCAAGGTCG
>NZ_JAUNHR010000055.1:0-13362 GCF_030523875.1 Micrococcus sp. | reverse complement strand
CGGCAAGGTCGCCGCCTCCGAGGGCCGCCGCCTGGCCAAGGACGAGGTCGCCCCGCGCGTCAAGGACACCTCGGCCCGCGTGAGCACCGCCGTGCAGGACCGCTACGAGAAGGCGGCCCCGGCCGTCGCGGGCGGCCTCGGCGCCGTCGGCGCCACCCTGGCCGACCTCGTGGCCTCCGCGCAGGACACCGCCCAGACCGTGGGCAAGGACGTCCAGGACAAGGCCGCCGCCGTCCGGAAGGACGCGGAGAAGAAGGCCGCGCAGGCCCGCAAGGACGCCGCGAAGGCCGCCAAGAAGTCCCGCAAGCGCGGGGCCAAGAAGGCCGTCGCGCTGAAGAAGGACGCCCGCGGCACGAAGAAGCAGGCGGCGAAGAAGGCGGAGGGCGCGCAGGCGCTGTTCGCCGCGAAGGCGTCGGACGCCAAGGACGCGGCCGCCGCCGGCGGCCTGACCGCCGCGGGCCTGCTGGCCACCGCCGTGGCCGCACTGCAGGACCGCTCCCAGGAGCTCGCCCCGCAGGTGAAGGACCGCCTCGAGCAGGCCTCGCAGTACGCGCAGGACCGCCGTGCCGAGTACGCCCCGCAGGCCGCCGCCGCCCTGGCGGGTGCCGCCGGCCGCGCGGAGAGGACCGCCCACGACGTCGAGGTGCCCGCCTCCGTGGAGCAGCTGCTGATCAAGCTGACCGGGGACAAGAAGGCCGTCAAGCACCTGCGCAAGAACGCCGCGGGCTACGCCAAGCGGACCCGCAAGGACCTGCAGCGCCAGGCCCGTGCCGAGTCCCGCTCCGGCCGCGGCTGGATCGTGGCCGGCATGGCCGCCGCGGCCGCCGGCGCCGGCGTGGCGGTGTGGAAGCTGACCAAGCCGGTGCAGGACCCGTGGACCGCCCCGGTCCCGGGCCCGATCACCGCGAACATCCCGGTGGTCCAGCAGGACGGCGTGGTGAACCCCTACGCCAAGCAGGAGCAGGCCGTGGCCGAGGCCCGTCTGGCCGGCCGCACCGGCCAGGGCCCCACCGTGGTGGTGCAGCAGGGCCCCGGCGCCCGCTGACCCTCCCGCAGCACCCCTGAGACGACGCCCCGGCGCCGATCCCTCGCGGATCGGGCCGGGGCGTCGTCTGTCCACAGATTCCGCGCACCCCGTCCATGGGCGGGGTGCGCGGCCTAGCGTGGCCGCATGGAGGGGATCCGGAGGACGTGGACGCAGGAGGGGACCGCCCGTGCGGCGGGCCAGGAGGACGGGCGTGCCCGCGAGGAGGCCGCCGCAGGGGCGGGCGCCGGGCCAGGGTGGGCCCGTGGCGTGGCCGTGGGACTGGGCGCCGTCCTGCTGGGGCTGGTCTGCCTCCTCGTGGCGGCGGCGTGCCTGGCGTGCGCTGCGGTGGCTGCGTTCCTCGGAGAGCCGGTCCTCGTCGCCGTGGCCTGCACCGTGGCCGCCGTCTTCTGGGCGCTGGTGGGGGTGCGGGGGAACGTGCGGGTGCTGCTCCGCTCCCCCGGCCCGCCCGGGACGGACCTGCTCCTGGCGGCCCCCGCCCTGGTGGCCGATCGGTGGCGCCGCCGCTCCCGGACACCGGAGCAGCACCGGGCGGAGCGGCAACGGCAGGAGGCGGCCGGGCGGGTCCTGCGGGGCGTGCTGCTGCTGGGCTGCCTGGGGACGGCGGCGCTGTCCGCCGTCGCGGCCCTCGTGCACCCGGAGTCGCTGGCGGAGATCCCCACCCGGCTCCTGCTCGTCACGGCCCTCGTGGCGCTCGGCTGCACGGCCCTGGTCAGCCCGCGGGTGCGGCGGATGCTGCTCGGTCCCGGGCTGCATCGCAGGTGACGGGCCGCGTCGCGGGTGACGCGGCGCCCCGGGCATGGCGAAGGCCCCGCCGGGACGCTCTCGCATCCGGACGGGGCCTTCGCCTCGTGGTGGAGGCAAGGGGACTCGAACCCCTAACCCCCTGCTTGCAAAGCAGGTGCGCTACCAATTGCGCCATGCCCCCGTGGGATCAGCCCTGCGGCGTCTCCTGCGGATCCACGCGGTCGTCCTCGGCGGGCCGGGACGGCGCCTCCGGTCCGGGCAGGCCGTCCGTGGCGTCGGCCCAGACCTGCCGGCCCTCGCGGTTGCGCTGCCAGGCGCGGAGCCCGTACGCGGCCGCGGCGCCCGCCACCAGGGTGGCGGCTCGTGCCAGACGCATGGGGTCTCCTCCCCGTCAGACGACTCGAGCCCCAGTCAGACCGGGGCTCGTGCGTGGAGTGGGCGTACCAAGACTTGAACTTGGGACCTCTTCGTTATCAGCGAAGCGCTCTAACCGCCTGAGCTATACGCCCTCACCGTTGCGCACGGACCAGTGATCCGTCCACAACAGGAGATGACTCTACAGGCACGGCGACGCCCCGCGCAAATCCGCGCGGGGCGTCGTCGTCGGTCGGGCCGAGGGCCCGGATCAGTCGTCCGTGAGGGTGACCCCGAGGCCGCCCACGAGCGCGGCGCACACGTTGTACAGCAGCGCCAGGACGGTGGCCAGGGCGGTCAGCAGGATCACGTTCAGCACCGCCGCCACGGTGGCCAGGGAGACCACGGTGCTCAGCGGGGCCAGGGACTCCACGGTGTAGGTGCCGGCCTCGGCGCCCAGGATGGTGCCCAGGACGTCGTTGATCAGGCCGAAGACGCCGGTGAGCTCGCCGAGCGTGTAGATCGCGATGGCGGCCACCACGGTCAGCACGCCCAGCGCCACGGAGAGCAGGAAGGCCAGCTTCAGGACGGACCACGGGTCGATCCGGCTCAGCTGCAGGCGGGCGCGGCGCACCTTCGCCTTCGGCACGGCGCGGACCAGGTCCTCCTGCGCGTCCCGGGTGCTGGAGCGGCGCACCGGGCGGGAGGGCGTGGCCCCCTTCGTGCCGCCGGACGGGCGCGGCGAGGCGGACGTGCTCACTGGTCTCCTCCGTCTGCATCCTCACCGGGGGCGTCGCCCTCCGGAGCTGCTGCGGGGTCGTTCGGGTCGTTGACTGCGTCCAAGGGTACCCCCGGGGCGGGGGCGCCCCCGGCGGCCGTCTCCGGGGCCTCCGACGACGTCGGCGCGGCGTCCCGGCCATCGGGCCGGTCCGCCTGCTCGTCCGCCTTGGCCTCGATCTCGTCCTCGTTGTTGAGGGTCACGGCCACGATCCGGTCGCGCCGGTCCGGCTTCGCGAAGACCACTCCCATGGTGTCGCGGCCCTTGGCGGGCACGCCGGACACCGCGGAGCGGACCACCTTGCCGGAGGCCATCACCACGAGGACCTCCTGGTCCTCGCCCACCACGAGGCCGCCGGCGAGCTCGCCGCGGTCGTCCACGAGCTTGGCCACCTTGATGCCCAGGCCGCCGCGGCCCTGCACGCGGTACTCGTCCACGTGCGTGCGCTTGGCGAAGCCGCCGTCGGTCACGGTGAAGACGTAGCCGTCGTCGCCCTGCCGGACCACGTCCATCGCGAGCAGCGAGTCGTCGTCGCGGAACTTCATGCCCGTCACGCCCGAGGTGGCGCGGCCCATGGGGCGCAGGGCCTCGTCCGTGGCGGTGAAGCGCAGCGACTGGCCGAGGCGGGAGATGAGGATCAGGTCGTCCTGCGCCGTCACCACGCGCGCCGAGACGAGCTCGTCGCCCTCGCGCAGCTTGATCGCGATCAGGCCGGCGGTGCGGTTCGTGTCGTAGTCCGCCAGGGGCGTCTTCTTCACGAGACCGTTGCGCGTGGCCAGGACCAGGTGCTCGGCGGCGCCGTCGTACCCGGCCAGCGGCTGGATCTGCGCGATCCGCTCGTCCGGCTGGAACGCGAGCAGGTTGGCCACGTGCTGGCCCTTCGCGTCGCGGCCGGCCTCGAGCAGCTCGTACGTCTTGATCCGGTACACGCGGCCGAAGTTCGTGAAGAACAGCAGCCAGTGGTGCGTGGACACCGTGAGGAAGTGCTCCACGACGTCGTCGCCGCGCAGCGCGGCCCCGCGCACGCCCTTGCCGCCGCGCGCCTGCGAGCGGTAGTTGTCGATCCGGGTGCGCTTGACGTAGCCGCCGCGGGTGATGGTGACGACCATCTCCTCCTCGGGGATCAGGTCCTCCATGGACATGTCCCCGTCGAAGCCGGCCACGATCTCGGTGCGGCGCTCGTCGCCGTGCCTGTCCACGAGCGCGGTCAGCTCCTCGGAGACCACCTCGCGCTGACGCTGCGGGGACTCCAGGATCGCCGTGTACTCGGCGATCCGGGCCATGAGCTCGTCGTACTCGTCCTGGATCTGCTGCGACTCCAGGGCGGCGAGCTGGCGCAGCTGCATGCCCAGGATGGCCTTGGCCTGGTCGTCGTCGATGTCCAGGAGGGTCTTGAGGGCCTCGCGGGCGACGTCGGCGGAGGCCGAGCGGCGGATGGTCGCGATGACCTCGTCCAGCATGTCCAGGGCCTTGAGCAGGCCCTGCAGGATGTGGGCGCGGGCCTCGGCCTTCTTCTTCCGGTACGCGGTGCGCCGGACGACGACCTCGATCTGGTGGCGCACCCAGTGGTGCACGAAGCCGTCCAGGGACAGGGTGCGCGGCACGCCGTCCACGAGGGCCAGCATGTTGGCGGAGAAGTTCGTCTGCAGGTCCGTGTGCTTGTACAGGTTGTTCAGCACGACCTTCGGCACGGCGTCCCGCTTGAGCACGATCACCAGGCGCTGGCCGGTGCGGCCGGAGGTCTCGTCGCGCATGTCCGCGATGCCGGAGATCTTCCCGTCGCGCACCATCTCCGCGATCTTCGCGGCGAGGTTGTCCGGGTTGACCATGTACGGCAGCTCGGTGACCACGAGGCACGTGCGCCCCTGCAGCTCCTCCACGCTCACCACGGCGCGCATGGTGATCGGGCCGCGGCCGGTCCGGTACACCTCCTCCACGCCCCGGCGCCCCAGGATCTGGGCGCCGCTGGGGAAGTCCGGGCCCTGGATGCGGCGCAGCAGCGCCTCGAGGAGCTCCTCGCGGGTGGCCTCCGGGTTCTCCAGGTACCACTGCACGCCCGCGGCCACCTCGCGCATGTTGTGCGGCGGGATGTTCGTGGCCATGCCGACGGCGATGCCTGAGGAGCCGTTGACCAGCAGGTTCGGGAACCGGGCCGGCAGGACGGTGGGCTCCTGCTGCTTGCCGTCGTAGTTCTCCTGCATGTCGACGGTGTCCTCGTCGATGTCCCGGACCATCTCCATGGCCAGCGGGGCCATCTTGGTCTCGGTGTACCGCTGGGCGGCGGCGCCGTCGTTGCCCGGGGAGCCGAAGTTGCCCTGGCCCAGGGCCAGCGGGTACCGCATGACCCAGTCCTGGATCAGGCGGACGAGGGCGTCGTAGATCGCCGTGTCGCCGTGCGGGTGGTAGTTGCCCATCACCTCGCCGACCACGCGGGCCGACTTGTTGAAGGAGCGGTCCGGGCGGTAGCCGCCGTCGTACATCGCGTAGAGCACGCGGCGGTGCACCGGCTTGAGGCCGTCGCGCACGTCCGGCAGCGCGCGGCCCACGATCACGGCCATCGCGTAGTCGAGGTAGGAGCGCTTCATCTCCGACTCGAGGTCGACCGGCTCCACCTTGTCCGCGGCGCCCTCGGGCAGCACGTAGTGCTCGACGGCGATGTCCTGGCCGGTCTGCGGGGTCTGCTCGGCGCCGTCCTGCGGCGTCTCGGGCTCGGCGCCCGGGGTGGTCTCGTCGCTCAAGGCGACTCCTCTCCTGCGTGGGAAGTCTCGGGAAGGTCAGGCGGCCCGGATCAGATGTCCAGGAACCGGATGTCCTTGGCGTTCTGCTGGATGAAGCTGCGGCGGGACTCGACGTCCTCGCCCATCAGCATCGAGAAGACCTGGTCCGCGGCGGCGGCGTCCTCCATGGTCACCTGCAGCAGGGTGCGGTGCTCGGGGTCCATGGTGGTGTCCCACAGCTCCTGGTAGTTCATCTCGCCCAGGCCCTTGTAGCGCTGCACGCCGTTGTCCTTCGGGTAGCGCCAGCCGCGGGCCAGGCCGGCCTCGATCGCGGTGTCGCGCTCCTCGTCGGAGAAGACGTAGTCGTGCGGGGCGTTGGTCCACTTGATGCGGTACAGCGGCGGCTGCGCCAGGAACACGTGGCCGGCCTCGATCAGCGGGCGCATGTACCGGAACAGCACGGTCAGCAGCAGCGTGGTGATGTGCTGGCCGTCCACGTCCGCGTCGGCCATCAGCACGATCTTGTGGTACCGCAGCTTGGCGATGTCGAAGTCCTCGCCGATGTTCGTGCCGAAGGCGGTGATCATCGACTGGATCTCCGCGTTGCCCAGGGCCTTGTCCAGGCGGGCCCGCTCCACGTTCAGGATCTTGCCGCGCAACGGCAGGATCGCCTGGGTGTCCGGGTTGCGACCCTGCTTGGCGGAGCCGCCGGCGGAGTCGCCCTCCACGATGTACACCTCGCAGCGGGCCGGGTCCTTCGAGGAGCAGTCCGCGAGCTTGCCGGGCATGCCGAAGGACTCCAGCGGGGACTTGCGCCGCGCGTTGTCCCGGGCCTTGCGGGCCGCCATGCGGGCGTGCGAGGCCTGGATGGCCTTGCGGATGATGTCCTTCGCGGTGCCCGGGTTGCGCTCGAGCCAGTCGCCGAGGTGCTCGGTGACCACCTTGGAGACGAAGCCGCGGGCCTCGGAGTTGCCCAGCTTCGTCTTGGTCTGGCCCTCGAACTGCGGCTCGGAGAGCTTCACCGAGACCACCGCGGTCAGGCCCTCGCGGATGTCCTCGCCCGTGAGGTTGTCCTCCTTGGGCTTGAGGATCTCCTTCTCGCGGGCGTACCGGTTCACCAGGGCCGTCAGCGCGGAGCGGAAGCCCTCCTCGTGGGTGCCGCCCTCGTGCGTGTTGATGGTGTTCGCGTAGGTGTGCACGGACTCCGAGTAGGCGGTGGTCCACTGCATGGCCACCTCCACGGCCATGTTCCGGCCGCCGTCCTCGGCCTCGAACGCGATCACGTCCTCGTGCACCACCTCGGACTTCTTCGAGGAGTTCAGGTGCTTGACGTAGTCGAGCAGGCCGTCCTCGTAGAGGTAGGTGACGCTGCGGCGCTGCGGCGCCTGGCCGGCGTCGTCCGTGAGGCCGTTCTCCGCGACGTCCTCCCCTGCGGTGCCCTCGCCCACGATCTCGTCGTCGTGGACCGCGTTGTCCTCCTGCACGCGCTCGTCCGTGAGCGTGATGCGCAGGCCCTTGTTCAGGAACGCCATCTGCTGGAAGCGGGCGCGGAGGGTCTCGTAGTCGAAGTCGATCGTGTCGAAGATCGCCGGGTCCGGCCAGAAGGTCTGGGTGGTGCCTGTGGCGTCCGTGGCCTCGCCCTTGACCAGCTCGCCCTGGGGGACGCCGCCGTCCGCGAAGGACATGCGCCACGCGTGGCCCTGGCGGCGGATCTCGGTCTCCACGCGGGTGGACAGGGCGTTGACCACGGAGATGCCCACGCCGTGCAGGCCGCCGGAGACGGCGTATCCGCCGCCGCCGAACTTGCCGCCGGCGTGCAGGATCGTCATGACCACCTCGACGGTGGGCTTGCCCTCGGTGGGGTGCACGTCCACCGGGATGCCGCGGCCGTTGTCCTCCACGCGCACCCCACCGTCGGCCTGGAGCGTGACGTCGATGCCGTCCGCGTACCCGGCCAGGGCCTCGTCCACCGAGTTGTCCACGACCTCGTAGACCAGGTGGTGCAGGCCGCGCGGGCCGGTGGAGCCGATGTACATGCCGGGGCGCTTGCGCACGGCCTCGAGGCCCTCGAGCACCGTGATGGCGTTGGCCCCGTAGTCGCCGGGGACGCGACGGTCCTCGGCGGGGCGGGCGGGGGCCACGGCCTGGTCCGGCGCCGCCGCGGAGGACTCGGGGGCCGGCGTGGCCGCCGCCTCCCGGTCGCTCTCCGGCTGCTGCTCGGGGTTCTCGGATGGGGCGTCAACCACGGGCGGGTCACTTCCTCAGGACGGGACGGTCAGGGGCGCCCCGCTCGTCGCCCGCGCACGCGCGCGGGGGACGCGCCCCGTATGGCGCGCCGGCGACGTCTGCCGGGAGCGGTCCGCGGGGGACGCGGGGCGGGCCGCCGGCCGGGGACCGGCGGCGCCTGTTCCCCCTCATCCTACGGCGTGGGAGGCACTCACGCCGCATCGGGCGGGGTGCGAGGGGGTCGGATCATGCCCTGGACGGGCTCAGACGCCGGTCAGGACCGCCGGTCCACCCTCTCCAGGTCTCCCGGCACGCCCCTGGCCCCCCGGACGCGCCAGAGGGGCGTCCACGGCCTCGGCCCCGACGGCGCCCCCTCCCGGCGGCGCCGGGCCGGCTCAGCCGTACGTGTCCCGCGGGCCGCGGCCGCCGCGCACGGTGCGCGGGCCGTGCCGCCAGCTCGGCGCCGCCGGGCCGGCGACGTCGATCCGGGTGACGACGCCGGGCCCGAGCGCCTCGTCGAAGCGCTGCAGCAGCACCGGGCTCATCAGGCGCAGCTGGGTGGCCCACGCCGTGGAGCTGGTGCGCACCCGCACCACCGAGTTCTCGAAGCTCTCCGGGTGGCAGTGCAGGGCGATCTCCGGGCCCACGAGCTCGGCCCAGCGGGTGAGCACCGAGCCCACCGCCACCGGCGTGGACCAGCCGCGGTCCCGGATCAGGCGGCCGAACACGCTCGAGACGGTGGCCGGGTCCCGGTCCGTGGGCTGCCCGGGGCGGCGCCGTGCCCCCGCGGCCGAGGCGCCGGCGGCACCGCCCGGGGACCCGGTGCCCGCCATCTGCGTGGCCAGGCCGGCGGCGGTCCCCCGCGAGCGCAGGGGCGCCTCCCCCCGCTCCCGGGCGGCGTCCTGGACGCGGCGCAGCTGCACGAGCGCCAGGTCCGGGCGGTCCGGGGGCAGCTCCGCGAGCGCGTCCGGCTCGAGGGAGCGCTCACGCATCGGGCTGCTCCGGGGTGGGATCGGCGGCGGGCTCCTGGGCCGGGGCGCCGCCGTCGTCGGGGTCGGCCGGGGGCGCGACGCGCGGGGCGCGGATGTCGCCCTCCACGGGGGCGGCCGCGGGCACGGCCTCGGAGCCCTCGGCGTCCTGGCGGATCAGCACGCGCGGCCCGGCCAGCTCGGCGGGGACGTCCGCCAGCGCGGCGGCCGTGACCACCACCTGCTCCGCGCGTCCCACGAGCCCGGCCAGGCGGGTGCGGCGGGCGGCGTCGAGCTCGGCGAACACGTCGTCGAGGATCAGCACGGGGCGGGCGTCCGGGTCCGGGTCGTCGGCCACCAGCACGTCGTAGGCCGCCAGGCGCAGCGCCAGCGCGAGGGACCACGTCTCTCCGTGCGAGGCGTAGCCGCGGGCCGGAGCGGGGCCGAGGAACAGCGCCAGCTCGTCCCGGTGCGGGCCCACCAGGGTGAGCGCGCGGGCGCGCTCCTCGTCCCGCTGGGTGCGCAGCGCGGCCGTCATGTCCGCGGCGAGGTCCGCGACGGCGGGCACCTCCGCGTGGGTGCCGCGCGCCAGCGGCACGGTGGACTCGTACGAGTAGGCGGCGGCCTTGGAGCCGTTGGTCAGCGCCGCGTAGTCCTGCTGCAGGGGGTGGGCCAGCAGCCGCAGCACGTGCAGCCGCCCGTGCAGCAGACGGGCGCCGGCCGCGGCGAGGTGCTGGTCCCAGACCTCGAGGGTGGCCTCCTCCTCGGCGCCCCAGCGGTGCGAGCGCCGGGCGGACTTCAGCAGGGCGTTGCGCTGGCGCAGGACCCGCTCGTAGTCCGCCGCGGCCTGCCCCAGGGCCGGGCGCAGCTGCACCATGAGCTGGTCCAGGAAGCGACGCCGGCCGCCCGGCTCCCCCGTCACCAGGCCGAGGTCCTCGGGCGCGAACACCACGGTGCGCAGGATCCCCAGGCCCTCGCGGGCGCGGACCGGGGCGCCGCGGTTGATGGCCACCCGGTTCGAGCGGCCCGGCAGGATCTCCAGCTCCAGGGCCACGGTGCGGGAGCCGCGGTGCACGCGCCCGGCGATCCGCGCACGGTCCTGGCCGAAGCGCACCAGCTGCGCGTCCTGGCTGACCCGGTGGGACTGGTGGGAGCCCAGGTAGCCGATGGCCTCCACCAGGTTGGTCTTGCCCACCCCGTTGGCGCCCAGCAGCACGGTGGACCCCGCGCTCAGCTCCAGGTCCGCCCAGCGGTAGGAGCGGAAGTCCGCGACGGTGAGGTGGGACAGGTGCACGGGTGCGGTCAGCCCCCGCCCGTCAGGTCAGGCGGACCGGCATCACGAGGTACCGGTGGTCCGAGACGCTCCCGGACTCCTCGGACACGCCCGTGAGCAGCGCCGGCTTGGGGGCCGAGGTGAAGGAGAACCGCACCTGCGGCTGGTCCACCACGGCCAGGCCCTCGGAGAGGTAGGCCGGGTTGAAGGCCACGGTGATCTCGTCCCCCTCCAGGGTGCAGGGCACGGACTCGTTGGCGGAGGCGTCGTCGCCGGTGCCGGCGTCCAGGGAGACCTGGCCCTGGGTGAACACCATGCGCAGCGCGGTGTTGCGCTCGGCCACCAGGGCCACGCGGCGCGAGGCTTCCACGAGGGCGGCGGTGTCCACCACGGCCTCGATGGGGCTGGACTCCGGGAACAGGGAGCGGATCTTGGGGTACTCGCCGTCGACCAGGACGGAGGTGGTCCGCCGGCCGCCCGAGGAGAAGCCCACGAGGTCGGCGCCCTCGCCGAACATGATCTCCAGCTGCCCACCGCCGCCGAGGGACTTGGCCACCTCGGTGAGGGTGCGGGCCTTGACCAGCAGCGAGGTGGACACGGACGGGTCCGCGGGGTTCCAGCGGATCTCCTTCATGGCCAGCCGGTAGCGGTCCGTGGCCAGGAACGTCATGGTGTCGCCCTCGATCTCGACCTTCACGGCGGTGAGGATCGGGAGGGTGTCGTCCCGGGAGGCGGCCACGGTCACCTGGGCGACGGCGTGGGCGAACTCGGCGCCGTCCACGGTGCCGGCGGCGGCCGGCAGCTCCGGCAGGGCCGGGTAGTCGCCCACGGGCATGGTGGCCAGGGAGAAGCGCGAGGAGCGGCAGGAGACGAGGACCTTGCCGCCGTCGAGCTCCACGGTCACCGCGGCGGCGGGCAGGGCGCGGACGATGTCGTTCAGCAGCCGGCCGGAGACCAGGACCTGGCCCTCGGTCTCCACGTCCGCCTCGATCTGGAGGCGGGCCGAGGTCTCGTAGTCGAAGCTGGCGATCGAGACCAGGCCGTCCTCGGCGGTGATCAGCAACCCGGAGAGGACCGGCACCGGCGGCCGCGGGGACAGGGAGCGGGCCGCCCAGGAGACGGCGTCGCTGAGGATGTCGCGTGCCACGGTGAACTTCACGGTCTCTGCACTGCCTCTCTGGCGGGGTTCCTGCGGTCGGGGGGCCGGAGACGGGGCTCACGGTCCACGGGACGGCGTCTGCCGCTGAATCACAAGGATCCCTGTGGTTCAAGGAGGCGCGCCCAGTCAGCATAGGCGCTCCGAGAGCGCGGTGTCAGGTCGCCCGAGCGCCCTGTGGGCGCTCGGATTCTTGTGATTCGTCGGTGGGGGTGTCGAGGCGGGTTGATGTTGCTTGGCGGGATCTTCGAGAAGGGATCAGGAGTGGTGGTAGCAGGTGTGGAATCTGTGGAGATCCGCTCCAGAGCCCGCCGTTCTGCGGATTCCGCTGGGGGAACCGTGTGGATCCCGTCCCGTTCGGGGTGTGCACGCCCGGTGGACGACGTCGAGGCCGCCGTCCGGCCGATCCACACCCTGGACCGGCGTCGTCCCGAGGGTGGGCGCGGTTCTCCCCTCCTTGTCCACAGGGTTGTCCACATTCTCCATCCACATCGCCGGAGAACCGCGGAATCATGCCGATCTTGCCTGTGGACAACTGTGGATGACGGTGGAGAAGCGAATCACATCGATGTGATTCCCCCGGATGTGGACCGGCCGTGTCCCCAAGGGTGTGGAGAGGGCTGGGGACACCGCCCGCCGCAGGATTCCGCCGTCCACAGGTGGGCCGTTCATCCACAGGGGAGGGAGTTGTCCACCGGGTTGTCCACAGCGGTGGACAATGTGGAGGGAGTCTCGACCGCCGGTCGAGGGTCCGAGGGGGTGCTCAGGCCCCGCGCTGCTTGCGCTTGATCTCGTTGGTGAGCTCCGTCACCTGGTTGAAGATCGTGCGGCGCTCCGCCATCAGCTCGCGGATCTTGCGGTCCGCGTGCATCACCGTCGTGTGGTCGCGGCCGCCGAGCTCCTGCCCGATCTTCGGCAGGGACATCTCCGTGAGCTCGCGCAGCAGGTACATGGCGATCTGCCGGGCCGTCACGAGCGTCCGGGTGCGGGACTTGCTGGTCAGCTCGTCCATGGTCAGGTTGAAGTACTCGGCCGTGGTGTGGACGATCAGCTCCGGCGTGATCTCGTGCCCGGCGTCGTCCGTGATGAGGTCCTTGAGCACCTGCTCGGCCAGCTCGATGTCCACCGGCTGCCGGTTCAGGGACGCGAACGCCGTCACGCGGATCAGCGCACCCTCGAGCTCGCGGATGTTCGTGGAGATGCGGGAGGCGATGTACTCCAGCGCCTCGGGCGGGGCCACGAGCCCCTCCGCCTCCGCCTTCTTGCGGAGGATGGCGATGCGGGTCTCCAGGTCCGGCGGCTGGATGTCCGTGATCAGGCCCCACTCGAAGCGGGAGCGCAGGCGGTCCTCGAAGCCCGAGAGCTGCTTGGGCGGCAGGTCGGAGGTGATCACGACCTGCTTGTTGTTGTTGTAGAGCGTGTTGAAGGTGTGGAAGAACTCCTCGACCGTCGCCTCCTTGTCCGCGAGGAACTGGATGTCGTCGATCAGCAGGATGTCCACGTTGCGGTAGACCTGCTTGAACGAGGCGCCCTCGTCGTGGCGGATGGAGTTGATGAAGTCGTTGGTGAACTCCTCCGAGTTCACGTACCGCACCCGCAGGCCCGGGTAGAGGCGGCGGGCGTAGTGGCCGATCGCGTGCAGCAGGTGGGTCTTGCCCAGGCCTGACTCGCCGTAGATGAACAGCGGGTTGTAGGCCTTCGCCGGCGCCTCGGCCACCGCGTTGGCCGCGGCGTGCGCGAAGCGGTTCGAGGAGCCGATCACGAACGTGTCGAAGTGGTACCGGTCGTTGAGCCGGCTGGTCTCCGAGGACGTCGACGGCGGCGCCGGGGTGGGCGCGCCCGGGGCGCCGGGCGCGGGGGCCGGGGCCTCCTGCGGGCGCGGGCGGGCCAGGCCGGGCAGCTCCTCCGCGATCCCCCGGTGGGCGCCCGCGACGGGGGGTGCGGGGGTCGGGGCGGGCGCGTCGACGTCGGCCGCGGCGGGTTCGGCCGGCACCTCCGCGCGGCGGTCGTCCGCGGAGGGGGTGCGCGGGGGCTGCAGGCTCGCGTCGATCGAGATCGCCAGCAGCATCTCCTCGCCGAACACCGCGGTGAGGGCGTC
>NZ_JAUNHR010000054.1 GCF_030523875.1 Micrococcus sp. | reverse complement strand
CGAGGTGGATCTCGCGCGTGCGGGTGGGGGTGCTCATGGTGGTCTCCTCAGGGTCGGTGCGGTCGATTCGGCGTTGGGTCAGCCCGCGAGCAGGTCGAGAAGGCGGCGGGCGGCGTCGGCGGAGGAGGCCGGGTTCTGGCCGGTCACCAGGGTGCCGTCCGTGACCACGAAGCTCTCCCCGTCCGGGCCCTTGCGGTAGTCCGCGCCGGCGGCGATCAGCGAGTCCTCGACGAGGAACGGGACGACGTCCGTCAGCTGGGCGGCCTCCTCCTCGCCGTTGGTGAACCCGGCGACCTGACGGCCGCGCACGAACGGGGTGCCGTCGGCCGCGGTGATCGGGTGCAGAATCCCGGGCGCGTGGCAGACGAGGCCGAGCGGGCGCCCGGCCGCGTCGCTGTCGAGGATGATCCGCGTGGAGTCGGCGTCGGACACCAGGTCCCACAGCGGGCCGTGACCGCCCGGGTAGAAGACGGCGTCGAACCCGTCCACGTCCACCTGGGCCAGGGGCGTCGTGTGGGCCAGGGCGGCCTTGGCCTCCTCGTCCTGGTCGAACCGGCGGGTGGCCTCGGTCTGCATCTCCGGCTGCGAGCTCGTCGGGTCGATGGGCGGCTGGCCGCCGCGGGGCGAGGCGAGGGTGATCTCGTGGCCGGCGTCCTGGAAGACGTAGTAGGGCGCGGCGAACTCTTCGAGCCAGAACCCGGTCGTGCGGCCGGTGTCGCCCAGCTGGTCGTGGGAGGTGAGGATCATCAGGATGCGGGACATGGCGGGGGTCCTTTCGACGGAGGGGTCTCGGCTCTTATGGTCGTCCACAACCGAGTTGCGTGCAAGCTTTAAGCCGACGGCCGGGGCGTCAGCGCTCCTCCACCCGCCCGCCGGTCACGTGCCAGCGCCGGTCCAGCCGGACGGACTCGAGCATGCGGCGGTCGTGGGTAACGAGCAGCAGCGCGCCGTCGTAGGACTCGAGGGCCTGCTCCAGCTGCTCGATGGCCTCGAGGTCCAGGTGGTTGGTCGGCTCATCCAGCACGAGCACATTGACGCCGCGGGCCTGCAGCAGGGCCAGGCCCGCGCGGGTCCGCTCGCCCGGGGAGAGCTCCCCCACCGGCCGGATCACGTGGTCCGCCTTGAGGCCGAACTTCGCCAGCAGGGTCCGGACGTCCCCGGCGGCCATCTCCGGCACGAGCGCCTCGAAGGCCTCGGCCAGCGGCCTCTCCCCCTCGAGCTGCCCGCGCGCCTGGTCGATCTCCCCGACGGCGACGGACGCACCCATGGCCGCCGCGCCGTCGTCGGGGGTCTGCCGCCCCAGCAGGCCGCGAAGGAGCGTGGACTTGCCCGCGCCGTTCGGGCCGGTGATGCCGATCCGCTCCCCCGCGTTCACCTGCACGGACACCGGGCCCAGCGTGAAGTCGCCCTGGCGGAAGACGGCGTCGTTGAGAGTGGCCACCACCGACGACGAGCGCGGCGCCGCGCCGATGGTGAACTCCAGCCGCCACTCCTTGCGCGGCTCCTCCACCTCCTCCAGGCGGGCGATGCGGGACTCCATCTGACGGACCTTCTGGGCCTGCTTCTCCGAGGACTCGGAGGAGGCCTTGCGGCGGATCTTGTCGTTGTCCGGGGCCTTGCGCAGCGCGTTGCGCACGCCCTGACTGGACCACTCGCGCTGGGTGCGGGCGCGGGAGACGTGGTCCGCCTTCTGCTGCGCGAACTCCTCGTACTTCTCCCGGGCCTGGCGGCGCAGCGTGGCGCGCTCCTCGAGGTAGGCCTCGTATCCGCCGCCGTACACGCGGTTGGCGTGCTGGGCGAGGTCCAGCTCCAGCACGCGGGTGACGCAGCGGGCCAGGAACTCGCGGTCGTGGGAGACGAGCACGACGCCGCCGCGCAGCTGCTGCACGAACGCCTCGAGGCGAGCGAGGCCGTCCAGGTCGAGGTCGTTGGTGGGCTCGTCCAGGAGCACGACGTCGAAGCGGCTCAGCAGCAGCGCGGCCAGGCCGACGCGGGCGGCCTGCCCTCCGGAGAGCGAGGTCATGAGCACCTGGGCCGGGTCCCCGGCGAGGTCCAGGCCGAGCTCGGCGAGCACCTCGGGCACCCGCTCCTCCAGGTCCGCGGCGCCGGAGGCGAGCCAGCGGTTCAGGGCGGTGTTGTAGCGGTCCGCAGCGGCGTCGGTGACCTCGGCGGCGTCGTCCATTTCGGCCTGCGCCGCGGCGCACCCGGTGCGGCGGGCGAGGTACGCGGCCACGGACTCGCCGACCACGCGCTCGTGCTCCTGCGGCAGCCACCCCACGAACGCGTCCGACGGCGCCAGGGACACGGTGCCGGCCTGCGGGGCCAGGTCCCCGCCGAGGATGCGCAGCAGGGTGGACTTGCCCGCCCCGTTGGCCCCCACGACGCCGACGACGTCCCCCGGCGCGACCGTCAGGTCCAGGTCCTCGAAGAGCGTGCGATGCCCGTGGCCTCCGGCGAGGCGTGCGGCGACGAGGGTGGCGGTCATGGGGTGTCCTGTCCGTGGGGAGCGCTCACGCCTTGAGTATCGCCCCTGGCGACCACGGCCTCCGTCACCCCCGGCCTATGATCGCCCCATCCCGCCAGCACAGGAGGCCGCCATGACCAGGGCCCACCGCCGGATCGATCAGGCCCGCACCGACGACGCCGGTCCGGGAGGCCACACCCCGCCCCCGGGCGGCCCCGCGGGCGCCCAACCGTGGCAGGTGGACCTCGACTGGCTGTGGGGCACCCCGCCGGGCAACGACGGCTCCCCCGCGACCCTGCGGCTGGACGTCGTCGGCCCCGGGGCGGCCCGGGCGGCCGCCGCGTGGCTGGCCTCCCTGCCCGGGGACGAGGACGGCGTGCGAGGCAGGGGCGGCTGGCGCGCCGACCCGGGCGAGCAGCCCGACGCGGACCACCACGCGGTCCTGCTACTCACCTCGGCCGGTGAAGACGTGGCGGACGGGCTGGAGGACGCCGCCGACGACGCCCACGCGGCGCTGGCCGCCGTCGGTGGCCTCACCCTGCGGTGGACTCCCCTGCCCCGTGATTCGTCCCGCTGAGGCGCTCCGCCGCGTGACTTTCGCGCGAGAAGCCCGCCAGCGCGCAGTCTGCGATGGTGGGCTTCATTCGGCTCGCCCGTTGTGGAGGGGTCCCACGTTGAACCGGAACTCCACTACGTCGCCGTCCTTCATGCCGCGCTCCCTTTCCTCCGTGGGGACCTTGCCGACGGTTTCGACGCAGCACCGAGAACATGCGTGAAGCGGGCGTCGAAAGACCACACTTGAGGTCACTCCGTCTCGGCATCGGCTCCTGACGAGCTGCGGCGGGCGATCTCGTCAGCCTCGGCCTCGGCCACTGTGCGAGCGTTCCGCTTCTCCTGCAGACCCCGACCGATGCGCCCCACGGCGCCGATGCTGCGCTTGGCGATCCCCGCTGACCGTTGCCGGAGCGTCTCGCCGGACTGCTCCTCCGGCTCGTCTTTCCCCTGTCTGTCGTCGACCTGCGCCAGGGCGGCCAGGCGAGCAACGATCTCCTTGGCCGGGCCCTTGATCTTGCCATCGATGCCGGCAGCCCATTCGGCTGCAGCGTGAAGAGGTGCGCGATCCTCAACGGTGATGTCCTCCACCGCCGCCCACACGGCAGGGACATCCACCTCGATGGCTTCCCGCTGCTCGTCGAGCACGGCCACGGTAACCGCCGAGTTGTCGACGACGAGACTGAGGTGGTGGAGGAGGAGGCGTTCCGCTTCCGACGTCTTCCCGTCGCTGCTCGTCACAAGAATGACAACCCTCAATAGCGCAGCATGGTGCGGCGTCGAGGCGGCCACTCGGCGGGCCCGCTCGATAATGACCGCCTCGGTGCGGAAGACCCCCTGTGCATACTTGCCCGACGCTCTCGTAGCCCAGTAGTTCACGGCTGTGGAGACCGGAATGCTGATCCCCGGAATGGAGAACTTCACGATGTTCCGCTGTAGAAGAAGACCTCCGACCTGGGGAATGCTCTTCACCGCCTTCAACGTGGATCCCGAGAAGATCTTCTTCACGAGAGGACGCACCACCATGGGCATCCCCTTCAGCGCCGCATTGGAGGCCACCTCCCCCGCGCGGATTCCGAAGGCGAGACGGATCAGCTTCCACACGTCTTCCGAGTCATCCATGTCTAGAGGAATGCCATAGATGACGCTCATGTCGTAGGCGAGACGGAGTTGCGTCTGTGTGCTGTACGCAAGGTCGGGGCTGAAGCTGGTCAGGGCGGCAGGCATGGTGAGGGGTGACGCGGCACCCCCGGAGCCAGCCGTCGCCGCGAGGGCACCCGTGTAGGCGGACGCCGTGAGCCCGCCTGCTATCGCGGCGTACCGGCTGGCCAGCTGAATGCGGGCGTCGGCGATCGCATCTGGAGACAGATGTGGGTACTTCCTGCGGAAATACGCAGCGTCGACCTGACGCGCGTGCGTCCCCACCCCGAGTCGCAAGAGGGTGAGGAACCAGTCCCCCGTCTTCAAGTCATGAAGACTCAGCCCCTGAACGATGCCCCGGAGGCGTCCGAGTTCACCCTCGACCTCCGCCTTCTCCTCCTCCGAGGCGTCCTTTGGCGCACCCATGTCCTCGCCGAGCTCGGCTTCAGCGTCATGGATCTCCTCCGCGTGGACGGGTTCGACGTCCTCACTGAGGAACTCGGATTCACCAATCGCCCCGCCGGTGCTCTGCGTCATGGGCACAGCGTAGACGCCGAATCCCGGGGTCCTCACTGGTACGGAAGACTTCAGTAGCCGAATCTCCCGCACCATCCTCAAGACAGGCGGCCGAGGATGCACCCCGCGCAGGGGGTCCGCTCCCACCGCGTGAGTAGGCTGGAGTGATGGCGACGGTACTTCTCGTGCGGCACGGCCGCACCACGGCCAATGCGACGGGACTGCTGGCGGGCCGGACCCCCGGGGTCGGCCTCGATGATCTCGGGCGGGAGCAGGCGGCGCGGACCGGCGAGCGGATCGCGGCCGTGCCCGTGGCCGCGGTGGTGGCCAGCCCCCTCGAGCGGTGCGCGCAGACCGCGCAGGCGATCCTCGAGCGCCAGCAGACGACGCCGGCCTCGCTGGTCGACGCCGACCTCACCGAGTGCGACTACGGCGCGTGGCAAGGCCAGAAGCTCAGCGACTTGGCCACCGAGCCCCTGTGGGCGACGGTGCAGACGCAGCCGTCCGCCGTCGTCTTCCCGGGCGGCGAGTCCATGGCGGGGATGCAGGCGCGGGCGGTGGCGGCGATCCGCCGGCACGACGCCGCCGTGGAGGCCGAGCACGGGCCGGGCGCGGCGTGGGTGGCCGTGAGCCACGGGGACGTCATCAAGGCGGTCCTGGCCGACGCGCTCGGCATGCACCTGGACCTGTTCCAGCGGATCGAGGTGGGGCCGGCGTCCGTCTCGATCGTGAGCTACGGGCCGAGCCGGCCGCGGGTCTGGGCCATGAACACCGACGCCGGGGACCTCGCCTGGCTCGCTACGGCCGGCCGGTCCGACGATGCCCCGGTGGGCGGCGGCGCGGGCGCACCTAGGATCGACGCATGACCGAGTCACCCGCCCACGTCCATGAGTTCGACTGGCCGGACCGCGTGGTCGTCGGCACCATCGGGCGGCCGGGCGCCCGGACGTTCTACCTACAGGTGCGCGCCGGGTCCCGGATCATGAGCGTCGCCCTGGAGAAGCAGCAGGCCGCCATCATGGCGGAGACGATCGACGAGATCCTCGACGAGCTCTTGGCCCTGGAGGGCAACCCGCACAGCGTGCCGGCCGACTCCCCCGCCGAGCTCGTGGACACCGATCCGCTGGACCCGGTGCAGGAGCGGTTCCGCGTCGGCGCGATCGGCCTCGGCTGGGATCCCACCACGGCGCAGGTGGTGGTGGAGGTGCACCCGCTCGTCGACGACGAGGTGGACCAGGTCCTCGAGGCGGAGTCCGAGGCCGTGGTGGTCCGAATGCCGGTCGGCGCCGCCCGCGCATTCACGCGGCGCACCCGGGAGGTGGTGGACGCCGGCCGACCGATCTGCTCGGACTGCGGCCAGCCCATGGACCCCGACGGCCACGACTGCACTCCGCCCGAGCTCCGATGACCGCGGAGGATGTGGTGAGCGAGGAGCTGATGAGCGCCGAGCTGACGAGCGGTGATCTGAAACTGACCGGCCGCATCACGACGGCGTCCAACGCCACGTTCTTGGGTGCTATTGGTGACACGGTGGTGGTCTACAAGCCGGTGGCGGGCGAGGCGCCGCTCTGGGACTTCCCCGCCGGGACCCTGGCCCGCCGGGAGGTGGCCGCGTACCTGGTCTCCGAGGCCCTCGGATGGGACATCGTGCCGCGCACGTGGCTGCGTGACGGCCCGTTCGGCGAGGGCATGGTGCAGCTGTGGCAGGAGGAGGACCCGGCTCAGCAGGCGGTGGACCTGTTCCCCGCGGGCGAGGTGCCGGCGTCGGGCTGGCTGGCCGTGTTGGAGGGTGAGGACGAGAACGGGCGACGCGTGGTGCTGGCCCACGAGGACACGCCCGCGCTGCGCCGGATGGCCGTGTTCGACGTGATCGTCAACAACGCCGACCGCAAGGGCGCCCACATCCTCGCCATGCCCGGCGGACACCGCCACGGGGTGGACCACGGGCTGACTTTCCATGTGGAGAGCAAGCTGCGCACGGTGCTGTGGGGGTGGCTGGGTGAGGAGCTGAGCGAGGAAGAGCGCGACGGCGTCGGCCGAGTCCTCGTGGGCCACGATGGCGAGCTGGGCCGACAGCTCGCGGAGCTGCTTGGCGCGGAGGAGATCGCCGCGCTCGCCGAGCGCTGCGCCCGCCTGCTCCACGCCAGACGCTTTCCACCCCCAAGTGGCCTGACGCCGGCACTCCCCTGGCCGCTATTCTGAACACCTCGTGGGGACAGGCATAAAAAGATATTATTCAGACCACTATTCCTAGACAAGGGGGCAAATGTGTCGGAGGAATTGCCCGAACTGAGCATGTCCATGGACCTCGGGGGTGAGAAACGATGCCTAAAATCTGGTGAAACAAACAATGCAGAGGGAAGCCTACCCGAGGCCACATTAATTACCTCTTCCGGCATTGATCCTATTGATTTTTCAAGTCGCCTCCAGATCTTAGTAACACAGATTTTCCCTGGAGGCGACAATAAAGACCATGTCATAATGACTGGGAACGTCAGCACGGCGTCATTGGGAAACGGTGTCATCGAAATAGTGGCAGGCGGCGGCCTGCCACTGGAGGAGTCTCAATCGGGTATCTTCGCAACCTCTTCAGGCGCAGAGCTCGAAGCCGTCCACTTACTCTGTGAGCAGGTTGAGCTTCCTCTGCACATCGAAGGGTACGAGAAACCCGCGATGGAGACATTCCATTTTGAGACTCTTGTAGCAGGAATTTCGATTTCTCATATTCAGGAATGGATGGACGTAGAGTTCATACCAATCGACCCGGACGACGAGAGCACTTACGGTCCATTTCAGCCGATCCGACAGCAGGTCATGCGACTATGGGGCCAGCCAACAGCGCGAGCGAGGATATTTGTCCGAGCAGAAGGCCTAGGAGACGCAGACGCGGAGGGAATGAGACAGGTCAGCTTCAGCATTGCATCCTTGCATGCTTGCGTCGCCTACGGCTACTCCCACAGATTCGATAACCGGTTTATGGATTTTCACCGATCCCAATTGAGGGCGCACGCGAGAATCTTACCCGTAATTTACAATAGCGGGTTAGAAAACCCCAGATATTGGATTCACGACACAGGCATCCAATCTCAGCCACCAATCGACATAGGTTTACAGGCCCACCGGTGGCAAGGCTCGCTTGCTACGACGTCCAAGGCGGCCATCAACTACTCCGTCACTGCACTTATGGACGCAACTGATGAATCCCGCACATTCGTCGAACGCTGCCATTCACTTTCGACGGCGCTGGAATTTTACTCATCCGAAGTCCATATGCCACCGATTGTGCCTAAAGCAGCGCGGAAAGATGTAGAGTCTTTCATATCGACGCTGCCCGACAGCGAAAGTGTAAAGACCCGTCTGAAACAGGCTATGCGTCAGGCGAATCAGAGCTCACTTTTCGCCCGTGTGCGTCGCCAGGCTGAGGAGGATGGCACGCCCGTCACCGAGGCAGAGTGGGACGTATTGGCACGAATCCGAAAAGTCCGAAACGACACGGCGCACGGCCGGGGCGCCAGGAACTCGATGCCGACAACGGAGGACCTCCGATGGGGGACCAGTGTGGCATCCCGCCTGATAATGTTCCGCTGGAAAGCGAGTTCTCAAAATTTCTCTGAGACGGCCTGAGCTTTTAAAGTAGACGCGTTCGATTTATTCTGGGAGCGACGCCCCGGGCTAAACCCCTATAGCAAGTTAGTGGAGCAAGGCTCTTCATACACCCACGGACAGATTAGGGGCGGTCGACCAATTCCTGTAGATATGAGCGGATGGTGCGAACCTTGCCCCCAACTTGTTGCACTTCAAGGGCACCCTTTAGACTTTCTCGTTTCCGATTCAGAGGAGGGTCTGCAATCAAGATTGCAATCGCCTCCAGGGTGTCGACCATTTCATCGGTCTTTAAATGCCGCCCGCCAGCAAGATTGGGCGTATCGGATGACCGGCTAGGCTTCGCAAGAGAGTACCATGAAAACATGTCCCACCTGGCAATAAGTCTGTCAGTCAAGTGGTCCGCGAGTCGCTTCCCCACTCCGGAGCTTTGAGCATGGGCTTGGCCTACATAAATCGGTTTAAAGTCGGCATAGAGAACATAGATCCCTTTGGCTGACCAGAAGTTGTTTTTCCACTCTGACCCATTTTCACGCCAGGTACCGATCAGGCTTTTTCCACCCCAGTCCACCGCGTCTGGATTCCAGAATTCTCCGTAGCTCTTGATAATCGACACAGCGCACCCCTATCCCGATACGTTTACTTCGCGCTTACACGTTGAACCTAAACTCCACCACGTCGCCGTCCTGCATGACGTAGTCCTTGCCCTCCATGCGCACCTTGCCGGCCGCCTTGGCATCGGCCATCGATCCAGCCGCCACCAGATCATCGAAAGACACGATCTCCGCCTTGATGAAGCCGCGCTGGAAGTCGGTGTGGATCACGCCGGCGGCCTCGGGCGCCGTCGCCCCCACCGGGATGGTCCAGGCGCGCGTCTCCTTCGGCCCGGCGGTCAGGTAGGTCTGCAGGCCAAGGGTGGAGAATCCCACCCGCGCCAGCTTGTCCAGACCGGATTCCTCCTGGCCGGACATCTCCAGCATCTCGCGGGCCTCCTCCTCGGAGAGCTCCACGAGGTCGGACTCCAGCTTGGCGTCCAGGAACACGGCCTGGGCAGGGGCCACCAGGTCCCGCAGCTCCTGCTGTCTGGCCTCGTCCCCCAGCACGCCGTCGTCCGAGTTGAACACGTAGATGAACGGCTTGGCGGTGAGCAGGCTCAGCTCCTTGAGCCGATCCATCTCCAGCTTGTCCTTCTGGATGGACGAGTAGATGGTGTCGCCGCGCTCGAGCACGGCCTGCGCGGCCTGCAGGGCGGTCACGTCCGCGGTCTCGCGCTTCTTGCCCGTGACCTCCTTCTGCCAGCGCGGCAGCGCCTTCTCCACCGTCTGCATGTCCGCGATGATCAGCTCGGTGTTGATGGTCTCCATGTCCGAGGCCGGGTCCACCGTGCCGTCCACGTGGACCACGTCGCCGTCGTCGAACGCGCGCACCACCTGGGCGATCGCGTGGGCCTCACGGATGTTCGCCAGGAACTGGTTGCCCAGGCCCTCCCCCTCGGAGGCGCCCTTCACGATGCCGGCGATGTCCACGAAGGACACCGTGGCCGGCAGGATGCGCTCGGAGCCGAAGATCTCGGCCAGCTGGGGCAGCCGCTCGTCCGGCAGGTTCACCACGCCCACGTTCGGCTCGATCGTCGCGAACGGGTAGTTCGCCGCGAGCACGGTCTGGCGCGTCAGCGCGTTGAACAGGGTCGACTTGCCGACATTGGGCAGTCCCACGAATCCGATAGTCAAAGCCACGGAGCCACTCTAGCCGGGCGCCCGGATGCGCGAACGGCGCCGCACCTCCAGGCGGAGGTGCGGCGCCGTCGTCGGGAGTCAGGTCAGGACTCGGTGACCTCGCCCTGCGCGGGCTGGGCCACGTCCTCGCGGGTGACCTCCTGGCCCGCCACGGTGCCGGAGGCGGCGCCGCCCACGTTCACCTGGATCTTGCGCGGCTTGGCCTGCTCGGCCACCGGGATGGACAGCACCAGCACGCCGTCGCGGTAGTCGGCCGCGATCTTGTCCAGCGCGAGGCCCTGGCCGAGGGTCAGCTGGCGGGCGAAGGTGCCGGCGGAGCGCTCCCGGGTGAGCCACTGGCGACCCTCCGCGGCGGACTGCTCCTTGCGCTCGGCGCGAACGGTGAGGGTGCGCTCCTCCACGTCCACGTCGATCGAGGACGGGTCCACGCCCGGCAGCTCGATCTCGGCGGTGAAGACGTCGCCCTCGCGGTAGAGGTTCAGGGGCATGGAGGTGGTGCCGGCGGCGCGGGTGATGCCGTTCATCAGGCGCTCCATCTCACGGAACGGGTCGACGGGGGTACGAGCCATGGTGGTTCTCCTTCGGATCGGCGGCCGCCCACCTGCCGGACGGCCATCTGACCGATGCAACACGGTCCGCAACGAGTGTATTCCACAAAGGTGAGTCAGTCGCGCTCAACTTTCTCCAGCGCGGCCCGGAAGGCCTGCTCGGCCCGCTCGCCGTAGGGCACGAAGATCACCTCGGTGACCACGTCCCCCACCTCCTCGGCCATGGCGTGGGACGTCTCGACGGCGATGCGTGCCGCGTCGTCCATCGGCCAGCCGTACACGCCGGCGGAGATTGCAGGGAACGCCACCGTGGCGGCCCCCAGCCGGTGCGCCACCCGCAGCGACTCGCGGTAGCAGGAGGCGAGGATGTCCGACTTGTCCTTGGTCTTGGCCCACACCGGACCCACCGTGTGGATCACCCAGCGGGCGGGCAGCTCCCCGGCGGTGGTGGCGACGGCCTGGCCCTGCGGCAGCCCGTCCTTGTACTCGCCGGCGCGGAGCTCCTTGCACTCGGCGAGGATCTGCTTGCCGCCGCGGCGGTGGATGGCGCCGTCCACTCCCCCGCCGCCGAGCAGCGTGGAGTTGGCGGCGTTGACGATCGCGTCGGCCTGCGTGCGGGTGATGTCCCCGGGGGCGATGGTGAGCTTCATGCCCGCCAGGCTAGGCCGGTGCGAGGGAGCTGTGACAGGGGCGGACGGCGGGTGGGGCGGCACGGCGGCCCACCCATGACATCCGTCATGCCGGACTCCTGACGTCTGCCGCATCCGCCCACGGCCCTCGCCGCGCAGGCTGGAGGCATGAGCACACCACCCGCCGGGCACGCGGTCGCCCCGCATTCGCCCTCCTCGCCCACCCCGCCACACCCTGACAACGCCCCCGCCATCCGCGCGTCCGGGGTCCACCGCCACTTCGGCACGGTCCGCGCCGTGGACGGCGTGGACCTCACGGTCCCCCGGGGCCAGGTCCTGGCCCTGCTCGGCCCCAACGGAGCCGGCAAGACCACGCTGCTGGACATGGTCCTGGGGTTCACGGACCCGACCTCCGGCAGCATCGAGGTGGCCGGCCAGGTCCCGCGCAACGCGGTGACGCACGGCCTCGTCGGCGCCGTCCTGCAGTCTGGGGGCCTCCTCGAGGACCTCACGGTCGGCCAGTCGGTCGCCTTCGTGGCCGCCTGCCACCGCCGCCACCTGCCCGTGGCGGACGTCCTGGCTCGCGCGGACCTCGAACGGATCTCGTCTCGGAAGGTGAAGAAGTGCTCCGGAGGCGAGCGCCAGCGCCTGCGCTTCGGCCTGGCCCTGCTGACCGACCCGCAGCTGCTCATCCTCGACGAGCCCACCGCGGGCATGGACGTGGCCGCCCGCGCGTCGTTCTGGCGGACCATGCACGCCGAGGCCGCGCGCGGCCGCACCGTGGTGTTCGCCACCCACTACCTCGAGGAGGCGGCCGACTTCGCGGACCGGATCGTGCTGCTGGACCGCGGCCGGGTCCACGCGGACGGCACCGTCCGCGAGCTCACCGCCTCCGCACCCCGCACGGTCGAGTGCACGTGGACCTCCCCCTCCTCGCCGGAGATCCTCGCCGTGGAGCACGGTCTGCCCGACGACGCCGTCGCCCGCTCCGGTGACCGCGTCACGTTCACGTTCCCCGGGACCGCCGAGACCTCGGACCGGCTGGTCGCGGACCTGCTGACCCGCGGTCTGGGCGCCGACCTCGCCGTGAACCAGGCCTCCCTGGACCGCGTCTTCCTCGACCTCACCGCCACCCCGACCGCCACCGCCACCGCCGAAGGAGCCTCCGCATGAGCACCGCCACCGAGACCGACCTCCTCGGCCCGCCCCGCTCCCGCGCCACCCGCGTCGGCGCGTTCGTCCGGCGGGACGTGATCCGCCAGCTGCGCCTGGTCGAGTCCGTCTTCTTCATTGCCGTCCTGCCCACCGCGCTGTTCCTCATGTTCGGCACGCTCAGCGGGGACTGGAACGCCATCGAGGTGGGCCACGGCAACGTCATGGCCACCACCATGACCTCCATGGCCCTCTACGGCGCCGTCACGGCGACGACGTCGATCGCCGGCTCCGCCGCGGTGGAGCGGCAGCTCGGCTGGGGACGGCAGCTCTCGCTCACGGCGGTGACCGGATCCGACTACATCCTTGGAAAGGTCGCCGTGGCCCTGGGCATCGCCGTGCTGCCGGTCGCGCTCGTCATGACGGTGGGGGCCGCCGTCGGGGCGCACCTGGACGGCCCCGGCCGGTGGTCCGCCACCGCCGCGCTGATCCTGATCGGCGCGCTCCCGTTCGCACTGTACGGACTGGCGGCAGCCCTGCTGTTCCGTTCCGAGGCGGCCGTCTCCGCCGCCTCCGGCCTGCTGGTGGTGTTCGGCTTCCTGGGCAACCTGTTCACCCCGCTCGACGGCGTCATTCTGGACGTCGCGCGCTTCACGCCGCTGTACGGGGCCGGCACCCTGGCACGATGGCCTCAGCTGGAGGGCACCGTCCTGGGCACCATGGGTCCGAGCGACACGGCGGACCCGCTGTGGGGCGCGCTGCTGAGCCTCGGCGTCTGGACCGCGGTGTTCGCGGCCCTGTGCCTGCTGGGTCTGCGGCGCCGGACCCGCCGGTGACCGGCACCGCGCAGCGCCCCTCCACCGCCCCGCCCGTCCGCACCACTCCCGAGGAGGTGGCCGCCGTGCCCGCCGCCCGCCGCACCCTGCCCCGCGAGGAGTGGTCGCTCGCCGTCGCCTTCGCGGGCGTGTGGCTCGTGTTCCTGCTGACGACCGTGGTGTTCATCGGCATCGAGCTGGCGGCGGCGCAGGACTGGGGCCGGCTGGCGGGACTGGTGGCCACGACGGCGGCCTTCGTCGTCGTGTACCTCGCCGCGTACCTCGTGCCGCACCCGGTGCCCGGCCGCCCCCAGACCGTGTCCACCCTGCTCTACACGGCGGTGCTGGCAACCCTGGCCCTCACCATGGGCGCCGTCGGTGGGCCGTTCGCCGTGAACACGGTGCCGTACATCGCGGCCGTCTGGGTGTTCACGCACCCCCGCCGCGTGGCCGTCCGCGCGGGGCTGCTCCTCGGGGCCGTGGGGCTGGCCGCCGCGGCGCTACTGCTGCCGCCGGCGGCGCGCCTGCCCGGCATGATCGGGCTGGCGGTGGCCGTCGTCGTGATCCTGGTGGTGCGTCTGGCCACGGACCGCGAGGACTCGCTGACGGCGGTCCGCCACGAGTTGGCCCTGTCCCAGCAGCGGGAGCAGCTGGCGCGGGACGTGCACGACGTCGTCGGGCACTCGCTCACCGCCGTGCACGTCAAGGCGCAGCTGGTGCGCCGCCTGATCGACGTGGACCCGGCGCGGGCCGCTGCCGAGACGGACGAGATCATCGCCCTCACCCGCACCGCGCTCGGCGAGGTCCGCAGCACGGTGGACGGGATGGCCGCCCCCGAGCTGGTCACCGAGCTCGCCCGGGCGCGCCGGATGCTCGCCGACGCCGGGATCCGCCTGGACGCCCCCTCGCCCGACGCCGTGGCCGGCCTCCCACGGGCCACCGCCGACCTCTACGCCTGGGTCCTCCGCGAAGCGGTGACCAACGTGCTCCGGCACGCCGCGGCGCGGACCGTGCGCGTCACGGTGTCGACGGACCGGCTCGCCGTGCTCGACGACGGCGTCGGGCCCGGCGCAGGGCGGATCCCCGAGCCGGACGGCCGCGTCGGCCAGGGCATTCCGAGCATGCGGACCCGCGTCGAGCGGGCCGGGGGCGCACTCGCGCTGGCCCCCGCCCACCCGGGTTGCGAGCGCCCCGGCACCCTTGTGGAGGTGACCCTGTGACCGGCCCCGCCGACCGCCCGCTGCGGCTGCTGCTGGCCGACGACCAGGCCTTGGTCCGAGGCGGGCTGGCCGCTCTGCTGGACCTCGAGCCCGACCTGGAGGTCGTGGCCCAGGTGGGATCGGGCACGGAGGTGGCGGCCGCCGTCGTCGAGCACGGGGTGGACGTGGCGCTGCTGGACATCGAGATGCCAGGCATGGACGGGATCGAGACGCTCGAGGAGCTGCGCGCTCGCGGGGTGGACTGCGCCGTGGTGATGGTGACGACGTTCGGGCGGCCGGGCTACCTGCGCCGCGCGCTCGCCGCCGGGGCGGAGGGCTTCGTGGTGAAGGACACCCCCGCGGAGGCGCTGGCGGACGCCGTGCGGCGGGTGGCGCGCCGGGAGCGGGTGGTGGACCCCACCCTCGCGGTGGACTCGCTGGCCGCCGGCACCAGTCCGCTGACCCCGCGGGAGGCGGACGTGCTCCGTGCCGCCCTGACCGGTGCGTCCGTACGGGACATGGCCGGCGCGCTGCACCTGTCCGCCGGGACGGTGCGCAACCACCTGTCCGCAGCGATCGGCAAGACCGGCACCACCTCGCGCGTGGCTGCCGCCGTCACGGCACGTGATCGCGGCTGGCTCTGACCCGCCCGCCGCGCGGTAGCGTCGGTCGGGTGAGCACCGATCAGACCCCCGCCGACGTCACCCCGCCGACCCACGAGATCCTCCCGCTCGTCACGCTGGCCGTGGAGCACGTCTTCGACACCCTCACCCGCCAGCCCGTATTCGAGCCCACCGTGCTGGCCGTGACCCACGAGGGCCGGCAGGGCATGTGGACCCTGCCCGAGCTGGTCCCGGAGCAGGCCGCCGCGGCGGTGGCGGACATCCAGCCGACGCCCGAGCGCGCCGTCGCCGTGTTCGACGGCGAGATCCAGACCCCGCAGGGCCCGCGCCCGGCCGTGGTGGTGGAGGCCTTCGACGCCGCCGCCGTGACGTCCACCCGCCTGGTCTTCCGCTACGTGCCGGCCGTGCCGGGCACGGACCTCACCGGCCGCATCGAGGGCGAGCCGATCCTCGTGGCCAACGGCCACAACCCGCTCTTCGGCCAGGTCCGCGGCTGACCGGAGCGGTCTTCCGGAGCACGACGACGGCGCGGCGCGCCCTTAACGCGTCCACTCCCCTGTCACAGTGGTCGGCATGGATGCACTGACCCTCGTGATCGCCCTGGCCCTGGGCCTCGTGGTGGGCGCCCTGCTGGGCGCCTGGCTGATGTGGCGCCGCGGCGGTGGGGACGCGGCCGCGCGCGCCGAGCTGGAAACCCTGCGCGCCGAGCACGGGCAGGTCCGCGAGGAGCTGGCGGGCGCCCGCGCGGAGGCCCGGGCCCTCACCCAGCAGCGCTCCGAGGACGCCCGCCGGGCGGGCACCGAGTCCCGCGTGCTGGAGACCCTCGCCCCGCTGGGCCGGCAGCTGAGCACCCTGCAGGAGCAGGTGGGCGTGCTGGAGCGGGACCGCGCCGCGCAGTTCGGCCGGCTCGGCGAGCAGCTGCGCACCGCCGCGGAGAACGACCGCGACCTGCTCAACCAGACCGCCTCCCTCATGGCCACCCTGAAGTCCACGAGCGCCCGCGGGCACTGGGGCGAGGCGCAGCTGCGCCGCGTGGTGGAGGCCGCGGGCATGGTGCACCACGTGGACTTCTCCGAGCAGGCCACGCTGTCCGGGCAGGAGGGCGAGCGCCTGCGGCCGGACCTCGTGGTGTCCCTGCCCGGCGGCAAGACCCTCGCGGTGGACGCGAAGGCGCCCATCGGGGACGCCCTGGCCGCCGAGGCCCTCGCGGACGAGCCCGGCGAGGAGGCCGCCCAGCGCCGCGCCGCGCTGGCCCGTCAGCACGCCGCCGCCGTGCGTCGCCACGTGGACGCCCTCTCCTCGAAGGCGTACTGGTCCGCGCTGGACCGCTCCCCCGAGCTGGTCCTGTGCTTCCTGCCGGCCGAGTCCCTCCTGGCCGCCGCCCTGGACGCGGACGGCGAGCTGCTGGACCACGCCTTCGCCAAGAACGTGGCCCTCGTGGCCCCGGTCTCCCTGCTCACCGCCCTCAAGTCCGTGGCCTACGCGTGGCGGCAGGAGCGACTGGCGGAGAACGCCCAGTTCATCGTCACCAGCGCCCGCGAGCTGTACGAGCGGCTCGGCACCCTCGGCGGCCACCTGGATCGGATGGGCGGGTCCCTGCGCTCCGCCGTGGACGGCTACAACAAGCTGGTGGGCAACGTGGAGTCGCGCGTGCTCCCCGCCGCCCGCAAGCTGAAGGACGCCGACCCCGGCCTGCCCGCCCTCGCGGACATCCGCACCGTGGAGGCCACCCCGCGCGCCCTCACCGCGGCCGAGCTGGTGGAGGAGCCGGCGCCCGCCTCGACGGAGCCGTCCGCTGAGGCGGTCATCGCCGCCGAGGCCCCCGCAGTCGGGACGGTGCCGGCGCATCGGACCGAGACCGCACCGGCTCCGACGTCCGCGGCGCCTGACGTCCCCGTCCAGCTGCCGGGCCAGACGGCCCTGGACTGGGACGCCGACGCCGAGGTCGTCCTCCCCGACGCCGACGCCCCCGGGTCCCGCTCCTCCGAGCCCGCCCTGCTGTGGGAGGACGGCTGGACCGGGGACGAGGAGTGGACCGAGGACGCGGCCTGGGACACGGACCGGCGCTCCGCCTGAGCCCTCCCCGCAACGACGCCGGCGACCCCGAAC
>NZ_JAUNHR010000053.1 GCF_030523875.1 Micrococcus sp. | reverse complement strand
CGCCGCGCCCGCCCCGCTCGCGGTCCTTGCCCTCGGGGCCGCCGAGGTCCTCGAGGCGCTCGGCGTCGAGGCCCTCGAGGGTGCGCTTCTCCTTGGGCAGGCGCCCCTTCGTGCCCTTCGGGATGCCGAGGTCCTCGAACAGGTGCGGCGAGGAGGAGTAGGTCTCGCGCGGCTCGGGCTGACCGAGGCCGAGGGCCTTGTCGATCAGGGACCAGCGCGGCATGTCCTCCCAGTCCACGAGGGTCACCGCGGTGCCCTTGTGTCCGGCGCGCCCCGTGCGGCCCACGCGGTGCACGTAGGTCTTCTCGTCCTCGGGGGCCTGGAAGTTGAACACGTGGGTGACGTCGTCGACGTCGATGCCGCGGGCGGCGACGTCGGTGGCCACCAGGATGTCCACCTTGCCGCTGCGGAACGCGCGCAGGGCCTGTTCGCGGGCGCCCTGGCCGAGATCGCCGTGCAGCGGGCCGGCCGCGAAGCCGCGCTGGGTGAGCTCGTCCGCCACGCGGGCGGCGGTGCGCTTGGTGCGCGTGAACACGATGGTCCGGCCGCGACCCTCGGCCTGCAGGGCGCGCGCCACGAGCTCGTCCTTGTCCATGTGGTGGGCGCGGTAGACCAGCTGACGGATGTCCTTCTTCGTCAGGCCCTCGTCCTCCGGGTCGTGCGCGCGGATGTGCGTGGGCCGGGTCATGTACCGGCGGGCCATCGCGACGACCGGGCCGGGCATGGTGGCGGAGAACAGCATGGTCTGGCGGGCGGCCGGCACGGCGGCCAGGAGGGTCTCCACGTCCGGGAGGAAGCCGAGGTCCAGCATCTCGTCGGCCTCGTCCAGGACCACGGTGGCCACGTGGTCCAGGCGCAGGTGCCTCTGCCGCATGAGGTCGATCAGGCGGCCGGGCGTGCCGACGACGATCTCGACGCCGCGCTCCAGCTCCTCGATCTGGGGCTCGTAGGCGCGGCCGCCGTAGATGGTGGCGATGCGCAGCGGCCGGTGCTTCGCGGCGGCCACGAGGTCGCCGGCCACCTGGACGGCCAGCTCGCGGGTGGGGGCGACGATCAGGGCCTGCGGGGCCCCGGCGCGGCCGTCGGCCTCCCGCTCGGCCCAGCCGTCCTCGCCCGGGCCCACGGCGCGCTGCAGCGCGGGGATGCCGAAGCCCAGGGTCTTGCCGGTGCCGGTCTTGGCCTGGCCGATGATGTCGTGGCCGCCGAGGGCCACGGGCAGGGTCATGGACTGGATGGGGAAGGGGTGCTCGATGCCCTTCTCCGCCAGGGCGCGGACGATCGGCTCCTCGACGCCGAAGTCGGCGAAGGTCTGCTCGGGCTCGGCGGGGGCCGTCTCCGGGGTGAGGGTGTCGGCCGCGACGTCGGCGACGTCCGGCTCGGTCTCGGGTGCGGGGGTGTTCTCGGTCATGGCGACTCGCAGTTCGTCTCGGGCGCCGCGGCCGCGTCGAGGCCGTCCTCGGGCGTGCCGGGCGCGGTGGTGGAGAGCCGATCGCGGGGAACACGGGCGGGGCCGGGTCGGGCCCCGTGGAACCGGTCTGGGCCGCGGTGCGAGCGCGGGCCCGTGCCGGATCCGGCAGGTCGTGCGCCGTTGGCCGGAGTCGGCGGACGGCGAGGCGGGGTGATCAGATGCGACCGGTCATCCCGGGTCAGCGTGTGCTGTCCGGCCAGTCTACCCCGGAGGCGGTGACCGTCCCGGTGGCCACGTCCACGGCCTCAATCCGCACGGACACCTCCGTGCCGGGCTCGACGTGGCCGGGCACGCGCAGCTCGACGGGCGGCTCGGTGAGCTGGACGTCCGTGCCGCCCTCGGTGGCGCGCACTGCGGAGCCGGCCAGGACCGCGCCCATGTGCTCGGCCAGGACGGCGGCCTCCACGAGCTCGCCCGCGGCGCGGTCCGCCGCGGAGGCGCGCCGGCCGGAGTCCGCCATCAGGGCGGGCAGCTCCGGCAGGGCCGCGCGGGCCCACGCCGGGGCCTCGGCGCCCGTGACGTGCGCGTGGCACAGGGCCAGGACGAACCGGTCCACGAGCCGGCGCAGCGGCGCGGTGGCGTGGGCGTACGGGGCGGCCAGGGCCGCCTGCTCGGGGTCCTCCGGCGGAGTGCGCAGCGCGGGGTCCTCCGCCCGCGAGTCGAACGCGGTGTAGCCGGCGCCCCGGAACAGCGAGGTGGCGGCGTGCATCACGGCCAGGCCGCGGGGGTCGGCCGGGTCCACGGAGCGCAGGTAGGTCCCGTAGTCCGTGCCGGCCTCCCACGGCAGTCCCAGGGCGCGGGTGCGGGCGCGGAAGGCGTCCACCGCCTCCTGGTCCGGGGCGGGCATGGTGCGCAGGATCCCGACGCCGGCCTCGAGCATGATCTCCGCCGCCGCCATCCCCGTCATGAGGGACAGCTGCGCGTTGTGGTCCTCCGCGGGCAGGGGCACGCGCCGGGTGATCCGGTAGCGGCCGTCCACCACCGCGATCTCCTGGTCCGGCATGGTCAGGGAGGCGCCGCCGCGGGCGGCCTCCTGGGCCGTGCGCCGGGCCCCGACCTCGGGCAGCAGGGCCAGCGCGGCGCGCACCTCCTCAGGCCACGCGGCCGCGACGGGCGCCGCGGCGTCGTCGAGGTAGGCCTGGACCTCGGGGTAGGCCAGCTGGAGGCGGGAGCGGACCAGCGCCCGGCTCAGGGCGGTGTCCGTGACCGAGCCGTCCTCGGCGAGCGTGAAGGTCCACACGAAGGCGGGCCGGTCCTGGTCGGGGAGGAGGGAGGCGGCGTCCTCGCTGAGCACGGCGGGGTGCAGGGGCACCCGGCCGTCCGGCAGGTACACGGTCTGGCCGCGGCGCCGGGCCTCGGCGTCCACCGCCCCCTCGGGGGCCACGAACGCGGGGACGTCCGCGATCGCGTACCGGACGGTCAGCCGCCCGGCTCCCGCCTCCTCGAGGTGCAGCGCCTGGTCCAGGTCCGTGGACCCGGCCGGGTCCACGGTCACGAACGGCACCCCGGTGAGGTCCTCGCGGTCCGGGTCCGCGGCGGCCTGGCCCGGGACGGACGCCGCGGCGGCCTCGGCCTCCGCGATCACCGCCGCGGGGAACTCCGCGGGCAGCTCGAGCTCGGCGCGCAGGGCGGCGAGGCGGGCGCCGAGGGCGGCGTCCGCCTCACCGTGCACCGCGAGGGCGTGATGCGGCATGGCGGGCCCGGGGTCAGACGGCGGCGAAGCCCAGGGGGCCGGACTTGCGGGCGCCGATCTCCACGAAGCCGATGCGGTCGGCCGGGACCACGACCTGGCGGCCCTTGGCGTCGGTCAGGGACAGCACCGAGCCGTCGGCGATCGCGGCGTCCACGAGCGCGCGCACCTCCTCGGCGGTCTGCTCGCTCTCCAGGACGACCTCCCGGCCGACATGCTGCACACCGATGCGGATCTCCATGGTCCTCACGTTCCTCTCGTGGACGGGGTCTAGCGGTCAGCCGCCAGCCTACGGGAGGGGGCGCGGGGGAGGGACCTGCCGCGCACGCCGTTCACCCCGGGGCGTAACGGGGCGCTCAGGGCTCGACCGGACGGTCCGGGATGGCCTCGAGGCCGAGCCAGAGCACCCGCACGACCTCGTCGGCGGTCTCCTGCGCCGACGGGCGGCCGTCCAGGTGGACGTGGTCCGCCCAGTGCCGGGCCGCGCCGAGCACCATCTCGACGACGCCCCGCGCCACCACCTGGGCCAGCGCGCCCTCCACCACGGTGTCGTCCGAGAGGATCGCGGTGATCTAGTCCGCGATGGACTGCCGCACGGCCTCGACGCGTCACTGGACCGTGGGGTCGTGCTCCGCGCCGGACTCGAAGATCAGCCGGTGCGAGCGCTCGGGGGAGTCCATGTACGCGAACACCGCGTGGACCGTGCCGTGGGCGCGTTCGCGGTTCTCCGGGGTGCTCTCGATGGCCTCGGTCAGCCGGCGGTCCAGCTCGGCGACCTCGCCGTCCAGGAGGGCGAGGAACAGCTCGTGCTTGCCGGAGAAGTGCTGGTAGAGGACGGGCTTGGAGACCTGCGCGCGCTCGGCGATGTCGTCCATGGCGGCGCCGGCGTAGCCCTGCTCCGCGAACACGGCGCGGGCCACGTCCATCAGCTGCGCGCGGCGCTGCTCGCGCGGCATGCGGGTGGTGCGGGGGGCGGGCTCGGCCATGGTCAGGCGCTCCTGCGGGCGGTGTCGTCGCGCCCGGACTCGTGGGCGGGGCAGCCGTCCACCGGGGCGGCCGCAGTCCGCTCGGCGTGCGGGACCGGGATCTCGAACAGCACCTCGAGGGCGCGCTCGTACTCGTCCAGGCGGCCCTGGGCGGCGAGCTCCCGGGCACGGACGCTGGGGGCGTGCAGGAGCTGGTTGACCATGCGGCGCAGGGCGAAGTTGACCTCCTCCGCGGCGGCCGTGCAGCCGTGCCGGGCGCGCACCCGCTCCATCTCGCGGTCCAGGGCGACCGTGGTGTGCCGGCGCAGCGCCTTGATGGCCTCGTCCGCGGTGCGGCCCCGGCGGGCGGCCGAGTACTCGGAGACGGCCCCCTCGACGAGCGCGCGGGCCTCGGCGACGGCGGCCTCCGCCTGCTCGGGGGCGGCCAGACGCACCGACTCGAGGGTGATCAGGTCCACGCCGTCCAGCTCCGCGACCGCGGGGTCGAAGTCGCGGGAGAGGGCCAGGTCCACCACGGTCAGCGGGCGGTCCGTGCCGGCGCGCAGTTCGGCGAGGCGCTCCGGGCTGATCTGGCGGTCGCCGCCGGAGGAGCCGATGATCACGTCCGCCTCGGCGGCTGCCCCTGCCACGTCGGCGCCGCCGAGGGCCAGGGCCCAGCCGCCGCGGTCGGCCACGAACTGGGCCGCGCGCCCGGAGGCGGAGTGCACGCCCACGGCCTCGGCCCCGCGCTCGGCGAGCTGGGCGAGGGTGGTGCCGGCGTAGGCGCCCGTGCCGATCAGCAGGACGGCGGCGCCGGACCAGAACTCGCGACGGGAGGCCTCGTCCGTCAGGCCGCGCAGCTCCTCGGTGAGGTCCAGCGCCACCGAGACCACGGAGCGGCCGGTGGCGCCGAGGGCGGTCCGCGACCCCACGTCCTTCGCGGTGCGCGTGGCGGACTCGAACAGCCGCACCAGCGCGCCCGTCGCCGTGCCCTCGGCGCGGGCGTTGACCAGGGCGCGGCGCACCTGCCCGGCGATCTCGCGCTCACCCACCACGGCGGAGTCCAGCCCCGCGCCCACCTCGAACAGGTGGCGGGCGGTGGCGTCGGCGTCGAGCACGCGGAAGGCCGAGCGCACGGACTCGGCCGACAGGGAGCTGCGCTCGGCGATCGCGGCCACCAGACGCTCGCGGGCGGTGTCGACGTCCCCGTCGCGGGCCTCGGCGTACACCTCCACCCGGTTGCACGTGGAGAGCACGACGGCCCCGGCCGCGCGATCGGCGGACAGGGCGGCCCCGACGCCGGCGGTCCCCGCGCTCAGGCGGGCCACCGTGTCCAGGCTCAGGTCTTTGTGGGAGGCCACGAGGGAGAAGACAGTCACAGCGCCGACCATCGTACCGCCGTCCCGGGCCCGGCCGGGGGAGGTGACCGCCGGGTGACGCCGTCCACCGCCACGCCGATGCGGCCCCGCGCCGCCGTCGGTGGGAGAATGGGCCGCATGTCCGCTCAGACCACGTCCTTCGACGCGCCGACCGGCCTGCCGGCCGAGCACCCGCTGCGCACCGCCGACCCCGCCCGGTCCACCGTCCGGAGCCCGCTCGTGCGGGCCCTGCGGGGGCAGACCCCGTCCCGGAACCCCGTGTGGTTCATGCGCCAGGCCGGCCGCTCCCTGCCGGAGTACCGCCGGGTGCGCGAGGGCATCGGGATGCTCGAGTCCTGCCTGGAGCCGGAGCTCGCCGCGGAGATCACCCTCCAGCCCGTGCGCCGCCACGACGTGGACGCGGCCATCTTCTTCTCCGACATCGTGGTGCCCCTGCGCCTGGCGGGCGTGGACGTGGAGATCCAGCCCGGCGTCGGACCCGTGCTGGGCCGCCCCGTGCGCACCGCCGAGGACGCCGCCGCCCTGCCGCCGCTCGAGGACGCCGCGCTGAACGTCATCCGCGAGGCCGTGGCCCGCACCGTGGCCGAGCTGGGGGACCGCCCGCTGATCGGCTTCGCGGGCGCCCCGTTCACGCTCGCGGCGTACATGGTGGAGGGCCGCCCCTCGCGGGACCACCTCGGCCCGCGCCGCATGATGCACGGCGACCCGGAGACCTGGGCGGCCCTGGCCCAGTGGGCCGCGACCGTGTCCGGCCAGTTCCTGCGCGCCCAGCTCGAGGCCGGCGCCTCCGCCGCCCAGCTGTTCGACTCGTGGGCCGGTTCGCTCTCCGCGGAGGACTATCTCCGCCACGTCCAGCCCCACTCCGCCGCCGCCTTCGCGCACGTGGCGGACATCGCCGGCCCGTCCGCGGCCGACGGCGCCCCGCTGCTGCACTTCGGCACCGGGACGGGCGAGTTCCTGCACCACCTGCGCGACGCCGGCGCGTCCGCCGTGGGCGTGGACCACCGCATCAGCCTGGCCGAGGCGCACCGCCGACTCGCCGCGCGCCCCGGCCCGGACGGCCGCGGCGCCGTGCCGCTGCAGGGCAACATCGACCCCGCGCTGCTGGGCGCCCCGTGGGAGGTCCTCGAGGCGCACGTGCGCGACGTCGTCGCCTCCGGCACGGCCGCCCCCGGCCACGTGGTGAACCTGGCGCACGGGGTGCCGCCGGAGACCGATCCCGAGGTCCTCACCCGGGTGGTGGAGCTCATCCACGCCCTGCCCGTGGGGGAGGGGGGTCGGGCGTGAGCGGCACGGCGCTCGTGGTCGGCGGCGGGATCGCCGGCCTGCTCGCCGCCCGCCGGCTCCACGAGGACGGCTGGGAGGTGACGCTGGCCGAGGCCACGTCCGTGCTCGGCGGCACGCTCTCGGCGCGCTTCCTGGACGTGCCCTCCGTCTCCGCCTCCGGGACGCCCAAGGCGCAGACCCTCGAGCTCGACGGCGGAGCCGAGTCCTACGCGGTGCGCGGCGCCGCGATGCGTGCCCTCGTGGACGAGCTGGGCCTCGACGAGCACGTGGTCGCCCCCGAGCCGCTCGGCTCGTGGCTGCACGGCCCGGACGGCACCCATGCCGCCCCCCGCCTGGGCCTGGTGGGCATCCCCGGGGACCTGCACGCCGACGACGTCGCCGCCGCGCTCAGCCCCGCGGGCCTGGCACGGGCCCTGGAGGACGAGCACGCCCCCATGGACCGCTGGGCGCAGGCCCTGGCCGACGGCTCCCCCGTCACGGTGGCCGAGCTGGTCGCCGACCGTCTGGGCGAGGAGGTGCTCGCGCGCCTCGTGACCCCCGTGGTGGCCGGCGTGCACTCGGCGGACCCCCCCGTCGTGGACGTGGAGCGCGTGGCCCCGGGCCTGCTGCGCGCCGCGGTGGAGGCGGGCTCGCTCGCGGCCGGCGTCGCCGCACTGCGCGGCGGGCGCACCCCCGGCGCGGCCGTGGCCGGCGTCGACGGGGGCATGGCGAAGGTCACCGGCCGGCTGGTGACGACCCTGCGCGAGGCGGGGGTCACCGTGCTGCGCGGCGTGCGCGTGGCCGCCCTGTCCCGCATGGGCGAGGACGGGCGCTGGTGGGCGCAGATCTCCGACCGGGACGACGAGGTGGTCCGCGGCCTGGACGTGGACCGCGTGGTGCTCGCCGTGGACGGCGTCACCGCATGGGACCTGCTGGCCCCGCTGAGCCAGGGCGCCCTGGACCCGGACGCCGGCCCGCAGCTGGGCGAGGGGATCGCCCTGGCCACCCTCGTGGTGGAGGCCGAGGGCCTCGACGCCGCCCCGCGCGGCACCGGCGTCCTCGTGTCCCCGGGCACGGGGGTGCGCGCCAAGGCCCTGACCCACGGCACGGCCAAGTGGGCCTGGCTGCGCGGCGTGGTCTCCCGGCCCGGTCCCGACGGCGTCGCCCGCCACCCGCACCGCCACGTGCTGCGCCTGTCCTACGGGCGCCAGGGCGGCGGCGCGGACGAGCTCGGCTTCCGCAGCACGGACGAGGAGCTGCTCGCCGCGGCCGTCGAGGACGCCGCGGCGCTCACCGGCGTGCCGCTGACGGCGGAGGACGTGCTGAACTCCGCGGTGGTGCGCTGGCGCGGGCCCATCCCGCCGCAGCACGGCCCGGATCGCGAGGCCACGGACGCCATGGTCCGGTGGTCCCGGGACGTGCCGGGCCTGGACCTGGTGGGCTCGTGGGTGCACGGCACCGGCCTGGCCGCCGTCGTGGCCGGCGTCGAGCGCACCCTGGGCCGGGAGACGATCGCCGCCGGGGGCGCCGCCGCGTCCGTCTGAGAAGACCCCGCACCGCACCGCACACGACCGAACGACAGAAGGAGGAACACCATGGGCAAGGACAAGACCGCCGACCTCACGGGGAAGGACTGGTTCACCACCTACACCGTGTTCGCCCGGCCGCAGGGCGAGCCGGGCTGGCTCGGGCTGGAGGGCCGCGAGGCGAAGAGGGCCGTCAAGGAGTTCGACGACGTGGTCGCCGCGCTCGGCAAGGCGGGTGTCAACGTGCGCGGCGTCTACGACGTCTCGGGCATGCGCGAGGCCGGCGACGTGATGGTGTGGATGTACGCCCACACCCCCGAGGCCCTGCAGGCCGCGATCCGCGACCTGCGCCGCACCCGCCTGCTGGAGCGCACCCACCTGGTGCTCTCCGCGATGGGCTCGGACCGCATGGCCGAGTTCAACAAGGACCATATCCCCGCCTTCGCCATGGGCCGCAAGCCGCTGGACTGGCTGTGCTTCTACCCGTTCGTGCGCTCGTACGACTGGTACCTGCTGGACCCCAAGGAGCGGGCCCGCATGCTGCGCGAGCACGGCAAGCTGGGCCAGGACTTCCCCCAGGTGTGGGCCAACACCACGAGCGCCTTCGCGCTCAACGACTGGGAGTGGCTGCTGGGCCTGGAGGCCGCCGAGCTCAACGACCTCGTGGACATGATGCGCCACCTGCGCAACAACGAGACCCGCCTGCACGTGCGCGAGGAGGTCCCGTTCTACACGGGCCGCCGGCTCGAGACCGCCGCGCTGCCGGAGGTGCTGGCCTGATGAGCGAGGAGCAGATCGTGCCCGTCCCGACCCACCCCGTCCCCGAGGACGCCGCGCGCCCCGAGCACGCCCCCGAGGAGGCCGCCCCGGGCCTCGACTACGACGCCCGCGGCGTCATGGAGGCCAAGGACTACGACGCCGTGATCGTCGCGTCCTTCGGCGGTCCCGAGGGCCAGGAGGACGTCATCCCGTTCCTGCGCAACGTCACGCGCGGACGCGGGATCCCGGACGAGCGCCTCGAGGAGGTGGCCACGCACTACCGGGCCAACGGCGGCGTGAGCCCCATCAACGCGCAGAACCGCGCGCTGATCGAGGCGCTCGAGAAGGAGTTCTCCTCCCGCGGCATCGAGCTCCCCGTGTACTTCGGCAACCGCAACTGGGAGCCGTACCTGCCGGACACCCTGAAGCAGGCCTACGACGACGGCCACCGCCGCATCCTGACGGTCACCACGTCCGCCTACTCCTGCTACTCCTCCTGCCGCCAGTACCGCGAGGACATGGGCATGGCCATGCGCTCCACCGGGCTGGAGGGGAAGCTGGACCTGGACAAGACCCGCCAGTACTTCAACCACCCCGGCTTCGTGGAGCCCTTCGCCGAGGGCCTGCGCTCGGACCTGATCTCGATGCGCGGGGAGGTGGGCGACGACGCCCGCATCCACGTCCTCTTCGCCACCCACTCCATCCCCACCGCCGACGCCGAGGCCGCCGGCCCGCGCGGGCTGGCGGCAGACCTGCGCGAGCAGGCCGGCGGCGTCCCCGGCGAGGCCGAGGGCGCGGACGTCTACTCGGCGCAGCACCTCGACGTGATCCGCGAGATCCTCTCCCGCGTGCCCGAGGCCGAGGGCGTGGACTGGTCGCTCGTGTACCAGTCCCGCTCCGGCGCCCCGCACGTGCCGTGGCTCGAGCCGGACATCAACGACGCCATGGACGCCCTCGCCGGCCCCGACGCCCCCGCGGACGAGCGGGGCCGCGCGGTGGCGGGCTTCGTCGTCGTGCCCGTGGGCTTCGTCTCCGACCACATGGAGGTGGTCTGGGACCTGGACACCGAGGCCAAGGAGACCGCCGGTGAGCTCGGCGTCGCTTTCCGCCGCAGCCCCACCCCGGGCACCGACCCCCGGTTCGTGGCGGGCCTGACGGACCTCGTGGAGGAGCGCCTGGGCCGCCGCGAGGGCCGCGCGTCCACCGGCTGCTTCCCGGCCTGGTACGACGTGTGCCGCCCCGACTGCTGCGTCAAGGTGATGCGGGACGGCTCCGTGCGTCCCACCACCTCCGCGGTGGACGCCCCCGTGCGCGGCCTCGCCGAGCACGAGGCCGGGCAGGCCGAGGCCCCGGAGGGGGCCGACGCCCGGTGACCGCCGAGGACAAGGCCGGACCGGGCCCCGCGACCGCCGTCACGGTGGGCACGCGGGGCTCGGCCCTGGCCACCACGCAGACCCGACACGTGGCCGAGGCGCTCACCGAGCGCTCCGGCCTCGGGCACGAGCTCGTGGTCATCCGCACCGAGGGGGACGTGACCACCGGGTCGCTGGCTGCACTCGGCGGCACGGGCGTGTTCGCCTCCGCCCTGCGCGCGGCCGTCCTGGACGGCCGCGTGGACCTGGCCGTGCACTCGCTCAAGGACCTGCCCGCCGCCCAGCCGCCGGGCCTGGAGATCGCCGCCGTGCCCCCGCGCGCCGACCTGCGGGACGCCCTGTGCGCCCGCGACGGCCTGACCCTCGCCACGCTCCCCGAGGGCGCGAGGGTGGGCACCGGCTCCCCGAGGCGCGTGGCCCAGCTCAAGGCGCTGCGCCCGGACCTGGAGCTCGTGGACATCCGCGGCAACGTCCAGACCCGCCTGGCGCGGGTGCCCGGCCTCGAGCAGCACGACGACGACGCCCCCGCCGCCAAGGGCTCCCCGCGCGGGGACCTGGACGCCGTGGTGCTGGCGTGCGCCGGCCTGGACCGCCTGGGCCTGCAGCACGTGATCACCGAGCGCATCGACCCCGAGGTCATGGTCCCGGCCCCCGGTCAGGGGGCGCTCGCGGTGGAGATCCGTGAGGAGGACGGGCCGCTGCTGGCCGAGGCAGCGCTGGACCCGGACTCGCACGCCGGCCGGCTGCGCGCCGCGCTCGAGCTCGTGGACGACCGCGACACCCACGTGGCGGTCACCGCCGAGCGGGCCCTGCTGCTGCGCCTCGAGGCCGGCTGCGCGGCCCCCATCGGCGCGGTGGCGCACGTGGAGGAGGGGGTGGCCGAGGACGGCTCGCCGGCCCCGCGGATCGTGATGTCCGCGATGGTGGCCGCGATGGACGGCACGCGCGTGCTGCGCCGGACCTCGTCCGTGCAGCTGGACGCGGTCCCCACGGACGTGGCGCAGGACCCGGCCGAGGCCGACGAGTGGCTCGAGGACACGCTGTTCCTGGCCGCCGGCGCGCTGGGGGTGCACCTGGCCGAGCAGTTCGTGGCCGAGGGCGCCGACCTGCTGCCGGGCACGGTCCGCGGGGCGGCGAAGGACGACCCGCAGCAGGTCACCTCGGACGTGCCCGGCACGGGCGTCGTGGGCGAGGAGCGCCCCGGGGCCGCCGACGCCGGGGCCTGAGATGCGCCTGCTGCTCACCCGCCGCCCGGCCCAGGCCGGCGACCTCGAGGCGGGGCTGCGCGCCGCCAGCGGCCCGGACGGGGTCCCCTTCGAGGTCGGCTTCCTGCCGGCCACGGACACCGAGCTGCCCGACGACGACGGCCTCGCGCGCCTGCGCGGGGCCGTCGCCGCGCTCGGGGCGGGGGAGTTCGTGGTGCTGGTGGTGACGAGCCCGAACGGAGCGCGCGCTCTGGCGGCGGCGGGCTGGGACGGCGGCGTGCCCGCGGGCGTCCGTGTGGCCGCCACCGGCCCGGGCACGGTCCGGGTGCTGCGGCAGGTCGGCCTCCGGGCCGACGTGTGGGTCCCTGAGGAGGACCGCTCCGCCGCGGGGATCCTCGCCGGACTCCCGGGACCGGCGCGGGCGGGGGAGCGGCTGCTGCTGCCGCAGTCCGCGCGAGCCTCGGACGGGCTCGCCGCGGGTCTGACGGTCCGCGGCTGGGACGTGCGGCGGGTGGCGGCCTACCGCACCGTGGCGTACCCGGGCGATCCCGCCCGGCGCCTGCTGCCGGCGGACCCGCCGGGGGCGGACGTGGTCACTCCGGCTGAGTTCGGCCGGCAGCCGGAGGGGACCGTTCTGGTGCTCACCAGCCCCAGCGCGGTGGAGGAGCTGCTGGACGGTCCCGCGGCGGACGCGCTTCTCTCGGGGGCGGTGCCGTGCATCGCGCTCGGAGCCCCGACGCGGCGTGCCATGGAGACGGCCGGGATGCCCGTGGCCGCCCAGGCGACGACGCCGGACGCCGCGGGCGTCGCGGAGGCGGTGCGGCGGGCCACCGTCGGCTGAGCTGGCTGCTCAGGCGGAGGCGGGGCCGGCGTCGTCGTCCGTGTCCGGATCGGCGACCGGGTGCGTGTGGGTCTCGTCCACGGGGCGCTCGCCGAGGCCGCCGAGCAGGTCCACGCGCGGGGGCCGCAGGATGGAGACCGACACGTTGTTGAAGCCCATGTTGGACAGCAGCTGCGACGCCTCCTCGTCGGTGAGGTCGTACGCGTGCGCCAGCATGCGCACGTTCTCCGTGTAGAAGGCGTGCAGGCGGTCGACGCCGCGCAGGAACTCGAGGGTGTTCGCCATGCCGACCAGGATGGGCCACCCGGGCGTCCGCTCGGTGACACCCGGGTGAACCCGAGGCGATCTCCCCAGGTCAGCCCCGGCGGCGGCGCTGCTTGAGGGAGACCTCCATGGACCGGCCCTCCGTGCGGGTCTCGAGGTACGGCTGGTCCGCCACGAGCGTCGAGAGCTTCGCGTGGCCGAAGTCGCGCGGGTCGAAGTCCACGTGGGTGCGGGACATGTGCTGTCCGATCAGGGACAGCGAGGCCCAGCCGTCGTCACCCGAGGTGGCGTTGACGGCCTTGACCAGTGCCGACTGGAGGTTGATGCGGGAGGCGGGCTCGTCGTCGTCGTCCGCGCGCACGTCCGGCGGGGTGGGGTCCTCGGCGGGGGTGATGACCTCGTCCGACTCCACGTCCACCAGGACTGAGCCGCGGCCCGCGCCGCGCCCGCGGCCGCGCACGGTGCGCGGCGGGGCGGCGGTGGTCTCGTCGACCGGCGCGTCGGACGCGGGACGATCGGCGGCGGGAGCGTCCGCCGCGGGGGCCTCGGCGGGCTCCGCAAGCTCGGTCGTCCGCGGGGACCCCTTGGCCTTGGACCGGCCGCCGGCGCGGCGGTTGCCCGTGGACGGGCCCTCCTTGGCCTCGCGGATGTCCTTCGGCGAGGGGTCGGCCTCGAGGGAGGGGGCCGGCTCGGCGTCGTCGACGTCGTCCGTGTGGGTGCCGAGCAGCTCGAGGTAGATGAACTGGTCCACGGCGTTGCGCAGCGAGGCGGGCGTCTTGCGGGCACCGAGGCCGATCACACGCTTGCCGGACTCGCGCAGGCGGGTGGCCAGGCGCGTGAAGTCGGAGTCGGAGGAGACCAGCGCGAACGCGTCCACGTTGCCCATCCAGAGCAGGTCCATCGCGTCGATGATGAGCGCGGAGTCCGAGGAGTTCTTGCCGATCGTGTACGCGAACTGCTGCACCGGCTGGATGGCGAGCTCGTTGAGCGCCTTCTTCCATCCGTTGAGGTTCGTGGTGGTCCAGTCCCCGTAGGCGCGCTTGATGGTGGGCGTGCCGTACGTGGCCAGCTCCTCGAGGATCAGGCCGGCGTACTTGGGCGAGACGTTGTCGCAGTCCAGGAGCACCGCGATGCGCAGGGAGGCGGGGGTGGGTTCAGGCATGCATCCAGGGTAGTCCGCCTCATGGAGGCGGGCGGGCGGTGACGGGCGGGGCGTGACGGGAGCCCGCCACGAACGCCGGCGCCGCAGAGCTGGCGGCGAGGCGGCTGTGACGAGGGTCGTGGCACGGTGGGAAGACCGAGACGACGCCGATCGGCGGTGCGCGGGGGCACCGCCACAAACGACCGTTTGCGCGGTTTCGCTCGCCAGGTGTCGGGCGCGGAGGGGTCAGGCTGGGCGACGGGCGATAACGGTGAAGGTGTGCCAATACTTGATGCCGTCGAACGCACGCCCTTCCTCGTTGCGCTCGTTCAGTTCGATCACCTCCAAATTGTCGAGGAGTTTGTCCACCTCTTTCCGGGTGAGGTAGGTGCCCAGGTCCGAGGCCCAGGTGTCATCGGAGCCGAAGAGATCGACCGCCAGGATCCCGTCTGGTAGCAGGGCGTGCTTGACCCGCTCCCACACCGAGGTGAAGCGTGCGCGAGGGACGAATGGCAGAGAGGCGTTGGCCAGGATCAGATCGGCGTGGGGGAGGGGATCCCACTCCTCGATGAGGCCCGTCCGGTGTTCGAGGATGCCGAGCGTGGTGAGTTCATTCATGTGCTTTTCGACGCTGGGGTCGATGTCGATGGTGTGGACGTTCATGCCCTCCTGGAGAAGGCATCGGGCCTCGATGCCGGCGCCGCTTCCCAGCTCGACAGCGCGCAGACCTGCGAGGTTCTGGTGGGTGGCCCGCAGTGTTGTGAGTGCGCGGTCGGTGAGAGGGCGGACGGCCGAGGCGCCTGCCCGCGCGGCATTGTAGGAGGCCCAATCGCTGGAACTTGTGGGGGTGGCTGGCATGGTCTGAGTATCTCGATCTGGGCACGTAGGGGGAAGACGATGCGACGAGCGATGGTGCGTCGCGGCTTCCCCATGGCGAGGGTTGTGGCGAGGATCAGGTCTGCCGCAAACGACCGATTTAGCCGAGCAGTACGAACGAAGGAAACCCCAGCGCTATCTGGCGCGGTTCTCGCAGCGCTGTTTGGCGGCTGGAGTCCACGGCCATAACCGGAGAAGGGAAGGCTGACTAGGACGCAGCCGCTGGGTCTGGGACAGATTGAGGTCGTCGGCTGGCGGCGCTCATGACAGCCAGGCGCTCAAGTGTCGAGGTCCACAGCGGCGGCCTCGCGGGTGCGGGTGGCGGCGAGGCTGCCTAGGAGTTGGATGCGTTCGTCAGTCGGCGACCCGGCGGCGGCCGTGTAGTTGAACATCATCCAGCCGGGCTGGTCAGGCAGTTCGAGGCCTTCGAAGGTGAACTCCAAGTCACCAACCTCGGGGTGGTGGATGCGCTTGGTGCCGCTGCGGTGGAACCGGACGTCGTGAGCTGCCCAGCGGAGCCGGAAGGTGTTGCTGCGGGTGACGAGCTCGCCGATGAGGTCGGTCAGGTTCTTGTCGTGCGGGTGCCGGCCGGCGGCGGTGCGCAGGGACGCCACGATGCTGTTCGCCCCCTGCTCCCAGTCGGGGTAGAAGCTGCGCGACGCAGGGCTGAAGAAGGTGAACCGAGCCAGGTTGTTCTGGTTACCGGGGTCATCGAGCATCGGGGCCATCAGAGCCCGAGCAAGCGCGTTGGTGGCCAGGACGTCCTTGCGCTGGTTGGCCACCAGGAGACCCCCCTCGCCTCCACCGCCGAACAGCTGTACCTCCGCGGCCACCGCGCCGGCCTCAGCCGCAAGGACGACTCCGTCGTCTACCGCATCCTCCGCGCCGACGCGTAAGGGCCGCGGCGGGGCGTGAGCCACCGACGCCCGAGCGATCGGCCCGACCTGCCGGGGGAGAACGCCTCAGCGGAGACCTGAGTGCTGGGGTGGCGGGGAGGACGCACCAAGCCATGCGCAGCGGAGCCTCGTCCGTGACGAGCCGCGGTGAGACAACGTGGACGGATCCCACCGCACGTCGGTGAGATGCGTCCACGTTGTCTGGTCCCCCGAACAATGTGGACGTCGGGCACCGAATTTCGGTGCGATACGTCCACGATCCTTCGGGCACGGCACGGCCGGAGTGTCACCCCTGATCCCATGGGACGTCCGGCCGCAACGGTGAGATCCCGTGCTCTCGGCATCCTCGCCTTCACTTCGGCGAGGTCACCCGTGGCCAGGCCTCTCGCCCTCGCTGCGCCACCGGCGACATCCTCCGCTTCGCGAGGTCACCATGGACGAGCCCCTCGCTGGGCGACGCGTGCGTCCCGTCATGGCCTGAGACCTCACATCACCGACGCGGCCCTGCCGAGAGACGATCCTCACGGCAGGGCCCCGTCACGGTGCTTGGGCGCGAGCGGCCGGGTGCGCCTCGGGGGTCAGGCGTCGTCCCGCCCGGCGGCGCGGTGGACGAACTCGATGAGGGAGTTCTCCATCTCGGCGCGGGTCTCGGGCTCGTTGTGAACCTCGTGGCGGACGTCGGGGTAGATGTGGAGTTCGACGTCGTGGCCCTTCTCCTCCAGGCGCCGGGCGACCTCGCGCGCACCCTCGCCGTAGTTGGTCACCGGGTCCTCCGCGCCCGCGAAGATCGCGACGGGAACCTGCGGAAGGCGGTCGAAGAAGTCGTCGCCGTTGGCCTGGTCGTACACGTCGACGAAGCCCTGCAGGAACCGGTTGCTCAAGGGGGCGCCGAAGTTGTTGAAGGGGTCGCGGCCGTGATCACGGACGACGTCCGCGTTGCGCGCCACCCAGTCCGTCGGGCCGAAGTCCGGGCCGAGGCGGTCGTAGAAGCCGTCAAACAGCTGGCCCACCAACGCATCCGCAGCGGGGGCGGAACCGTCGGCCGCCACGGCAGCCTTCAGGGCCTCGCGATCCAGCGTCGACTCGACACCGCGCATGCCCACGGCGATACCGCCCAGCGCGAGCCCGTCGACCTCGACACCCGGCTGCAGCACCAGCGCCCGCGCGATCATCGACCCCAGGCTGTGGCCGAACACCACGTACGGCAGGTCGGGGAACAGCTCCTTGGCCTTCCGGTACAGCGTCACCTCGTCCTGCACGATGACCGTCGCCGACTCGTCACCGGCGTCACCCCACGTCCCCGACTGCATCGCCGTCCGACCGTGACCCGCGTGATCGTCCGCGACCACGACGAACCCCGCATCCACCAGCGCGGCCGTCATGTGCAGGTACCGGCGGGAGTGCTCGCCGAGACCGTGGATGAGCTGGACCACCGCCACCGGCGTGACCGCCGGTTCGTACATCCAGGCCTGGATGGTGTCGGTGCCGTTGTGCGACGTGAACTCGAGTTCGCGCAGAGCCATGCTGACCTCCTCGTCATGCCCCCTCGGGCGGGGAGCTCGATGGTATGGCGCTACCGGGCCTGACGACAACGGGATGTCCGGCCCCCGACCTCCGTCGCCCACTCGCGGAACTCCCTGTCGCGGGCGCTGAGAGCG
>NZ_JAUNHR010000052.1 GCF_030523875.1 Micrococcus sp. | reverse complement strand
GAGCCCCCCGTGGCCGTGGCGGAGATCTCCCCCGTGGACGCGGAGGCGGTGGACGCCGCCGTGCAGGCCGCGCTCGCGGCGTTCGACGCCGCCGCGGACCTCGACGAGCTCAAGGCCGCACGCCTGGCCCACACCGGCGACCGCGCGCCCCTGACCCTGGCCAACAAGTCCATCGGCGCCCTGCCCAAGGACCAGAAGGCCACCGCCGGCAAGACGATGGGCGCCGCGCGCGGCCGCGTGAACAAGGCCCTGGCGGCACGCACCGTCCAGCTCGAGGCCGAGCACGCCGAGCGCATGCTGCGCGAGGAGGCCGTGGACGTCACCGCGGCCGCCGCGCGTCGCCTCACCGGCGCCCGCCATCCGCTGTCCCTGCTGCAGGAGCGCGTCGCGGACATCTTCGTGGGCATGGGCTGGGAGATCGCGGAGGGCCCGGAGCTGGAGCACGACTGGTTCAACTTCAACGCCCTGAACTTCCCGCCGGACCACCCGGCACGTGAGATGCAGGACACCTTCTTCGTGGAGCCCCGCGAGTCCAACCTGCTGCTGCGCACCCACACCTCCCCGGTGCAGGTGCGCTCCATGCTCGAGCGCGGCGCCCCCGTGTACGTCCTGTGCCCGGGCCGCACCTTCCGCACGGACGAGCTGGACGCCACGCACACCCCGGTCTTCCACCAGTTCGAGGGTCTGGCCGTGGACCGCGGCCTGACCATGGCGGACCTGCGCGGCACCCTCGAGTCCTTCGCCCGGCAGATGTTCGGGCCGGAGGCGAGGATCCGCCTGCGCCCCAACTTCTTCCCGTTCACCGAGCCCTCGGCCGAGATGGACGTGTGGCAGCCCCAGGCCAAGGGCGGCCCGCAGTGGATCGAGTGGGGCGGCTGCGGCATGGTCCACCCGAACGTGCTGCGCTCGGCCGGCATCGACCCGGAGGAGTACTCCGGGTTCGCGTTCGGCATGGGCGTCGAGCGCACGCTCATGTTCCGCAACGACGTCCCGGACATGCGGGACATGATCGAAGGCGACGTCCGCTTCTCCCAGCACTTCGGAATGGAGCTCTGATCTTCCGTGCGTATCCCGCTTGACTGGCTGCGCGAGTTCGCGCAGGTCCCGGCCGACGCCACCGCCGAGGACGTCCTCGCCGACCTCGTGAGCGTCGGCTTCGAGGAGGAGGACGTGCACCGTCCCGCGGACGGGCTCACCGGCCCGCTCGTCGTCGGGCAGGTCCTGTCCAAGGAGCCCGAGCCGCAGAAGAACGGCAAGACGATCAACTGGTGCCAGGTCCGCGTGGTGCCCGAGGGCGCCGAGCAGACCCTGACCGGCGAGGGCGTGGAGCCCTCCGGCGTGCAGGGCATCGTGTGCGGCGCCCAGAACTTCGAAGCCGGGGACAAGGTGGTCGTGTGCCTGCCCGGCGCCGTGCTGCCCGGCGACTTCCGCATCTCCCCGCGCAAGACCTACGGGCACGTGTCCGCGGGCATGATGGCCTCGATGCGCGAGCTCGGCCTCGGGGACGACCACGACGGCATCATCGTGCTCTCCGACCTGGGCCTGGACCCCGAGGTCGGCACGGACGTGTTCGACCTGTTCCGGCTGCGCGAGCAGGCCGCCGAGGTCAACGTCACCCCGGACCGCTCCTACGGCTTCAGCATCCGCGGCATGGCCCGCGAGTACGCGCACGCCACCGGCACCGCGTTCACGGACCCGGCCGCGGGGATCGCCCCGCCCGCCGCGGACGACGCCGGCCCGCGCGTCGCGCTCGCGGACGAGGCCCCGATCTACGGGGTCCCCGGGTGCGACCGGTTCGTGGCCCGCGTGGTCGAGGGCGTGGACCCGGCCGCCGTCACGCCGCCGTGGATGGCCGCGCGCCTGCGCCTGGCCGGCATCCGCCCGCACTCCCTGCCCGTGGACGTGTCCAACTACGTGATGTGGGAGCTCGGCCAGCCGCTGCACTTCTACGACGCCGACCGCCTCACGGGCGGGATCACCGTGCGCCGCGCGGCGGCGGGGGAGACCCTGCGCACCCTGGACGACAAGGAGCGCACCCTCGACCCCGAGGACCTCGTGATCGCGGACGAGTCCGGGGCGATCGGCCTGGCCGGCGTCATGGGCGGCGCCGCCACCGAGGTCTCCGGGACCACCACCCGCGTGCTGATCGAGTCCGCGCACTTCGACCCGGTGTCCATCGCCCGCACCCGTCGCCGCCACCGGCTGCCCTCCGAGGCGTCCAAGCGCAACGAGCGCGGGGTGGACTGGGAGATCGCGGACGAGGCCGCCGAGCGCGCCGTGCAGCTGCTCGTCGAGCTGGCCGGCGGCACCGCGGCCCCCGGCGTCACCGACGTGGGCGAGCGTCCCGACCCGGTCGTCGTCGAGCTGGACCCGGAGTACCCCTCCCGGCGCATCGGCGTGGACTACCCGCGCGAGCGCGTCGTCGAGCTGCTCGAGATGCTCGGCGCGCAGGTGGAGGACGCCGGGGACGTGCTGCGCGTGACCGCCCCCTCCTGGCGGCACGACCTGCGCGTGCCCGAGGACCTCGTGGAGGAGGTCGCCCGCCTGGACGGCTTCGACCGCATCCCCTCGACCCTGCCCGTCGCCCCGCCCGGGCGCGGCCTGACCCGCGCGCAGGCCCAGCGCCGCCGCGTGGCGGACGCGCTGGCCGGCGGCGGTCTCACCGAGGTGCTGTCCTACCCGTTCGTCTCCGAGGCGCAGAACCGCCTGTTCGGCTCCGCCACGGAGGCCGAGGGCGCGGCCCAGCGCATGGTCCGCCTCGCCAACCCCATCTCCTCCGAGTTCGGGTGGCTGCGCACGTCGCTGCTGCCGAACCTGCTCGAGGCCGTGCGCCGCAACGTCGCCCGCGGCTTCAAGGACGTGGCGCTGTACGAGGTGGGCGCGGTGTTCCTGCCCGGGGAGTCCCTCGGCTCGCCCTCCAACGAGCCGATCGGCGTGCACCCCTCCGAGCAGACCCTCGCGGGGCTGCAGGCCGGCATCCCGGACCAGCCGCGCCTCGTGGCCGGCGCCTTCGCCGGGCACGAGGCGGCCCCCGGCGCCGGGTTCGCCCCGCGCGCCTTCGACTGGCAGGACCCGATCGCCGCGGCTCTCGCGGTGGGTCGGACCGTCGGGGTGGAGCTGACGGTGTCCCAGGGCGCGCACCAGGCGTTCCACCCCGGGCGCACCGCGACCCTCGCGCTGCCGGACGGCACCGCGGTGGGCGTGGCCGGCGAGCTGCTCCCGGCCTGGCTCGAGAGCGCGGACATGCCCGCCCGCACCGGCGCGTTCGAGCTGGACCTCGACGCCGTGATGGCCGCCTCCGCCGAGCGCGTGGTGGCCCGCCCGCTGTCCACGTACCCGGCGTCCACCCAGGACGTCGCGCTCGTGGTGGCCTCGGACGTGGTGGCCGGCGACGTGCGCGTCACCCTGGCCGAGGGGGCCGGCGAGCTGCTCGAGGACGTCGCCCTGTTCGACGTCTACGAGGGCACCGGCGTGCCGGAGGGCCACAAGTCCCTCGCGTTCACCCTGCGGTTCCGCGCCCCGGACCGCACGCTCACCGCGGACGAGGCCTCCGAGGCCCGGGCGGCCGCCACCGCGCTCGCCGCCGAGCGCCACGGCGCGGTCCAGCGCTGAGCATGACCGCCCGCCCCGCGGACGCCCTGCCGGGCGTGTGGGGCCTGACGACGGCCGTCCCCGCACCCGCGGGGGCGGCCGCCGCCGCGTCCGGGTCCGTTCCACGCGCCGAGGCGGACCGCCGCCTCCTGATCCGGGTGCGGGAGGCCCTGGCCGGAGTGTGGGGCGTCGACCCCGGCCCTCTCGGGCTGGCGCGGCGGTGCCCGGCGTGCGGCTCCGAGGTGCACGGGGCGCCGCGGCTCACCGGCCTGCCGGCCGGGCGGCGGGCGCTCGTGTCCCTGACGGGCGTCGCCGACGACGACGGCACGCGCCTGCGCGTGGCCGCGTGGTGGACGCCGGGCGCGGAGACGGAGAGGGAGACCCGGCGGAGGCCGGGGCGGCGCGGGGACGCGTTCCTCGCCGGAGCAGCCGCCGCCGGGCGGGCGTGGGGACTCGGCCTCGACCTCGAGCGCCGCGACGCCTCCGCCTTCGCCGGCCCCGACGGCCTCGGGGACGTCGGCCTCTCGGCCGGGGAGCGGGCGTGGGTCGCGGGCCTGCCCCCGGCCGACAGGCCCGCCGCACGCGTCCGGCTCTGGACGCGCAAGGAGGCCCTGGTGAAGGCCGCGGGGACCGGCTTCACCGGGGACCCGGCGGACGTGTCGGCGCGGGCGCCCGGCCCGGGCGCCGCCGTCGACCTGGACGCGCGCGTCCTGCGAGCGGCGGGCCTGCCGCCGGGCGTGTGCGGGGCGCTGGCCCTGCGCGGCCCGGCGCGCTGAGCGCCGCACCGCAGCCGGTGCCCGACGGCGGCCGGGCTCAGTCCGGGAAGGCGGGCAGCTCCGGGCGGAGGGTCCAGGCGTCGAGCAGGGCGTCGACGTCGTCGGTGCCCACCCCGGCCCGGGGCGCCCAGGAGTGGAGGTGGGCGCGCAGGGCGGTGGAGTCCACGGTGGCGAAGGCGTTGCGCGCGACCCAGTCCCGGACCGCCTCGCCGAACACGGCGTCGCCCAGGAGGCGGCGCAGGGCCACCACGGTGAGGGCGCCACGCTTGTAGACGCGGTCGTCGAACATGTCCTGGGGGCCGGGATCGGCCAGGAGGAGGTCCTCCGGCTGTGCCCGCAGCCCGTGCCAGGCCCGCCGGGCCATGGACATCACGGAGGAACGGCCCGTGGCCTCCGCCCACAGCCACTCGGAGTAGCAGGCGAAGCCCTCGTGGAGCCAGAGGTCGGACCAGCGCCCCAGGGTGACGGCGTTGCCGAACCACTGGTGGGCCATCTCGTGGGCGATCAGCCGCTCGGAGTCCCACGAGCCGTCCAGGTGGTTGGTGCCGAACAGGGACAGGCCGGCCGCCTCGAGCGGGATCTCGAGCTCCTCGTCGGCCACCACGGCCGCGTAGTCCTCGAACGGGTAGGGGCCGTAGGCCTGCGTGAACACCTGCATCATGCGCCCCTGCGCGGCCATCGCCTGCTCCGCCCGCGCCTGGTGACGGGGGGAGACCACGAGCCGCAGCGGCGGCACGCCCGGGGCGCCCTCGCTGCCCGGGGCGGTCACCTGGCGGCAGCGGCCGATCTGCACCGTCAGCAGGTACGCGGGGACGGGGCGGTCCATCACCCAGCGCCACGTCTCCCGCGAGCCGCGCGTGCGCACGCGCTGCCCGCGGCCGTTGGCCAGCGGCAGGTAGCCGGCGTCCGTGGTGAGGGTGATGTCCGCGGTCTGGCGCACGGCGGGGGAGTCGATGCAGGGCACCCACGTGGACGCGCCGTGCGGCTGGCCCGCCACCAGCACGCCGTCGGTCAGCTCCTCCCAGCCGATCGTCCCCCACGGGCTGCGGCGCGGGGTCGGGTGGCCCGAGTACCGCAGCGTCAGCTCCACCGGGGTGCCCGCCGGCAGGGACTCGCCCAGGGCCACGACCACCCGGTGGGGGCGGGACCGCGGCCGGCTCGCCCGGACGCGCAGCGCCCGACCGTCGACGGCGGCGCGGGCCTCGTCCACGGCCAGCCGGTGCAGGTCCAGCTCCACCTCGGCCGTCTGGCGCAGCAGGCGCAGGTGCAGCACGGCCGTGCCGGCCACGCGGTTGGCGGCCAGGCGGACGTCGAGCTCCACCTGCAGGTGCTCCACGGTCGCCGCGTCGGTGCCGACGCCGGGCAGGTAGGGGTCGGTGCTCATCGGTCGGCTCCTTCGGGGGCGGGGTCAGGGGTGGGGGAGGACGGGGCGTCCTGTCCGGCGGCGGGCGCGGCGCTGGAGCCGCCGGGGGACACGGGGCGGGCGCCGGGTGTGCGGCCGGGCCGGCGCCAGGGGGACACCGGGTTGCCGAGCCACCACGTGCCGCCGGGCAGGTGCTCGCCGCGCATGACGAGGGAGCCGGCGCCCACGGTGGTGCCCTCACCGAGGCGCGCCGCGGGCAGGACCACCGAGTTCGGGCCCAGGGTGGCGCCGTCGTCGAGGACCACCTCGTCCAGGGCCATGACGCGGTCGTGGAAGAGGTGGGTCTGCACCACGCAGCCGCGGTTCACGGCGGCGCCGTCGCCGAGGGTCACCAGGTCCGCCTCGGGCAGCCAGTAGGACTCCACCCACGCGCCGCGGCCGATGCGAGCGCCCATCGCGCGCAGGAACCACACCAGGGCGGGGGTGCCGGCGGCGGCGCGGGCGAACCACGGCGCGGCGAGGACCTCGGTGAACGTGTCCGCCACCTCGTTGCGCCAGATGAACGAGGACCACAGCGGGTGCTCGCCGGGGCGGATGCGTCCCACGAGGATCCGCTTGGCCGCCACCGTGAGGAGCGCGGCCAGCGCGCCCGCCGCCAGCAGGACGGCGCCGCCGAGCGCGGCGGTCAGCCACCAGGTCCCGACGGCGGCCAGGGCCGCGAGCGCCCCACCGACGGCGATCGTGAGCGCGACGTGCAGCCACACCGGGATCGCGCGCAGGGCCTCCCAGGCCGAGCGGGCGGCCTTGAGCCGGGCCGGCGGGGCGTAGGTGAGGGCGGCGTCGGCGGCGACCTCGGTGCGGCGCAGGCGCACGGGCGGGGAGCCCATCCACGAGCTGCCCTTCTGGGTCTTGGCCGGGGCGGTGGAGAGCACGGCCACGAGCGAGTCGCGGCGCAGCGTGCGCCCGCCCGGCACCATGCCCGAGTTGCCCACGAAGGAGCGCTTGCCGACCTTCGAGGGGGCCACGTGCATCCAGCCGCCCTCGAGGGAGTAGGAGGAGACCATGGTGTCGTCGGCGAGGAACGCGCCGTCGCCGACCTGGGTCATCGACGGCAGCAGGACCACGGTGGACGCCTCGACGTCCCGGCCGATCCGGGCGCCGAGCAGGCGCAGCCACGTGGGGGTCAGGCGCGAGGCGTAGAGCGGGAAGAGCTGGTCGCGGGCGGCGTCGAGCAGCCGCTCGATCGCCCAGATCTGCCAGCCCACCCGCGAGCGCACGGGGTGGTGGCCGGCGGTGACGCCCAGCGAGAGCAGGCGCACGGCGGCCAGCACGAGCAGCGCCTGGGCCGTGAACCACACGGCGGCGATCAGGGGGCTGGCCGCGAGCAGCCGGCCGGCGGTCTGCACGACGGCGGCCGCGGGCGCGGTCGCGTCCGCGGGGGGCCACCAGGTCAGGGACCACAGCCCGACGGCGCCGGCGGCCGCGGCGGCGGCCAGGGGCAGCAGCGCGAGGACGGTGGAGGCGAGCGTGGACAGCACGCGCCAGCCGGGGCGGGCCGGCGGGGCGGTCTCGGGCGCCCCGCCCGGGCGCACGCGGCCCAGCCGGACGGCGGGGGAGCCCCCGTGCCGGCGTCCGCCGCGCAGGCGGCCGGCCACGGTGGAGCCGGCCTCGACGTGGGCCCCGGCGCCCACGCGGGCGCCCGGCAGGAGGGTGGAGCGGGAGCCGACCACGGCCCCCTCGCCGATGCGGATCCGGCCGATGCGGACGACGTCGCCGTCCACCCAGTGGCCGGAGAGGTCCACCTCCGGCTCGATCGAGGCCCCGTCCCCGACCGTGAGCAGGCCGGTGACCGGGGGGATGGTGTGCAGGTCCACGTCCCTGCCGATCCGGTTGCCCAGCAGCCGGGCGTACGCCGGCATCCAGCCGGCCCCGGCCAGGGAGTACGGGTCCACGAGGTCGGTGACCTGCTGCGCCAGCCACAGGCGCAGGTGCACGCGGCCGCCGCGGGGGTGGGCGCCGGGCCTGACGCCGCGCAGCAGCAGGCGGGCGGCCAAGGCGGCCACGAGCATGCGCCCGGGGGCGGTCACCACCACCAGGCCGACGACGGCCAGCGTCCACCAGGACACCGTGGGCAGCCCGGGGGCCAGCCCGGTCAGCGCCAGCAGGTTGACCACGACGCCGGTCCACACGCCCAGCCGCAGGGCGGGCAGCACGAACAGCGGCAGCCCCACGAGCGTCTGCGCCCACTGGGTCCGGCGCCGCGTCGAGGCGACTGCGCGCTCGTGCACCTCGAGGCGGTCGGGGCCGTCGCCGTCGTCCCCGAGGACGGCGCGGACGAGGCCGTCCGCGGTGGGGTTCCGGTAGACGTCCTGGACGGTGACGCCCGGGTGCCGCCCGCGCAGGCGCGCCACGAGCTGCGCGGCGGCCAGCGACCCGCCGCCGGCGGAGAAGAAGTCGGTGTCGCCGCCGGCCGGGGCGGCGCCGAGCACGGCGGCCCACTGGGCCAGGACCCAGCCGTCCGGGGTGGACTCGTCGGGGGCGTCCGCGGCGTCGTCGGCGGCGCCGGGCAGGGGCCACGGCAGGGCGTGGCGGTCCACCTTGCCCGAGGTCTTGGTGGGCAGCGTCCCCACGAGGGCCAGGCGCGGGACGATCGCGGCGGGCAGCTCCTCCGCCAGCCGGGCGTGCGCGGCGTCGAGGTCGAAGTCCTCGAGGTCACCGGTGGGCTTGAGGTAGCCGATCAGCAGCTGGTTGCCGGCCGGGGTGGTCCGCACGGCCGCCGCCCCGCCCTGCACGCCGGGCAGGTTCTGCAGGGCCGAGTCCACCTCGCCCAGCTCGATGCGCCGGCCGCCCACCTTCACCTGGTCGTCGGCGCGACCCAGGAACACGAGGCCCTCGGGGTCGTTCACCACCAGGTCCCCGGAGCGGTAGGCCCGCTCCCAGCCCAGGGTGGGCATCGGGGCGTACTTCTCGGCGTCCTTGGCAGGGTCCAGGTAGCGGGCCAGCCCGACGCCGCCGATGATCAACTCGCCGCTGTCCCCGGCGGCCACGGGCACGCCCGTGGCGGGGTCGACGACGGCCAGGTCCCAGCCGTCCAGGGGCAAGCCGATCCGCACGGGGCCGTGGCCGGTCAGCGGGGCGGCGCACGCCACGACGGTGGCCTCGGTGGGGCCGTAGGTGTTCCACACCTCGCGCCCGGGCACGGCCAGGCGCGCGGCGAGCTCCGGGGGGCAGGCCTCGCCGCCGAAGATCAGCAGGCGCACGTTGTCCATCGCCTCGGTGGGCCACATCGCGGCCAGGGTGGGCACGGTGGACACCGCGGTGATCCGCCGCTCGGCCAGCCAGGGGCCGAGGTCCATGCCCGAGCGCACGAGGGCCCGGGGCGCGGGCACCAGGCAGGCGCCGTGCCGCCACGCCAGCCACATCTCCTCGCAGGAGGCGTCGAAGGCCACCGAGAGGCCGGCGAGCACGCGGTCGCCGGGGCCGAGGGGATCCTCGGCGAGGAAGAGCCGGGCCTCGGCGTCCACGAAGGCGGCCGCGGAGCGGTGCGAGACGGCGACGCCCTTCGGCGTGCCGGTGGAGCCGGACGTGAAGATGATCCACGCGTCGTCCTCCAGCCGCGGCGGGCGGGCCTCGGCGGTGGGGGCGGGGCCGGCGTCGGCCTCGGGTGCGGGGGCCGAGGGGGCCCCGGCGCCGGCCGCGTCCGTCAGGCGGCGCTCGCCGGTCAGCACGCCGGCCACGCGGGCCTCGCCGAAGACGAGGCGGGCGCGCTCGTCGGGGTCGTCGGCGTCCACGGGGACGTACGCGGCGCCCACGGCCAGGACGGCGAGGATCGAGACGTACAGGTCGGCCGTGCCCGAGGCGATGCGCACGCCGACGCGGTCGCCCGCGCCGATCCCGTGGTCCGCGAGGAACCGGGCCGAGGCCAGCACGCGCTCCTGCAGGTCGGTGTACGTCAGCTGGGCGGTGCCGTCGTCGAGGGCCGGGGCCTCGGGGTGCTCGCGCACGGTGGCCTCGAGGACGTCGATCAGGGTGCGCGGGGCGGGGGTGCGGTCGGAGCCGGGCAGCTGGGGCGGATGGACGGTGGACGTCGGTGCGGTCACAGGACCTCCGAGGACGGCGGGGCGGGGGACGGACGGGCGGGGGCCCGGGGGGGGGGCCCCGGGCCCGCGGGGCCGGGGGGGGGGGGGGCGGCCGGGGGGGGGGCGGACCCGGCGACGCCGAGCCGCGTCAGTCTAGTTCACCTGCTGTTCATCTTGGGCCGGGGGCGGCCGCGCTCAGTCGAGGGTGAGCAGCACCTTGCCCGTGGTCGCCCGGGACTCCAGCAGCGCGTGGGCCCGACCGGCCTCGGACAGGGGCACGCGCTCGCCGATCCGCACGTCCAGCGTGCCCGCGGCCCACGCCTCGAACAGCTCCTCCCCGCGCCACCGGGTCTCCTGCGCGGTGCGCGTGTAGTGGGCGAGGGAGGGCCGGGTGACGAACAGCGCCCCGCCGGCGTTGAGCCGCTGGAGGTCGAACGGGGGCACCTGGCCGGAGGCGCCGCCGAACAGCACCAGCATGCCGCGCACGCGCAGCACGGCCAGGGAGTCCTCGAAGGTGGCGGCCCCGACGCCGTCGAACACCGCGTGCGCCCCCTCGCCGTCGGTGGCGTCGGCGACGGCGTCGCGCAGGTCGGCGTAGTCCACCGCCACCGCAGCCCCGGCGGCCCGGGACAGCGCCCGCTTGGCCTCGGTGGAGGCGGTGGTCACCACCTGCGCCCCGCGCGCGGCGGCCAGCTGGGTCAGGAGCAGGCCGACGCCGCCGGCGCCGGCCGTGACCACCACGGTCTGTCCCGGCTCCACGGGGAACGTCGAGCGGCACAGGTAGTGGGCGGTCATGCCCTGCAGCGGCAGGGCGGCCGCGTCCGCGAGGTCCACGCCCTCGGGCACCGGCAGCAGCGCGTCCGCGGGGGCGAGGAAGTGCTCGGCGTACGTGGCGCGCCCGCCGGCCGTCGCCACCCGGGCGCCGCGCAGCGCGTCGTCCACGCCCTCGCCGAGGGCCACCACGGTGCCCGAGCCCTCCGAGCCCGGGGTGAACGGGCGCGGCACGTCGTACACCCCCGAACGCTGGTAGGTCTCGATGAAGTTCAGCCCCGCGGCCGCCGTCCGCACCAGGACCTCCCCGGGCCCGGGGCGGGGGACGGGGACCTCGGCCCACTCCAGGACCTCGGGGCCGCCCGTGCGCTCGGCGACGACGGCGTGGTGGGTGCGGGGCGGCTGCGGGGCGGAGTCCATGCCCGCACTCTACGAGTCCCGACGCCGCCGACATCCTTCTGCATACATATTCCGTGCGTGGAATACATGGGCTAGGCTGGCGCGCATGACACACACCGTCGCCGTCTCCGGGGCCAGCGGCTACGCCGGGGGAGAGGTCCTGCGGCTGCTCGCGGGCCACCCCCAGGTGCAGATCGGGGCCGTCACCGCCCACTCCCACGCCGGCGAGCGCCTCGGCGCGCTCCAGCCGCACCTGCACGCGCTCGCGGACCGGGTGCTCCAGGACACCACCGCGGACGTCCTCGCCGGGCACGACGTCGTCGTGCTCGCCCTGCCGCACGGGGCCTCCGCCGCGCTGGCCGCCGAGCTCCAGGAGCGGGCGCCGGGCACCCTCGTGATCGACGCCGGCGCGGACCACCGCCTCGAGTCCGCCGCGGACTGGGAGCGCTTCTACGGCTCGGAGCACGCCGGGACCTGGCCCTACGGCCTGCCGGAGCTGCCCGGCCAGCGGGAGCGCCTCGCCGGCACCACGCGCATCGCCGTGCCCGGCTGCTACCCCACCACCTCCATCCTGGCGCTCGCCCCCGGCTTTGCCGCGGGGCTGCTCGAGCCGGACGACGTCGTGATCGTCGCCGCCTCCGGCACCTCGGGCGCGGGCAAGGCGCTCAAGCCGCACCTGCTCGGCTCCGAGGTGATGGGCGGGATGAGCCCCTACGGCGTGGGCGGCGGGCACCGCCACACCCCGGAGATCGAGCAGGGCCTCGCCCAGGCCGCGGGCGAGCCGGTGCAGGTCTCCTTCACGCCCACGCTCGCCCCCATGCCCCGCGGGATCCTGGCCACCGCCACGGCCCGCCTCCGCCCGGACGCGGACCCCGCCCGGGTCCGCGCGGCCTGGGAGGAGGCGTACGCGGACGAGCCGTTCGTGCACGTGCTGTCCGAGGGGCAGTGGCCCGCCACCCAGGCGGTGCTCGGCTCCAACCACGTCGTCATGCAGCTGGCCGTGGACCCCCACGCCGGCCGCGTGGTCGTCACCGCCGCCCTGGACAACCTCACCAAGGGGACCGCGGGCGGCGCCGTCCAGTCCATGAACATCGCCCTCGGCCTGCCCGAGCAGACCGGGCTCGAGATCCAGGGGGTCGCACCGTGAGCGTCACCGCAGCAGCAGGGTTCCGCGCCGCCGGCGTCACCGCCGGCCTCAAGCCGTCCGGCACGCCGGACGTCGCCGTCGTCCTCAACGACGGCCCCTCCCACGCCGCCGCCGGCGTGTTCACCGCCAACCGTGTGGCCGCCGCCCCCGTGCGCTGGTCCCGCCAGGTGCTCACGGACGGCCGGGCGGACGCCGTCGTGCTCAACTCCGGCGGCGCCAACGCCGCCACGGGCGCGGCCGGGTTCCAGGACACGCACCGGACCGCCGAGCACGCGGCGCAGGCCCTGGGGGTCTCGGCGGGTGACGTCGTCGTGTGCTCCACGGGCCTGATCGGGGAGCGCCTGCCGATGGACTTGCTCCTGGCGGGCGTGGACGCGGGCGCGCAGGCCCTCTCCCCGGACGGCGGCCAGGACGCCGCCGTCGCGATCAAGACCACGGACACGGTGGCCAAGACCGCCGTCTCCGCCGGGGGCGGCTGGACCGTGGGCGGGATGGCCAAGGGCGCGGGCATGCTCGCCCCGGGCCTGGCCACCATGCTCTGTGTGATCACCACGGACGCGGACCTGCCCGCGCCCGTCCTGCAGGAGGCCCTCGCCGAGGCCGTGCGCACCACGTTCGACCGCGTCGACTCGGACGGCTGCATGTCCACCAACGACACGGTGGTGCTGATGGCCTCCGGCGCCTCGGGCGTCGCCCCGGAGCCGGCGGTGTTCGCCGAACGCCTGCACGCGGTGTGCGCAGACCTGTCCCGCCAGCTCGTGGCCGACGCCGAGGGGGCCGCGCACGACGTCCTGATCCGCGTGGTGAACGCCTCCTCGGAGGACGCGGGGGAGGCCGTGGCCCGCGCCGTCTCCCGGTCCAACCTCTTCAAGGCCGCGATCTTCGGCCAGGACCCGAACTGGGGCCGCGTCATCTCCGCCGTGGGCACCGTCCCCGAGGACGTCGCCCCGTTCGACGCCGACGCCCTGGACGTCTCCTTCAACGGGGTGCAGGTCTGCCGGGCCGCCGGTGTGGGGGAGCCCCGGGACGGCGTCGACCTCTCCGGCCGCGAGGTCACGGTCGAGATCGACCTGCACGCAGGGGACGCCGTCGTCGAGCTCTGGACCAACGACCTGACGCACGACTACGTCCACGAGAACTCCGCCTACTCCACCTGAGGTGACCGTCATGAACGCCCCCGCCGACCCCACCACCGCCGCGGTGCCCGTCCTCTCCACCGCCGATCGCCTCGAGACCGCCGCCGCCAAGGCGGAGGTGCTGATCGAGGCGCTGCCGTGGATCCGCCACTTCGCCGGGACCACCATGGTGGTCAAGTACGGCGGCAACGCGATGGTCTCCGAGGAGCTCCGCCGCGCCTTCGCCGAGGACGTCGTGTTCCTGCGCCACGTGGGCGTGCGCCCCGTGGTGGTGCACGGCGGCGGCCCGCAGATCAACGCCATGCTGGACCGCCTGGGCCTGGAGTCCGAGTTCCGCGGCGGGCTGCGGGTGACCACGCCCGAGGCCATGGACGTGGTCCGCATGGTGCTGACCGGTCAGGTCGGCCGCGAGCTCGTCGGCCTGATCAACTCCCACGGCCCCTACGCGGTGGGCTCCTCCGGTGAGGACGCGGGCCTGTTCCGGGCCCGCCGGACGGGCGCCGTCGTGGACGGCGAGGAGGTGGACCTCGGCCTGGTGGGGGAGGTCACCGATGTGGACCCCAGTGCCCTCCAGGACGTGCTCGACGCCGGCCGGATCCCCGTGGTCTCCTCGGTCGCCCCCGAGATCGGCCCGGACGGCCGTCCCACCGGCGCGGTGCTCAACGTGAACGCGGACACCGCCGCCGCGGCCCTGGCCGCGGCCCTCGGGGCCTCGAAGCTCGTACTCCTGACGGACGTGGAGGGCCTCTACGCCCGCTGGCCGGACCGCGACTCGCTGATCAGCTCGCTCACCGCGGACCAGCTGCGGGAGCTGCTCCCGGACCTGGAGTCCGGCATGATCCCGAAGATGGCCGCGTGCCTGCACGCCGTCACGTCCGGCGTCGAGCGCGCACACGTGGTGGACGGGCGCCGCGCCCACTCGATGCTGCTGGAGGTGTTCACCTCCGCCGGCGTGGGCACCCAGGTGGTGCCCGGCGTCGCCCCGGCCGCACCCGCCCCCGAGGAGGAGACCGCATGAGCACCGGACACAGCCCCCAGCAGGAGCTGCTGCACCGCTACGAGGACGCGCTCACCGGCGTGTTCGGCACCCCGGCCCGGGCGCTCGTGGCCGGCAGGGGCACGTCCGTGTGGGACGCGGACGGGCGGGAGTACACGGACCTGCTCGCCGGGATCGCCGTGAACGCCCTCGGCCACGCCCATCCGGCCATCGTGGAGGCCGTCACCGACCAGCTGGGCACGCTCGGACACGTGTCCAACCTCTTCACGTCCGAGCCGCAGATCCGGCTCGCGGAGGCGCTGCTGGCCCGGGCCGAGGCCCCCGCCGGCTCCACGGTGTTCTTCGCCAACTCCGGCACGGAGGCCAACGAGGCCGCGTTCAAGCTGGCCCGCCGGCACGGCGCCCAGGACCCCTCCGGGAGGCGCACGCGCGTGATCGCCATGGAGCGTGCCTTCCACGGCCGCACCATGGGCGCCCTGGCGCTGACCCACAAGGAGGCCTACCGGGCCCCGTTCGAGCCGCTGCCCGGCGGCGTCGAGTTCGTCCCGGGCGGGGACGCGGACGCGCTGCGGGCCGCCCTGGCCCCCGACGCGCAGGGGCGCACCGTGGCGGCCGTGATCCTCGAGCCCGTGCAGGGGGAGGCGGGCGTGCACGGGTGGCCCGCCGGCCACCTCTCCACGGTCCGGGAGGCCACCCGGGAGGCCGGGGCGCTGATGATCCTGGACGAGGTGCAGTCCGGCGTCGGCCGCACGGGCACGTGGTTCGCTTTCCAGAACCCCGCGGTCACCGGCCGGGCGGAGCCCGTGGTGCCGGACGCCGTCACCCTGGCCAAGGGCCTGGGCGGCGGGATCCCGATCGGCGCCCTGGTGTGCGTGGGGCCGGAGGTCTCCGGCCTGCTCACCGCCGGGCAGCACGGCACCACCTTCGGCGGCAACCCCGTGGCCTCGGCCGCGGGCCTGGCCGTCCTCGAGACCATCGAGCGGGAGCACCTGCTGGAGCACGTCCGTGCCTCCGGCACACGGCTCGTGGCCCGGCTGGGGGCGCTGGACGAGGTGGCCTCGGTCCGGGGGTATGGTCTCTGGATCGGCGTGGACCTCGCCGAGCCGCCCGCGGGCGTCCCCGACGGCGGCCTCGCACCCGCCGTCGTCCGCGCCGGCCTCGAGGCGGGCTGGATCCTCAACGCCACCGGTCCGGACACGCTGCGCCTGGCGCCGCCGCTCGTGGTGGACCCGGCCGACCTCGACCGCTTCGTCGAGGCCCTGCCCGGCCTCGTGCGCGCCGCCGCGTCCGGGGCCCCGGTCCCGGCCGGCGACGTGTCCCCGACCCCCGCCGCTCCGAAGGAGGAGACCGCATGACCGCCCCCGCGCGGGCCGCCGCGCCCGTCCGCCACTTCCTCGTGGACACCGACCTCAGCCCCGCCGAGCAGGCGGAGGTGCTGGACCTGGCCGCCGAGATGAAGGCGGACCGCTTCCGCCACCGCCCCCTGGCCGGACCGCGGACGGGGATCGTGTTCTTCGACAAGACCTCCACCCGCACGCGGGTGTCCTTCGCCGCCGGCATCGCCGAGCTCGGCGGCAGCCCCCTGATCGTGAACCCGGGCGAGTCGCAGCTGGGCCACAAGGAGTCCGTGGCGGACACCGCCCGCGTGCTCGAGCGCATGGTGGGCGTGATCGTGTGGCGCACGTACGCGCAGGCCGGCCTGGAGGAGATGGCCGCGCACTCGTCCGTGCCCGTCGTCAACGCCCTCTCGGACGACTACCACCCCTGCCAGCTGCTGGCGGACCTGCTCACGGTGCGCGAGCACAAGGGACGCACGCAGGGCCTCACCATGGCCTACCTGGGCGACGCCGCCAACAACATGGCCAACTCGTACCTGCTGGCCGGCGTCACCGCGGGCATGCACGTGCGCGTGGCCGGCCCGGAGGGCCACCTGCCGGATCCCGCGGTCGTGCGCGCAGCCGAGGAGCGGGCGGCGCAGACGGGCGGCTCCGCCCTCGTGACCACGGACGCCGCGGCGGCCCTGAACGGGGCCGACGTCGTCGTCACCGACACGTGGATCTCCATGGGCCAGGAGGACGAGAAGGCGCAGCGGCTGGAGCTCTTCACGGACTACCGTGTGGACGCGACCGCCATGGCGCGGGCCGCCCGGGACGCGATCTTCCTGCACTGCCTGCCCGCGTACCGCGGCTACGAGGTCACCGAGGAGGTCATCGACGGGCCGCAGTCCGTGGTGTTCGACGAGGCCGAGAACCGCCTCCACGCGCAGAAGGCCCTGATCGCCTGGCTGCTGTACCGCTCCGGCCTCGCCGAGGACCCCCGCTGATGGGCGCGCCCACGACCAAGACGGCGCGGCAGGCCGCCATCCGGGACGTCCTGGCCACCCGGTCCATCCGCTCGCAGGCGGAGCTGTCCGAGGCCCTCGTGGAGCGGGGACTGTCCGTCACGCAGGGGACGCTCTCCCGTGACCTCGTGGATCTCGGGGCGGTGCGCATGCGCGGCGCGGAGGGCATGGTCTACGCCGTGCCCGCCGAGGGGGAGGAGGGCGTGCCGGGCCGCACCACCGAGGCCCAGGCGAGCCGCCTGGCCATGATGGCGCGCGAGCTGCTCGTCTCCGCGGAGCCCACGGAGAACCTCGTCGTCCTGCGCACCCCGCCGGGCGCCGCCCAGTTCCTGGCCTCTGTGATCGACCAGGCCCGCGTGGAGAACGTCATGGGCACGATCGCCGGTGACGACACGATCCTCCTGATCACCGCCGGCGTCGAGCACGCCCCGGGCGTGGCCGCCCACCTGCTGGCCCTGACGGGCTGATCCGGGCCGACCCGCGCCGAGCGACGACGACGCCCCCGAGGAGCACACTCCTCGGGGGCGTCGTCGTCGGCCGGTGACATGAAGACGGCCCCCGACCCTCAGGTCGGGGGCCGTCGAGACGGTCAGCGGACCGCTCAGGCGTGGATCACGCGGTGGGGAGCACGAGCTCCTGGCCCACGTAGATCAGCGACGGGTCGTCGATGATGTCCTGGTTGGCCTCGTACAGGGCCTGCCAGCCGCCGTCGACGCCGTGCTTGTTGGCGAGGATCCACAGGGAGTCGCCCGGCTTCACGAAGACGGTGTCCGCGGCGCGGTCCAGCTCGGCGGCGTTCTTCTCGTTGGCCTTCTCGGCGGCGGCCAGCTCGGACTTGGAGACCTTGGCAGCGGCGGC
>NZ_JAUNHR010000051.1 GCF_030523875.1 Micrococcus sp. | reverse complement strand
TCTACTGACGGCCGTCTAGACCATCAGGTGTTGCGAGGACCCCCTGAATCCGCCGTGCAGGTGCGGGCCCGTCGTCGTCGGGGGGCGGCTCAGGTCAGGCGCAGCGGGGCGTAGCCGGCCTCGCGGAGGGAGGTGAGCACGGCGTCGGAGTGCTCCCACCCCTTGGTCTCCATGTCGATGGTGATGTGCACGCCGCCCATGGACAGCTCCGGGCCCACGCGCGTGTGATCCACGCGCACCACGTTGGCGTCCGTCTCCGCGATGATCCGGGAGATGGTGGCCAGCTCGCCGGCGCGGTCCGGCAGCGGGATGCGCACGGTCATGTAGCGTCCCGCCGCGGACAGGCCGGACTGGACGGACTTGAGCAGGAGCATCGGGTCGATGTTGCCGCCCGAGAGGACGGCCACGGTGGTCCCGAGGTCCACGCCCAGCTCGGCCACCCGGCCCGAGAGCAGCGCGGCCACGCCCACGGCCCCGGCCGGCTCCACCACGAGCTTGGAGCGCTCCAGCAGGTGCACCATGGCGGCGGCGATCTCGTCGTCCGTCACGGTGACGACGGCGTCCACCAGCTCCGCCACGATCCCGAAGGGCAGGTCCCCGGGCCGGCCGACGGCGATGCCGTCCGCGATGGTGGACACGCTCTCCAGCACCTGCACGCGGCCCTCGGCGAGCGAGACGGGGTAGGCGGCGGCGGTGGCCGCCTGCACGCCCACCACCCGGACCGTGCGGCCCTGCTGCCGGGCCCGCTCCTTGACGGCCACGGCGAGCCCGGCGATCAGGCCGCCGCCGCCGATGCCCACCACCACGGTGTCCACCTCCGGCAGGGCGTCCATGATCTCCAGGCCCACGGTGCCCTGACCGGCCACGATCGCCGGGTCGTCGAACGGCGGGATGAAGACCGCACCGGTGCGCTCGGCGTAGTGCCGGGCCTCCGCGAGCGCCTCGTCCACGGTGGAGCCGAACAGCTGCACCTCGGCGCCGTGGTCCCGGGTGGCCTGCAGCTTGGGCAGGGCCACACCGCGGGGCATGACGATCCGGGCGTGGATGCCGAGCTTCGCCGCGGCCAGGGCCACGCCCTGGGCGTGGTTGCCCGCGGAGGCGGCCACCACGCCGCGCGCCCGCTCCTCGGGCGTCAGCTGCGCCATGCGGACGTAGGCGCCGCGCACCTTGAACGAGCCGGCGCGCTGCAGGTTCTCGCACTTGAGGTGCACGGGGGTGCCCAGGTCACGGGTGAGGGCGCGGGAGGGCTGCAGGGGCGTGGTCTCGGCCACGCCCTCGAGCGCACGCTGCGCGGCCTCCACGTCCGCCAGGCCCACGGGGAGCCGGTCGGGTCCCTCCGCGCGGGCCGCGGCGCGGATCCAGGGGGCGGGGGCGCCGGCCGGCGCCGGGGCGGTCTCCGGGGTCCCCGTCACGGCTGCACCCCCGCGGCCGTGGACCCGGTGTGCTCACCGCCGGTCCCGCCGCCGCCCGGCTCCTCGCCGGGGATGTCGGACGGGTCGCGCTCCGTGTCGAGCTTGGCGGACTCGCGGGCGCCGGCGAGGGCCTTCTCGCTCGGGATGTACACGTGCTCGCCGGCCACGACCTCCTCGTCCGGGTCCTTGGTGCGCAGGGCGCGGATGAAGGCGTTGACGAACGCCAGCAGCGGCACCGCGAACACGGCGCCCACGATGCCCAGGACCACCGATCCGGTGGCCACCGCCAGGAACACGGCGAGCGGGTGCAGGGAGACGGCCTTGCCCATCACCAGGGGCTGGAGGATGTTGGACTCGATCTGCTGGACCAGGAGCACGACGCCGAGCATCAGCAGCGCGGTCACCGGCCCGTTGGTCACGAGGGCGATCAGCACGGCGATGGCGCCGGTGAGCACCGCGCCGACCATCGGGATGAACGAGGCCAGGAACACGAGCACGGCGATCGGGAAGGCCAGGGGCACGCCCAGCAGCCAGGCGCCGAGGCCGATGCCGAGGGCGTCCACCGCGGCCACGAAGATCTGCACGCGGACGTAGGAGCCGAGGGCCTCCCAGCCGGAGCGGCCGGCCACGTCCACGCGCCCGCGGCTGGCGCGCGGGACGAAGGCGAGGAGGAAGCGCCAGACGCGGTCGCCGTCGTACAGGAAGAAGATCAGCGTGAACAGGGCGATGAAGGTGCCGGTGACCACGTTCGCGGCCGTGGATCCGAACGAGACCACGCCGTCCATGATGGTGGACGAGTTCTGCTGCAGGGTGTTCCACATCGAGTCCAGCGAGGAGGCGTCCAGCTGCAGCTGGTACCCCTGCGCGGCGAGCCACCCGCTCAGCGCGTTCACCAGCTCCTGCAGACCCGTCACGACCTGGTCGCCCAGCTCCGTGAAGCCCTGCACGATCTGCTGGCCGGCCGTCCAGAACAGGCCCACCACCACGGACACCAGCAGGAGGATGCAGAGGATGGCCGCGAGCACCGCGGGCACCTTCGCCCGCAGCAGCAGCCGGTACACCGGGGCCAGGAGGACGGCCAGCAGCGCGGCGACGATCACGGGGATGATCACCAGGCTCACGAAGCCGGAGAGGTACCAGACCACCCCGAGGCCGATCACGATGGCCACGATCCGCCAGGACCAGGCGGCGGCGACGGTCAGCCCGTAGGGGACGTCCTTGTTGATCTTGGTCTGTGCCGCGAGCGTGGAGCTCATGCCCGGCTCTCCTGTCGGTCGGTGTGCGTGGGGGTGCTGAGGTCGGCCGTGAGGCCCCAGCGGGCGGTGAGGGTCTCCCCCGGGGCCAGGCGGTGCAGGCCGGTGCCGGAGTTGAGGGCGTCCGCGGGGGCCGTCAGCGGCTCCACCGCCAGGGCCACGGGCCGCCCCGGGAGGCGGTCGGTGACGAAGACGTGCGTGCAGGCGAACGCGGGGTCGCTCCACAGTGCCACGGAGCGCCCGTCCGGGGCGACGAGGCGCGCGCGGTGCCGCCCGTCCTCCTCCGGGGTCAGGTCCGTGAGCCCGACGTCGAGCGCGGCGGAGCCCACCCGGCGGCCGGCGCGGAAGTCGTGCTCCGAGCCCGCTGTGGGCTCGAGCCCCACGGGGATCAGCCGCTCGTCCGTGCGGATCCAGGAATCCGCCGCCACGTGCAGCGTCAGCTCCTCCGTGGGGACGTCCCCGATCCGCAGGAACGGGTGCGCCCCGAAGGCCACGGGCGCGACGGCGTCGGCGTGGTTCTGCAGGGCCATCGTCACGGTGAGCGCGCCGTCCTCCGCGAGGGCGTACGTCACCCGGTGGGTGAGGCGGAACGGCCAACCGTGCTGCGGGTGGATCTCCCCGCGCAGCGTGACGGCGTGCCCGGAGACCTCCTCCGGCACCAGGTGCGTGTTGCGCAGCAGGCCGTGGATGGCGTTCCCGCGGGCCGGCTCGGTGACGTCGAGGACCTGCTCCGCACCGTCCAGGGACCACCGGCCGCCCGCCACCCGGTTGGGCCACGGGCTCATCTGGATGCCGTTGCCGGCGGGCGGGACCGTGTCCGGGCCGTAGGGCTCGGTGACGTCGACGCCGCCCACCCGGTAGGTGCGCAGCGCGCCGGCCAGCCCCACCACCACGGCTTCCGCGCCGCCGCGGGCCAGCCGGAACTGGGCGCCCGAGGCCGCGGGCGCGCCGAAGAGCTCCTCGCCGGGGGCGGGGAGGTCGGGGCCGGTGTCGCCCGGACGGGCGGGGGCGGCGTCGGGAGCGGAGGACGCCTCAGGCGGCACGCTCATGCTCGGGTCTCCTTGGGATGGGGGCGTCGGACGGACCTCGTCGGACGGGAGGGGATCGGCCCCAATCTACGCCGCCCGGGGCCGATGCCCGCACACAGCGGCGCCCCCGCGCACCGGGTGGGGTCCACCGGCGCACGGGGGCGTCGTCGGGGTCGGCCCGGGAGGGCCGGGGGCGTCAGTCGTTGCTGCGGAAGATCGCGACGATGCGCAGGATCTCGACGTACAGCCAGATGAGGGTGACCGTCAGGCCGAAGGCCACGGTCCAGGAGTACTTCTGGGGGGCGCCGTTCTTCACGCCCTGGGCGCCCATCTCGAAGTCGAGGGTGAGCGAGTAGGCGGCGAGGAGCACGGCGATCGCGCCGACGACCAGGCCCAGGCCGCCCTCACGCAGGTTGGCCACGCCGGTCCAGGTCAGGACCAGGTTCAGCAGCATGAAGAGCATGTAGCCGACCATGGCCGCCAGGACGATCTTGGTCATGCGCGGGGTGGGGCGGAACTTGCCAGAGGTGTAGAGCGCCAGCATCACGGCGAACACGGAGAAGGTGCCGAGCACGGCCTGCACCACGATGCCCGGGTAGGAGGCCTCGAACACGGCGGAGATGCCGCCGAGGAACAGGCCCTGCGCCAGGGCGTAGGCCATGATGAGCACCGGCGAGGGCTCCCGCTTGAAGGAGTTCACCAGGCCGAGCACGAGGCCCACGATGGCGCCGATGATCATCAGCCCCGGCGAGGACCAGCCGACGACGCCGCCGGCCACCACGAGCACGAGCATCAGGGCGGTCTTGCCCACGATGTCGTTGTAGGTCATGCGGCCGGTCTGGCCGGCGCCCGCGGCGGGCGCGCGGAAGGCGTCCTCCATGGACTGCTGGTGCGCCGCCTGCTGGGCGGCCTGGCCCGCGCCGAACGCCTGGGCCTGGCCGTAGGTGCTCTGCTGGCCGTAGGGCGCGTGCTGGCCGTAGGGGCCGGGGGCGGTCTGCTGGCCGCCGCCCTGGTACCACCCCGGCTGCGGGGCGCCGGAGTGCATCTGCTGCTGGAAGTTGTTCGAGTTCATCACCGGGTTGGCCACGGCTCGCTCCTTCGGGTCATGGTCGGCCCGAACACACGGCGTGAGGTGCGCTGCACTCGTGCTCCGGGGGTTCTGGTCCAGTGTACCGGGGCCTGCCCGGCCCGGCACGGGCGGAGTGGGCTCTCGGGCCCGTTCCCGGGTCCTGTTCACGCTGGGCCGAGTTCCTGGGGGCGCGCTGGGCGCCCGCGTCCCGGACGGGCCCCGGACGCCGCGCACGGCGTCGCCCGGGACGGCTCTGGTGCCCCCGGCGGGACTCGAACCCGCAACACGCCGATTTTAAGTCGGATGCCTCTGCCAGTTGGGCCACGGGGGCGCACCGGCGCCCGCGGGGCACCGGTGGGGTGCCGGACGGCCCCGCCCGAGGGTCTCGGGCGGGGCCGTGCGGCACGCGGGGATCAGGCCTTGGCGGCCTCGAGCTCGGGCTTGTCGAACTTGCCCGGCTCCAGCTCCACGCCGGCGGCGGCGCGGAACTCGTTGAACGGGGTGTCCTGCGAGGCCACGGAGGTGGAGTCGCGGCCGAACAGGGTCTCGGCCACCCAGCCGGAGAGGATGCGGAACTTCCGCTCCAGGGTGGGCATGGCGTAGCCGTGGTAGCCGCGGTGCGCCAGGAACGCCGGGATGCCGGCGATCTTGGTGCCCAGCGGGTTGCCCACGCCGCGGCCGAAGCCCATGCCGGCCACGGTGCCCAGGGACTTGTGCACGTACTCCTGCACCTCGCCCTCGCCGTGGCGCACGGCCATGTAGTTGGCGGCCAGGCGCTTGGCCTGACGGATGGCGTGCTGGGCGTTGGGGACGCAGAAGCCGCCCGGGCCGGCGCCGGTGAGGTCCGGCACCGCGGAGACGTCGCCGCAGGCCCACGCGCCCTCGAGCACGCCGGCCTCGCCGTCCTTGATCTGCAGGGTGGGGGTGGCCTCCACGCGGCCGCGGTCGTCCACCGGGAAGTCGGTGCTCTTGACCACGGAGTTGGCCACCACGCCGGCGCACCACACGAGGGTGTCCGCGGCGAAGGTGTCGGCCTCCTCCTTGGAGGGCATGGCCACGAGCTTCATGACGCCGTCGGTGGCGTCGCCGAGGGAGGTGTTCAGCAGCACCTCGATGCCGCGCGACTTCAGGTGCTCCACCACGCCCTGGGCCTGGTCCTCGGAGACCTCGGGCATGATGCGGCCCATGGCCTCCACGAGGACGATCCGGACCTCGGACTGCGAGAGGCGCTCGTTGCGCTCCACCGCGTTGCGGATGAGGTTCTCCATCTCGGCGATGGTCTCGATGCCGGCGAACCCGCCGCCCACGACCACGAAGGTCAGGGCACGGCGGCGCTCCTCGGGGTCGGTCATGAGGGAGCCGGCGTCCAGGCGCTCCAGGATCTGGTTGCGCAGCTGCACGGCCTCCTCGACCGAGCGCAGGCCGATGCCCTGCTCGCCCAGGCCCGGGATCGGGAACACGCGGGTCACGGCGCCCGCGGTCATCACGATGTCCTGGTAGGGGATCTCGAACTCGTCGCCGCCCTCGCCGCGCACCACGGCGGTGCGGCCGGCGTGGTCCACGGACACGACGGCGCCGCGCACGACCTCGGTGTCCTTGAGGTGCGTCTGCAGGTCCACGTTCACGTGCCGGCCCTCGATGTGGCCGCCCACGACCTCGGGCAGGAAGGGGTAGTAGGTCATGTACGGGCGCGGGTCGACGACGGTCACGACGCCGCCGCGCTCGGCGACCTTCTTCTGGAGCTCACGGGCGACGTGGTACCCGGCGTAGCCGCCGCCGACGATCAGCACGCGCGGCTTCGGGGACAGATCAGGAGTGATAGGCATGGGCCCATCCTATGCCCGCGGGCGAGGGGCTCCCACGCCCGGCGTTCCCGCCCCGGGCCCCCGTCAGCCGCGCAGGGACAGGGCGATCCCGTCCAGGATGTCGTGCTCGCTGGTGACCACCCGGTCCGTGCCGGAGACCGCCGCGACGCGCTCCACGGCCTCGGCCCAGATCAGCGCGCCGGCGCCGATCACGTCCACCCGCCCGGGGTGCATGAAGCCTCGCTCGGCCCGCTCGGCGCGCGTGGCGGTGACCAGCCGGTCGGCGGCCGCGCGCACCTGCGCCGTGGACAGCTCCGCCCCGTGCAGGGCGGCGGGGTCGTACTCCGCGAGCCCGAGGGCCTCGGCGGTCACAGTGGTGACCGTGCCCGCCACGCCGACGACGGCCCGCACGCGCTCGAGCGGCAGGCGAGCGGCGACGTCGTCCAGGACCGCGGACACGGACGCGCGCGCCGCGGCGAGCTCGTCCTGTGCGGGCGGGTCGGAGAGGGCGAATCGCTCGGTGTACCGGACACAGCCCATGTCCATGCTGACCGCGTCCGCCACCCGGCCGTCCGGGGTGCCCACCACGAACTCCGTAGAGCCGCCGCCGAGGTCCACCACCAGCACGAGGTCCTCGGCGCCGAGCGCGGAGACGTCCACCGCGGAGACCGCGCCGGCGAAGGACAGACGGGCCTCCTCCTCGCCCGTGACCACCTCGGGCTCCACCCCGAGGCGCTCGGCCACCCCGGCCACGAAGGCCTCCCGGTTGGACACGTCCCGGCTGGCGGAGGTCGCCACGAACCGGACGGACCCGGCGTGGTGGCGCTTGACCAGGTGCGCGTACTCCTCGACCGCCGCGAAGGTGCGCTCGAGCGCGGCCGCCGAGAACGCGCCGGTGGCGTCCACGCCCTCGCCGAGGCGCACCACGCGCATCTCGCGGACCACGTCCTCCAGCGGGGCCCCGGCCGCCGGCCCGTCGGCGTCCTCGGCGCCCACGGGGCGGGCGATCAGCAGGCGGATGGAGTTGGTGCCGCAGTCCACGGCCGCCACGGTGACCCGCTCGAGGCGCTCGACCCGCTCGAGGTGGCGCACATGGCGCGAGAGGTCCTTCACGGGCACGGGCGCGGCCTCATCCCATGCGCCGGCGCACGCGCACTCCTGCGGAGTCCACCACTCGGCGACCCGCTCGATCGCCTCGTCGCCCAGGGGGTCGACGCCGGGCCCGGCCGCCAGGGCGTGGCCCACCAGCGCGTGCAGGCACTTCACCCGCTCGGGCAGGCCGCCCGCGGAGACGTGCGCGATCTCGGGGACCTCGCCCGTGCCGGCCTCCCGGCCCACGCGCTCCCGCTCGGCCAGGTACGCCTCATGGGCGGCGCGGTGGGCCGCGGCGAGCTCCTCGTCCCGGGCCAGGCGGTCGTTCATCTCCGCCATCACGCCCGCGGCCTCGAGCCGGGACACGGCCGAGGTCAGCACGGGGTGGGTGAGGTAGAAGGTGGTGGGGAACGGGATCCCGTTGGACAGGCGCGGGGCCGTGGTGGCCACGAGGGGGTTCCCGCACACGCACCGCGCGCCGATCTCCACCACGTCGCGCACCGGGCGGCCGAGCTGACGGGACAGGGTGTCCAGGTCCTGCTCGGTGACGGTGCGGGGGTTCTCGGTCATGGCGTCCTCCGGATCGGGGATGGGCTGCGGGCGGGTCATTCGGTGGCGGCGCGGACGGCGGTGTCCCAGAGGCCCTCGACCCACGGCAGGCGCGCGTTCACGCCCGCCTCCTCGGGCTCCCCGGCGGGCTCGCCGGCGGCGGGGTCCTCCTCGGGGAGGTGGGTGGCGGTGTAGAGGGTCTCCCCCGGCATCACCAGGCCGAGCCGCTCCCGCGCCTGCTGGGCCACGTACTGGGGGTCGTCCCAGCGGCGGATCTGCTCCTCGTAGTCCGAGCGCAGCTCCTCCTGCTCGGCGATGTCCTGCTCCGTGGCCGCGATCTCCAGCCGCTGGTTCAGCAGCAGCCGGGCGGTGGGCGCCACGAGCACCGCCGCGATCAGCAGCACCGCCACCACCACGAGCGAGCGGCCCGTGATCTGCCGGGCCGGCACGGGCTCCGGGAGCGGGGCGCGACGCCGGGCCTCGGCCGCACGCGCCGCCCGCACCCGGTCCTCGGCGCGGTCGTCCTCGAGCCGGAGCCGGGCCTGCCGCGCGGCGGCACGACGCTCCTCGGTCCGCCGGTCCGCCTCCTCCCGGCGGGCGGACTCCTCCTCGCGGCGCCGCTGGGCACGGCGCAGGTCGATGACCTCGCCGCCGTCCGGCTCCGCGGGGACGGCGGGCCCGTCCGGCCGTCCGGCCGGGGCCGTCTCCTCGGGCTCGGGGGCGGGCGGTGCCGGCTCGGCGACGACGGCGCTCGGCCGCGCGTCCGGCCGGGGTGCGGGGCGGCGCTCCGGCGCGGGGACGGCGGCCTCGGGCTCCGCGGCCGCCACGCGGGGCAGACGGGGGCGGCGAGGGCTCATGCCGGGCTCCTTCGGGTCGGACGGCCGTCCGCGGCGGACGGGGCGGGGGGCCGCCGGGGGGGGCGGCGCGGCGGCCCTCCCAGGGTAGTCGTCCCGCCTGGGCGGAGGCTGCGGGGCGGCGCCGCGCACCCGGCGGCCTCGACCGGCGGACGCGGCGGGCCCGCCCGGAGCGTGTCCGGACGGGCCCGTGGCGGCGCGGGTCGCGCGTCAGCCGCGGAAGCGCGGGAACGCGGAGCGGCCGGCGTACACGGCGGAGTCGCCCAGGTCCTCCTCGATGCGCAGCAGCTGGTTGTACTTCGCCACGCGGTCGGAGCGGGCCGGGGCGCCGGTCTTGATCTGGCCGGCGTTGGTGGCCACGGCGAGGTCCGCGATGAAGGTGTCCTCGGTCTCGCCCGAGCGGTGCGAGATCATGCAGTGGAACTGGTGGCGCTGGGCCAGGGCGATCGCGTCGAAGGTCTCGGTCAGGGAGCCGATCTGGTTCACCTTCACGAGCAGGGCGTTGCCCGACTTCTCATCGATGCCGCGCCGCAGGCGGGAGACGTTGGTGACGAACAGGTCGTCGCCCACCAGCTGCACGCGCTCGCCGAGGGCCTCGGTGAGGTGCTGCCAGCCCTGCCAGTCGTTCTCGTCGAGCGGGTCCTCGATGGAGACGATCGGGTAGTTGTCCACCAGCTCGGTGTAGTACGCGGCCATGTCCTCGGAGGAGCGCTTCTTCCCCTCGAACACGTAGTGCTTCTTCTCGAAGAACTCGGAGGAGGCCACGTCCAGGGCCAGGGCGATGTCCTCGCCCAGGGTGTAGCCGGCCCGCTTCACGGCCTCGGCGATCAGGTCGAGCGCCGCGCGGTTGGACTCCAGCGAGGGGGCGAAGCCGCCCTCGTCGCCGAGGCCGGTGGACAGGCCCTTCTCCTGGAGCACCTTCTTGAGCGTGTGGTAGACCTCGGCGCCCCAGCGCAGGGCCTCCGTGAAGGAGGGCGCGCCGATGGGGGCGATCATGAACTCCTGGATGTCCACGTTGGAGTCGGCGTGGGCGCCCCCGTTGAGGATGTTCATCATCGGCACGGGCAGCACGTGGGCGTTCGGGCCGCCCAGGTACTTGTACAGCGGCAGGTCGGCGGACTTCGCCGCGGCGTCCGCGACGGCCATGGAGACGCCGAGCACGGCGTTCGCGCCGAGCTTGCCCTTGTTCTCGGTGCCGTCGAGGTCCAGCATCAGGCGGTCGATCGCGCGCTGGTCCGCGGCGAACTCGTCCTCGAGCTCCTCCGCGATCTCGTCCACCGCGGCGACGGCGTCCTGGACGCCCTTGCCGAGGTAGCGGCCCTTGTCCCCGTCGCGGCGCTCGACGGCCTCGAACTCGCCGGTGGAGGCGCCGGAGGGCACCGCGGCGCGGCCGAGGGAGCCGTCGGTGAGCAGGACCTCCACCTCGACGGTGGGGTTGCCGCGGGAGTCGAGGATCTCGCGGGCGTGGATGGCGTCGATCAGGGCCATGGGACGGGTCTCCTTCAGTCGAGTCGACTTCGCGTGCGCGCGTCGTTGCGGCACGCGATCAGCCTAGCGCCCGGGCTCCGGCGGAGGGCCTCCTGGTCGCCCGTCCCCCGGTCGACCCAGGGCCTCCCACTCCCCCGCACGGACCCGGACGACGACGTCGCGCAGCGCCCGCTCGGGGTCCAGGCCCGCGGCGCGCGCTCGGCGGACCAGGGCGAACAGCTCCGCTCCCAGGGCGGCCTCGTCGGCCCACCCGCCCGGGGCGTCGGGCAGCGGGACGTGGGCGGCCAGCGGGTCCTCGTCCCGCCGCCCGGCGCGGTCGGCGACGGCGGCCGCCGCGGCCAGCGCCGGCAGGTGCGCCGGGATGCCGCCGAACCCGGCATCGGGGACGCCCGCCGCCGAGGCGGGGACGGCGCCGTCGGGCCCGTGGGGGCCGGCCTCCGCCGCCGCGCGCTCGCACTGCTTGGCCCGCTCCCACGCCAGCTCGACGTCCTCGGGCGTGATCCCGGCGAGCTCCTCGGCCGGGCGGACCCGGCCCTCCGGGGTGAACACGAGGGGGTTGCGGCGCACCATCTTCGCGGTGAGCGCCTCGGCCGCCTCGTCCAGGCGGAACCCTGCCTCGGACACCGGGGCGTCCGGGTGCCGGGAGACCGCGGCGTGCAGCACCACCTGGAAGAGCACGTCGCCCATCTCGCCCGCGAGCGCAGCGTAGGAGCCGTCCACGCGGCGGGCGGCGGTGTCCGCCCACTGCGCGTCCGTGTGGACGCCGATCTCCTCGACGGCCTCGTACGCCTCCTCCACGAGGTACTCCGTGAGGGCGCCGTGGGTGAGCGAGCGCGTCCACGGGCAGTGGGTGCGCAGGGCCTCCACGGTGGCCACGAGACGGTCGACGGCGCCGCTCACCGGACGTCTCCGCGGGACGCCGGGACCGGCGCCGGGGACGGTGCCGGGCGAGGGGCGCGGATCAGGCGTCCACCTCGTCGTCGTCCTCGCCCGTCAGGGCCTCGAGGACGGGACCGGACGCGCCGGAGACGGCCTCGCTCCAGCCGGCCACGAGGATCTCGGCGAGCTCCTCGCGCTCGTCCACGGGCAGGAAGGCGGCCTCGGCGGCGTTGAGCTGGAGGTCCAGCAGCTCGGAGAGCGAGTAGCCGAAGGTCTCGGCGAGCAGGTACAGCTCGTCGGTGAGCGACACGTCCGAGACCAGGCGGTTGTCCGTGTTCACGGTGACGCGGAAGCCCAGCTGCACGAGCAGGTCGATCGGGTGGCCGGCGATCCCGGCCTCGGTGTCCACGGCGCCGGTCTGCAGATTGGAGGAGGGGCAGACCTCGAGGGCGATCTGGCGGTCGCGCACCCACGCCGCAGTGGGGCCGAGGTCCACGATCCCGGTGTCCGGGTCCACGGGGACGCCGTCCTCGTCCAGGCCGCCGAACTCCACCTGGATGTCGTCCGCGATGCGCACGCCGTGGCCCAGGCGCAGGGCGCGGCCGGCGACCAGCGCGTCCTGGATGGAGGCCAGGCCCTCGGCCTCGCCGGCGTGCACGGTGACGGGCAGGTGCTGCTGGGCCAGCCAGGTGAAGGCGTCCGCGAAGCGGGACGGCGGGAAGCCGACCTCGGCCCCGGCGATGTCGAAGCCCACCACGCCGCGGTCCCGGTGGCGCACGGCCAGCTCGGCGATCTCCTGGGCGCGGTCGGCGTGGCGCATGGCCGTGATCAGCTGGCCCACGCGGATGACGCGGCCGTCGGCGTCGGCGGCGTCGCAGGCCTCGTCCAGGCCCTCCTGGACCGCCTCGACGGCCTCGTCCAGGGTGAGCCCGCCGGCCAGGTGCTGCTCGGGGGCCCAGCGGATCTCGCCGTAGACCACCCCGTCCACCACGAGGTCCTCCACGAACTCGCGGGCCACGCGGCGCAGCTGCTCGCGGGTCTGCATGACGGAGGTGGTCAGGGCGAACGTCTCGAGGTACTTCTCGAGGGACTCGCCGTTGGCGTGCTCGGCGAACCAGTCCGCCAGCCCGTCCACGGTGTCCGCGGGGACCTCGACGCCGGCCTCCCGGGCCAGCTCGAGGACGGTGGCCACGCGCAGGCCCCCGTCGAGGTGGTCGTGCAGGGAGACCTTCGGCAGGGAGCCGAGGTCGGTCTCGAGGGGCGAGGGGGCGTCGGAGCGGGGCTGCGAGGAGGTCGTGGTCACGGGCCTCACTCTACGGCAGGGCCCGGAGCCGGCCTCAGTCCAGGACGGCGTGCTCCGCGGGCCCCAGGGTGCCGCCGTCGCGCGCCAGGCGGCGGCGCAGCACGGCCTTGACCACGCGGTCCAGGAGCAGGCCCACGAGGGCCGCCCCGCTCACCGAGAGGGCGATCTGCAGGAACGCGTTGTCCAGCCAGCCGGCGGTCAGGCGTGCGATGGCGATCGAGTAGGCCGACCACAGCGCGGTGGACACCAGGTCCAGCGCCACGAAGCGCGGCAGGGGGTAGCGCATGGCCCCGGCCGTGACATTCACGGCCACCCGCCCGCCGGGGATGAACCGGGCGGTGAACAGCAGGAGCGCCCCGTGGGCGGCCAGGTTCCGGCGGGCCATGACCACCGAGGCCCGCACGCGGGGCCGGTGCATCCACCGGAAGCGCTCCACCCCCACCCCGCGGCCGATCGCGTACGCGGACAGGTCCCCCAGGAACGCCCCGGCGAAGCCCGCCGCCCAGAGCGCCGCGAGCGGGAAGGGCTCCCCGTCGCGGACGATCGAGGCCAGCGCCACGAGGACGGACTCGGAGGGGAAGACGGGCACGACCCCGTCGAGCAGGCACAGCGCGGCCGCCAGCGGCAGGACCCAGGGCTGGGACGCCGCGGACAGGATGAAGGCCTCGACCTGCTCCAGCACGGGCTCAGCCGATCCGGTCCAGCACCACGGAGCGCCCGCGCAGGGCCGCGGCCGCGTCCTCGTCCAGGCCGGCGACCGCCCAGCCGCCCTCGAGGGCGGCGCGGGCGCGGTCGAACCGCTCGGGGGTGTCCGTGTGCAGGGTCATCAGGGGCTGGCCGGCGCGCACCGCGTCCCCGGGCCGGGCGTGCAGCTCGACGCCGGCCCCGGCCTGCACGGCCTCGCCCTGGCGCGTGCGCCCGGCGCCCAGGCGCCACGCGGCCAGGCCCACGGCCATGGCGTCCAGCTCGGTGAGCACACCGTCCTCGGCCGCGGTGACGGTCTCGGTGTGGCGGGCCGTCGGCAGCGGGGCGTGCGGGTCGCCGCCCTGGGCGGCGACCATGCGGTTCCACACGTCCATGGCCCTGCCGTTGGCGAGGTTCTCGGCCGGGTCCACGCCCGTGACCCCGGCGCCGGCCAGCATCGCGCGGGCCAGCTCCACGGTGAGCTCCACGACGTCGGCCGGGCCGCCGCCGGCGAGCACCTCCACCGACTCGCGGACCTCGAGGGCGTTGCCCGCGGTCAGGCCCAGGGGCACGGACATGTCCGTGAGCAGTGCGGAGGTGTCCACGCCGGCGTCGCGGCCGAGGTCCACCATGGTCCGGGCGAGCTCGCGGGCGGAGGCCTCGTCCTTCATGAACGCGCCGGAGCCGCACTTGACGTCCAGCACGAGCGTGCCGGTGCCCTCGGCGATCTTCTTGGACATGATCGAGGAGGCGATCAGCGGGATGGCCTCCACCGTGCCGGTGACGTCCCGGAGTGCGTAGAGCTTCTTGTCCGCGGGGGCCAGGCCGGAGCCGGCCGCGCAGATCACGGCGCCCACCTCGGAGAGCTGACGCATCATCTCCGCGTTGGTCAGGTCCGCCCGCCAGCCGGGGATCGACTCGAGCTTGTCCAGGGTGCCGCCCGTGTGGCCCAGGCCGCGGCCGGACAGCTGCGGGACGGCCACCCCGTAGGAGGCCACGAGCGGGGCCAGGGGCAGGGTGATCTTGTCCCCCACGCCGCCGGTGGAGTGCTTGTCCGCCGTGGCCAGGGGGCGGCCCTCGGGCGTCGCCAGGCCCGCGAAGTCCATGCGCTCGCCGGAGGCGATCATGGCCGCCGTCCACCGGGAGATCTCCGCGCGGTCCATGCCATTGAGCAGGATCGCCATGGCCAGGGCGGACATCTGCTCGGGGGCCACCACGCCGCGGGTGTAGGCGTCCACCACCCAGTCGATCCGGGCGTCGTCGATCCGGTGGCCGTCCCGCTTCAGGCGGATGACCTCGATGGCGTCGAACGCCTCGGGCGCGACCGCGGCGTCCTGGGCGGGCGAGGAGGTGGTGGTCATGGTGGGGAGGGTCCCTTCCGGGGTCGAGGCTCGCCGCCGGCACGCGCCGACGGCGGCACCAGCCTAGCCACGGACCCGGGGCGCCCGCTGGACGGGGCCCGCACGGGATCCCGACGGCGGCGGCCCGTGCCGCCGGGGGCGTCGGCGCTCAGGCGTCGAGGTCCCCCGGGCCGAAGGCCTGCGGGAGGACCTCCTCGATGCTGCGCACCCCGGCCGGGGTCAGCAGGACCATGCCGGGCGCGTGGTGCTCCCAGAGCAGCTGCCGGCAGCGTCCGCACGGCATGATCAACCGCCCGTCCCCGCCCACGCACACGAAGGCCGTCAGCCGCCCGCCACCGCCCATGTGCAGCTCCCCCACGAGCGCGCACTCCGCGCAGAGGGTCACCCCGAAGGAGGCGTTCTCCACGTTGCAGCCGCGGACCGTGCGGCCGTCCTCGGTGAGCGCGGCCGCGCCCACCCGGTAGCCGGAGTACGGCGCGTAGGCTCGCTCGAGGGCCTCGCCCGCGGCCGCCCGCAGGCGATCCCAGTCCGCCGCCGCGGCCTCACGCGCCGGCACGGCGCCCTCCTGGCCCACGGGTCACTCCTTCACATAGGGCGTGCCCGCCGCGGCGGGACCGCGGGAGCGGCCCACCAGGCCGGCGACGGCGAACACCGTCACCAGGTACGGGAGCATGGCCATGAACTGGCTCGGCACGGGCGTGCCGAGGATGGCGAGCACGTACTGCATGTTCGTCGCGAAGCCGAACAGCAGCGCCGCGAAGAACGCGCCGATCGGGTTCCACCGGCCGAAGATCACCGCGGCGAGGGCGATGAAGCCCTGGCCCGCCGTCATCTCCTTGGAGAAGGAGGACGCGGAGACGAGCGTGAAGAACGCGCCGCCCATGCCGGCCACCGCGCCGCCCAGCAGGACGCTGAGGTAGCGGGTGCGGTTGACGGCGATGCCCACGGTGTCCGCGGCCTTGGGGTGCTCGCCCACGGCGCGCACGCGCAGACCCCAGCGGGTGCGGAACAGGCCGAACCAGAGCAGGCCCACGATCAGGTACATGCCGTAGCCGAGGATCGTCTGGTCGAACAGGATCGGGCCGATCACGGGGATGTCCGCCAGCCCCGGGATGCGGATCTGCGGGAACCGCGGCGGGGAGTTCAGCGTGGACGAGTTGTCCGAGAGCACGGTGGAGAACAGGAAGCTCGTCAGGCCGGCCACGAGGACGTTGAGCACGACGCCGACGATCACCTGGTTCACCAGGTACTTGATGGAGAACACGGCCAGCAGCCAGGACACCAGCACGCCGGCGACGACGGCGGCGACCAGCCCGGCCCCCACACTGCCGGTCAGGGACCCGACGACGGCGGCCAGGAAGGCGCCGGCCAGCAGCTGGCCCTCGATCGCGATGTTCACCACGCCGGAGCGCTCGGAGAGGATGCCGGCCATCGAGCCGAAGATCAGCGGCACGGCCAGCGTGAAGGAGCCGGCGATCAGGCCGGTGAGGAACACGGTGGTGTTGTCCGCCGAGCCCACCACCCACACCAGGAACGCAGCCACGAAGGCCAGGGCGAACAGCCCCGCGAGCCAGCCGGGCACGCGGCGCCCGCGCAGCGTGAGCAGCCACGCGGCGGCGGCGAGCGCAGCCAGCACGGCGGTGAGGATCCAGGCCGTGGGCCCGGTGGGCGCCGCCAGGTCCGGCAGGACGACGGCGTCGGCCGGGTTGGAGATGCGGAACGTGGCGGTCTCGGCCGGGGCGTTCAGGGCGAACACCGCCAGGGAGACCAGGGTGAAGACGCTCAGCAGGATCGGGACGGACCAGTGCCGGACGGCCACGGTCTGCGGCTCGGAGGCCTCCGGACGGACGGCGGTCCGCTCCGGGTCGGGCGTCGCAGACCGGGGCGTCACGGGCTGGGGTGCGGCGGTGCTCACAGGGCCTGTCCCTTCTCACGGTGCGGGTCGCCGCCCTGCTCCCCCGCCGCGGCGGAGGAGGCGGACACGGCGGCGTCCTGGGTCTGGGCGGACGGGGCGGCGGCCTGACCGGCGGCGCCGGTGACGGCCGCGCCGGCCACGGCCGGCTGGGTCACGGGGTCCGCGGCACGGCGGGCCCGGGTCGCGCCCGGGGCGGGCAGGCGGAAGATCGCACGCACCAGCGGCGGGGCCGCGATGAACAGCACGATCATGGACTGCACGACCAGGACGATGTCGATCGGCACGCCCGTCTCCGTCTGCATGGTCACGCCGCCGGCGCGCAGCGCGCCGAACAGCAGGCCGGCGAACAGCACGCCCACCGGATGGGACCGGCCCAGGAGGGCCACCGTGATCGCGTCGAAGCCGAACGAGCCGGCCACCGAGGTGTTCAGGGAGCCCTCGGTGCCGGAGACGTGCGCCATGCCGGCCAGGCCGGCGAGGCCGCCGGAGATGGCCATGGCGGCCACGTACGTGCCCTTCACGGACATGCCGGCGGTCCGAGCGGCGTCGGGGTTGGCGCCCACCGCGCGCAGGCGGAAGCCGAGCGTGGAGCGGGACATCAGCCACCACGCGAAGGCCGTGGCCAGCAGGGCCACCAGGAAGCCCGCGTGCAGGCGGAAGCCGTCGCCCAGCAGCGTCGGGAACATGGCGGTGGCGGGCAGGAACTCGGACACCGGGTTCGTGGTGCCCTCGCGGCGCAGCACCGGCGTGTTCAGCAGGTAGGCCAGCAGGTTCGCCGCGACGTAGTTCAGCATGATGGTCAGGATGACCTCGTGCGCGCCGGTCCAGGCCTTGAGCACGCCCACGACGCCGCCCCACAGGACGCCGCCGAGGATCGCCATGGCCATGACCAGCAGCAGGTGGACGCCGAACGGCAGGTCCAGGTGCACGCCGAACCAGGTGGCGAACATCGCGCCGAAGATGAACTGGCCCTGCGCGCCGATGTTGAACAGGCCGGCGCGGAACGCGATCGCCACGCCCAGGGAGACGATGATCAGCGGGGTGGCC
>NZ_JAUNHR010000050.1 GCF_030523875.1 Micrococcus sp. | reverse complement strand
CAGGCGGCGACGGCGGGCGGTGAGGCCCGATGAACGCGACCTCCCCCGGGGCACGGCACATCGCCGTCGTCTCCGGAGGGATCGGCGAGCCCTCGCAGACCCGCATGCTCGCCGACCGTCTCGCCGAGGCCACGGCCGCGGCGCTCTCCGGCCACGGCGTGGTCCCCGAGGTCCACACGGTGACCCTCCGCGAGCTCTCGGCGGACCTCGGCCACGGCATGGTCAGCACCGCCAGGTCGCAGCCTCTGCTGGACGCCCTCGCCGAGGTCGAGCAGGCCGACGCCGTCATCGCCGTGTCCCCCACGTTCAAGGCCTCCTACTCGGGCCTGTTCAAGACCTTCGTCGACCTGCTCGACGACGAGGCGCTCGTCGGTGTCCCCGTGCTGCTGGGCGCCACGGGCGGCACCGCCCGGCACTCGCTGATGATCGACCAGGCGATGCGCCCGCTCTTCGCCTACCTGAAGACCCGGATCGTGCCCACCGCGGTGTTCGCGGCCTCCGACGACTGGGGGGCGGCCACAGGGCAGCCGGACTCCACCCGCACCACTCCGCTGGCCGCGCGCATCCGCGCTGCCGGGACGGAGCTGGCAGACATCCTGTCCCGGCTGCCCGCGCGCCCCCGCGCCGCCGCCATGGACGAGACGGACACCCTGGAGGTGATCCCCTTTGACCGACTCCTCGACCCCCACGCCTGAGTCCGTCGCAGGACCGGCCGAGGCCGACGACGGCCGCTGGTACGGCTCCGCCTCGGCGGGGCACCGCCCCGCCGATCCGGAGAAGCACGCCTGGCGCGCCTACTTCGAGGCCACCCAGATGCTGGAGGACCTGCTCGAGCGTCGCCTGAAGGCCGAGTGCGGCATGACCCTGGCGGACTACAACCTCCTGCTGCTGCTCACCGAGTCCGAGGGGGGCCGCCTGCGGCTGGGCGAGCTGGCCGGCCGCATGGTGTTCTCCCCCTCCCGGGTGACCTACCAGGTCAAGAACCTCGTGGGACGTGGGCTGATCGAGCGACGCGCGGCCGAGCGCGACCGCCGCGGCTACGAGGCCGTGCTCACGGACGAGGGGCGCTCCGCGTTCCGCCGAGCCGCCGCCATCCACGCCCGCCAGGTGGACGAGCTGTTCCTGGACCGTCTGGAGCCCGGGGAGGTCGACGTGCTGGCGCGGGTCTTCTCCCGCGTCGGCCGCGCCCTGGAGTCGCACTGCTGATCCGCCCCCGGACGCGGGAAGGCCCGGTGACCTGTCCTGCACAGGTCACCGGGCCTTCCGGTGCGGTCGCCGGGTGCGGTGGTCCGGCGGCGGGGTCGTCATCCGGTCAGCTGACCGGCACGCCCCCGAGGGTCACGACGGCGTCCGTCGGCTCGCCGGCCGCGTCCTGCAGCTCGACCTCGATATGGCCGCCGGCCGGCACCTCGGCCGGGACGTTGATCCAGGTCATCGGCTGGCCGTCCGAGTGGAGGTGGAGGTGGCCGATCTGCTCGCCGTCCTCGTCGAACGCGGTCACGGCCATGTAGCTGAAGCCGCCCTGGTCCGTGTTGGCCTCGACGCGGGTGCGGAAGTCGATGCCGTCCTCGGGCGCCACGACGAGCGTCTGCTCCCCGGGCGTGGCGGTGACAGCCTTCTCCTCGGCAGCCTCAGCAGCGGCCCTCTTCTCGGCGGCGGCCTCAGCCTTCTCGGCGGCCTTCGCCTCAACGGCGGCCTCCTCAGCCGCAGCCTCCTCCGCGGCGACGGCCTCGGCCTTCTCCAGCTCCAGCGCACGGCGCTCGGACTCGGTCAGGGAGGCGACGCCGTGCTTACCCACGGTGGCGGTCTGCGCGGCGGGAGCCTGCACGGGGGTGGTGCCGTCGACCTCGGCGAGGGACTCCACGGGCACGATGATCGTGGACATCTCGTCCGCGTCGCAGCGGACGGTGTTGCCGTCGGCGTCGTAGGTCACCGGCGCCAGGCCGGAGATGACGCCGACCACGCGCTGCTCGGCGTCGTACACCGCGCCGCCCGAGTCGCCCCGGCGGGTGGTGGCGTCGTCGAGGACGACCTGGTCGGTGTAGACGTCGCCGCAGGTCTCGCCGATGTCGAAGGTCTCGGGATCGGAGATGGAGTTCGGCTCGCCCAGGGGGACGGAGGAGCCGTGGGTGTAGACGGTCTCGTCCGGCTTCACCGTGGCGGTCTCGCGCACGGACCACTCGCCGACCACGTCGACGTCGTCGGCCAGCGCGATCTTCACGGCGTCCACGCCGGAGTCGCCCGGCAGGGCGGCGACGGTGCCGATCACGGTGCCGTCGGCGGACTCGACCGGCGAGCCGATCGTCCACTCGCCGGCGCCGCAGTGGGCGGCGGTGTACGCGGTGGCGGCGTCGACGATCGTGATGCTGCAGTCGCCCGCGGGCACCGAGAGCGCGGAGCCCTGGGTGAGCGGCGTCGCCGCGAGGGCGGGGCCGGCGCCGGCCACGACCACCACGCCGAGGGCCGCCGTGGCGGACCCGGTCAGGGTTGTCTTCTTCATGGACCTCTTCCTCTGCATCGGTCAGTGATGCCGCCGGCCGGAGACGGCCAGCACTGGACCGGCGTCGGATGCCGCCCGTCCTTCCCCACTACCCTAGCCGATGGGCCTGACGCCAGGTCAGGGACGCCGGACCGTGATCTCCACCGAGTCGGCCCGCTCCGCGAGCAGCGGGAGGTCGGCCAGCAGCAGGCGCAGGGTGGCCGTCATGAGGCGCACCCCGGCCGCGTCCGTGTCCCGGCGGGGCATGGCCACGATCTGCAGCTCGACGCCCGACCCGCCGCCGGCCATCACCGCGCCGGAGGCCGTGCGGGTGGGCACGCCGGAGCCGGGCGCCAGGCCGAGGTTCAGCAGGTTCGGCACCAGATCCGCCACCTGGGCGATCTCCTGGGCGATCTCCTCGTCCTGGTAGGACGGCGTCCACTCCTGCTGCTGGGCCAGGGCCCAGACGGCGGGGCGGCGGATGACGTAGGTGTGCTCCGCGCCGGCGTCGACGACGACGAGGTCGCACCCCTCGTCCACGGCGGACAGGCACGCCCGCGGCAGCCAGACGGCCACCGGCCGGGCCAGCGGGTTCCACGCGGTGAGCGCGGGCACGCTCGTGAACACGGGCAGCGCCTGCCGCCCGTCCCCGGCGCGCATGGTCACCAGCGCCACGTCCGCGGCCTTGTCCCCGTGCGCGTCATCTGCCGCGTGCTCGTGCCCGCTGTGGTCGGCGTGGTCGTGCACGTCCGCCTCGTCCACGGCCAGGGTCGGCACGACGGCGGCGAACACCCGGATCCCGGCGAGCACCCGGGTGACCTCGGCCTCGTCCGCCGCTCCCGTGGTCAGCCGCTCCATCACCTGCGTCCACGCGGCCGGGCTCGTGCCGTCGTCCTGGTCGAAGACGTGCAGCGGGTTAGCGGAGCCGTCCACGCCGGGGCCGGAGAGGTCGCGGCCCTCCCACGGGACGCCGGCGGTGTCCGCGAGGTTCTCCCCCGCGGTCTTGTCCCGCATGCGGTCCAGGGCGGCGCGGATGTGGCCGGGCAGCTCCCGGGCGCCGGGCGCGGTGACCGGGACGGGGGCCTCGTCGTCGTGCGCGGCGGGGCGCGGGTCCCGGGTCACTCGGCCACCGCGAAGGGGTGGCGTTCGCGGGCCTCGGCCACGGACGCGCCACCGGCCACCGCGAGCGCCTGCTCGAGGGAGAACCGGCCGGCGTACAGGGCCTTGCCCATGATGGCGCCCTCGACGCCCTGCGGGACCATGGCGGCGAGCGCGGCGACGTCCTCGAGGGAGGAGATGCCGCCCGAGGCGACCACGGGCCGGTCCGTGGCCTCGCACATCCGGGCGAGCAGCTCGGTGTTCGGGCCCTTGAGGGTGCCGTCCTTGGTGACGTCGGTGACCACGTAGCGGGCGCAGCCGGCGTCCTCGAGGCGCGCGAGCACCTCCCAGAGGTCGCCGCCCTCCTGGGTCCAGCCGCGCGCGGCCAGGGTGGTGCCGCGCACGTCCAGGCCCACGGCCACGCGGTCCCCGAAGCGCTCGATCACGCGGGCGGTCCACTCCGGGTCCTCGAGGGCGGCGGTGCCCAGGTTGACGCGGGCGGCGCCCATCTCGAGTGCGTGCTCGAGCGAGGCGTCGTCCCGGATGCCCCCGGAGAGCTCGACCTTCACGTCCATGCTGTCCACCACGCGACGCAGCACGTCGCGGTTGTCCCCGCGGCCGAAGGCGGCGTCCAGGTCCACGAGGTGGATCCACTCGGTGCCGGCGCGCTGCCAGTCCATCGCGGCCGAGAGCGGGTCGCCGTAGGAGGTGGCGGAGCCGGCCTCGCCCTGGACGAGGCGGACGGCCTGGCCGTCCTGGACGTCCACGGCGGGCAGCAGCTCGAGGGCGCGGGGGGTGGGGGTCATGGCGGGGGTCCTCTCGGCGGGGCGGGCGGGGGCGGACGCGCGGGGCGTCAGACGGTCAGGAAGGAGGCGGCGATCGCCATGCCGGCCAGGGCCAGCACGAGCACCAGGGCCCACAGCGGGGCGTCCTGGGTGCGCATCGACCACGCGGCCCCGAGCAGGAGGCCGCCGAGGGCGAGGTAGAGCACGGACCAGTAGGGCATCAGAGGGTCTCCAGCCAGTTGGTCAGCAGCTGCAGGCCGGCGTCCCCGGACTTCTCCGGGTGGAACTGCGTGGCGGAGAGCGGGCCGTTCTCCACGGCCGCGACGAAGTCGGCGCCGTGGTGCGCCCACGTCACCTGGGGCGGGCGCATGGCGGCGATCGACTGGTCGAACTCCCACCGCAGCACGCCGTAGGAGTGCACGAAGTAGAAGCGCTCGTCCTCGATCCCGGCGAACAGGGCCGAGCCCTCGGGCGGGCGGACCGTGTTCCAGCCCATGTGCGGCAGTACGTCGGCCGGCAGCGCCTCCACCAGGCCCGGCCACTCGCCCATGCCCTCGGTGCGCTCGCCGTGCTCCACGCCGGCCTCGAACAGGATCTGGTGGCCGACGCAGATGCCGAGCACCGGCCGCCCGCCGGCCACGCGCCGGCCGATCCAGCGGGTGCCGCCGACCTCGGTGAGCGCGCGCATCACGGAGGCGTACGCGCCGACGCCGGGCACCAGCAGCCCGTCCGCGCCGAGCACGGCGTCCGGGTCCCGGGTGAGCTCGACCTCGGCGCCGGTGCGCTCCACCGCGCGGACCGCGGAGTGGACGTTGCCGGAGCCGTAGTCCAGCACGGCGACGCGCGGGCGCACCCCCGGCACGCTCGTCGGGGCGGCCATCAGAGCGCGCCCTTCGTGGAGGGCACGTCGGTGACCCGCGGGTCGTCCTCGCAGGCCGCGCGCAGGGCCCGGGCGAACGCCTTGAACTGGGCCTCCACGATGTGGTGCGGGTCCCGACCCCGGACCACGTCCATGTGCAGGCAGATGGCCGCGTGGTACGTGATGGCCTCGAACACGTGGCGGGTCATGGACCCGGTGAAGTGCCCGCCGATCAGGTGGTACTGCTGCCCGTCCGGCTCGCCCTCGTGCACCAGGTACGGCCGGCCGGAGACGTCGACGACGGCGCGCGCCAGGGCCTCGTCCAGGGGCACCGAGGCCTCGCCGAACCGGCGGATGCCGCGCTTGTCCCCCAGGGCGGCCTTGAGGACCTCGCCCAGGGTGATGGCCACGTCCTCCACCGTGTGGTGCACGTCGATGTGGGTGTCCCCCGTGGCGTGGACGGTCAGGTCCATCTGGGAGTGCTTGGCCAGGGCCGTGAGCATGTGGTCGTAGAACGGCACGGTCGTGGAGATGTCCGCCACGCCCGTCCCGTCCAGGTCCAGCTCGACGCGGACGTCGGATTCGCTGGTGGTGCGCTGCATGCGCGCACGGCGTCCGGAGACGATCTCGGCGGCCACGGGTCCTCCTGGGCAAGACGGTGCGGGGTGGGCTCGGTCCATCCTAGGCGTCGTGCACGGACCCGGTCCGGGCGTGACGCCGGGCGCGGGCCTCAGCCGCGGACGACGGCGTCCGGATCCTCGCGCAGGACCTCGCCGAGGGCCTCGAGGAAGGCGGTGGTCTCCTCCCGGGTGCCGGCGGTGACGCGCAGGTGCTCCGGGATGCCCACGTCCCGGACGAGCACCCCGCGCTCGAGCAGGGCCTCCCACACGGCGTGGGCGTCCCGGAGGCGGCCGAAGAACACGAAGTTGGAGTCGGAGACGGACGGGCTCAGCCCGAGCTCGCGGAGGGACGCCACGATCCGGTCCCGCTGGGCCTTGATGTCCTCGACGGTCTCCAGCAGCGCGTCGACGTGCTCGAGCGCGGCGATGGCCGTGGCCTGGGTGACCGCGGAGAGGTGGTACGGGAGCCGAACCAGGCGCAGCGCGTCCGCCACGGCCGGGTCCGCGGCGAGGTAGCCGAGCCGGGCGCCGGCCAGGGCGAACGCCTTGGACATGGTGCGGGTGACGATCAGCCGCTCGCGGCCGGGCAGCAGGGTGAGGGCGGAGGCCGTGCCCTCGAGGGCGAACTCGGCGTAGGCCTCGTCCACCACCACCATCGCGCCGTGGCCGCCGTCGGCCTCGTTCTGCGCCTGGGCGTCGTACACGGCCTCGATGGTCTCGAGGCCGAGGGCGGTGCCCGTGGGGTTGTTGGGCGAGGCGAGGAAGACCACGTGCGGGCAGTGTCGGCGCACCTGCTCCGCGGCGTGGTCGGCGGAGAGGGTGTGGTCCGCGGCGCGGCCGCCGTCCACGAAGGCGGTGTCCGTGCCGGCCGCCAGGAGGGGGTACATGGAGTAGGAGGGCAGGAAGCTCAGCAGCGTGCGGCCGGGGCCGGCGAAGGCCTGGAGGATCTGCTGGAGCACCTCGTTGGAGCCGTTGCCGGCCCAGACCTGCTCCGGGGCGATCCCGTGGCCCAGGTACCCCGCGAGCCGCTCCCGCAGCTCCGTGAACTCCCGGTCCGGGTAGCGGTTGAGCCCGCCGGCGACCTTCGCGACCCGCACCGTGATGGCCTCGGCCACCTGGGGCGGGACCGGATGCGTGTTCTCGTTGGTGTTGAGCATGTGCGGCACGTCCAGCTGGGGGGCGCCGTACGGGCTCTGGCCGCGGAGGGAGTCACGCAGGGGCAGGGAGCTCAGGTCGGTCATGGCGCCCATCCTAGGAACGGCCGGGAGCCGGGGCCGTCATGCGACGGCGCGGGACCGGCAACCGGGCGCCGCGGCCGGGCGCGGGCAGCGGGTCAGCGGACCGGCGGCAGGTACAGCTCCTGGCCGAGCTCGAGCTCGCCGCCCTCGAGGGCGTTGAGCTCGCCGATGCGCTCCATGGTGACGTAGGGGTCCACGCCGGGGGCGGCGTCCTGGGCGATCGACCACAGGCTGTCCCCGGGCATGACGGTCACGGTGGCCAGGTCCTCCGAGGCCGTGTCCGCGGAGACGGCCGGCGGGGACAGCATGACCCCGGCGAAGAAGGCCGCGGTGGCGGTCAGGGCGGCCACGGAGAGCATCAGGGGCAGACCGCGGAACAGCAGCCGACCGCGGCGGGTGAGGCGCAGGGGCGCCGATGGGCGCGCCTCGGCGCGGCCGGGGGCGGACCGTCCGAGGAGCCGGGGGGTCCGGGAGAGTGCAGTGGCGACGGGGGTCATGGTCTGTCTGCCTTCCTCCCGCCGATGCGGGCGTTCGAACATCTGTTCGAGTTCGTTCGAACCCATTTCTAGCACACCTGTTCGAGACACGCCCAGCGGGGGTCGAACATATCTTTGAAGACCGGCGCACGCTCCACTAGGGTCGTCCTCACCAGCACATTCCGGGGGCAGGACCCATGCCACCACCGGAGCCGGACACGTTAAGCCCCCGCCAGCCGAGAGAACGGACCGTCCGCATGGCCCCCTCCGAGCAGACCTCCCCCGCCGCCCCGCAGCCGCTGACGGATCGGCAGCGCCGGATCGTGCGCACCATCCAGGAGGCCATCGCCGAGCGCGGGTACCCGCCGTCGATGCGGGAGATCGGCGACGCGGCGGGCCTGGCCTCGCTGTCCTCCGTGACCCACCAGCTGGGTCAGCTCGAGCGCTTCGGCTACCTCCGCCGGGACCCGGGGCGGCCCCGCGCCCTGGAGGTCCTCCTCGACGCGGACGGCCGGCCCGTCGGCGAGGCCCCGGCACCCGTGTCGCTGATCCCGGCCCGTCACACCGCCACGGCGGACGGCGACTCGGTGGACGTGCCGTGGGTCGGCCGGATCGCGGCTGGCGGCCCGATCCTGGCGGACCAGCAGGTGGAGGAGGTCATGGCGGTGCCCCGGCGCCTCACCGGCGAGGGCGAGCTGTTCATGCTCCGCGTCTCCGGCGACTCCATGGTGGACGCCGCCATCTGTGACGGCGACTGGGTGGTGGTGCGCCGCCAGGACACCGCGGACAACGGGGACATCGTGGCGGCCCTCCTGGACGACGAGTCCACCGTGAAGACGTTCCGCCAGCGCGACGGCCACACCTGGCTGCTGCCCCAGAACACGGCCTACGAGCCGATCCTGGGCGACCACGCGAAGATCATGGGCCGCGTGGTCACCGTCCTGCGCGCGCTCTGAGCCGGGGCGCCTCCCCCGCCCGGCTCAGGCCTCCTGGGCCAGGCGCGTGAGCACGCCGCGGACCACGGCGCGGTCCGTGGTGCGCCAGAAGTCGGGCAGGGCGCTCGTGATGTAGCCGCCGTACCGCTCGGTGGCCAGGCGCGGGTCGAGCACGGCCACCACGCCCCGGTCCCCCTGGGCGCGCACGAGACGCCCGGCGCCCTGGGCCATGCGCACGGCCGCGTGGGTGGCGGACACCCGCATGAAGCCGTTGCCGCCGTGGCGGGCGACGTCCCGCGTGCGGGCCTGGGAGAGCGGGTCGTCCGGCCGCGGGAACGGGATGCGGTCGATCACCACGAGCCGCAGCGAGGGGCCCGGCACGTCCACGCCCTGCCACAGGCTCATGGTGCCGAACAGGGACGTGTCCGGCTCCTCGGCGAACTGGCGGACCAGCGCGGAGAGGGTCGCGTCCCCCTGGCACAGCACGGTGCCGCCCTTCCCCAGCCGGCGGCGCATCTCGGCCGCGGCGTCCTCGGCCGCCCGGCGGGAGGAGAACAGGCCGAGCGCCCCGCCGTTCGACGCCCGCAGCAGCGCCTCGAGCTCGTCGAGGGACTCCGGCGACGCCGTCCGGCCCGGCTTGGGCAGGTGCCGGGCCACGTAGAGCACGCCCTGGCGGGGGTAGTCGAAGGGCGAGCCGACGTCGAGCGCGGTGTACTTCGGCGCGTCCGGGCCGGCCAGGCCCACGTCCCCGGCCACCGAGTCGAAGCGTCGGGGACCCTGGCCCACGGTCAGGGTGGCGGAGGTGAGCACCGTGGTGGCCTTGCCGAAGAGGCCCTCGCGCAGCTTGCCCGCCACGGAGATCGGCGCCACGTAGAGCTGCGGCGGATCGGCCTCGTCCCCCGGCTGCCAGCCCACGCCCGGCTCGAAGTGGCCCGGGCGGGTGGCCCACAGGACCTCGGGGAAGTCGGCCTCGGGGCGGGCGGCGAGCATGCGCTCCGTCACCTCGACGACCTCGAGCAGGCGCGAGCGGGCCATCTGGCGGCCGCCGTCCGCCTCGCCCTCCTTGTCCTTGCCGAGGTCGGAGAAGCACTGCCGGGCCGCGCTCAGCACGGCGGTGAGGGCCTGCTCCTGCACGTCGTCGGGCCCGCCCTGGACGAGCCCGGAGGGCACCCCCTCGAAGGCCCGGTCCACCCCGGCCGCGGCCTGGACGAGGTCCTCGACCGCCACGGAGGTGTGCCGCCGCAGGGAGGTGGCCGCGCCGTGGACGATCGACCCGGACAGCTGCCCCGTCACGGCGCCCGTGACGCGGTCCTGCAGCTCGTGGGCCTCGTCCACGATCACGGCCGAGTACGCGGGCAGCACCGCGAGCCCCTCGAACGCGCTGATGGCGAGCATCGCGTGGTTGGTGACCACCACGTCGGCGTCGGCGGCGTCCGCGCGGGCCCGCTCGGAGAAGCACTCCTCCGCCATGGGGCAGCGCGAGGCGCCGAGGCAGTCCACCGCGGACACCGAGACCTGCCGCCAGGCGCGGTCGGTGACGGGGATCTCCAGGTCGTCCCGGTCCCCCGTCTCCGTCTCGTCCGCCCACGCGCGCAGGTACATGACCTCCTTGCCGAGCAGCGAGGTGGGCCCCGCCTCCCCGTCCGAGGCGGAGCCGATCAGCCCGCCGTCGTCGGCGACCTCGAAGAGGGTCTCCTCCCCCTCGTCCCCCGGGTAGCCGCCGTCCACCTTGTGGCGGCAGAGGTAGTTCGAGCGCCCCTTCACGAGCGCGACCACGGGCTCACGCGGCAGCTCGCCGGCGAGCGCCTCGACCAGCCGGGGGGCGTCGCGCTTCATGATCTGCGCCTGCAGGGCCAGCGTGGCCGTGGCGACGACGACGGGGTCCTCCTGGTCCATCGCGTGCTGGAGCGCGGGGATCAGGTAGGCCAGGGACTTGCCGGTGCCCGTGCCGGCCTGCACCAGCAGGTGACGCCGCGACTCCAGCGCCCGCGCCACCTGCAGCACCATCTCGCGCTGGCCCGCGCGCTGCTGGCCGCCGGTGGCCTCGACCACCGTGTCCAGCAGGCGCAGCGCCTCGCGCTCCCGATCCGTGGCCGGGACGGCCTCCGACGCCGCCGCCGACCCCTCCGCGCTCGCCGGGCCCGTCATGCCGAGGCGCCCACCCGGTACTGCTCCAGGTCCGCGGCGACGTCCTGCCGCACGAGCACCGACAGCCGGGTGCCGCCCTCCTCGTACGTCTCGGAGAGGATCTCGGCGTCCACGGAGTGCAGGCGGGAGACCACCTGGCCGTCCGTGAACGGCACGAGCAGCTCCAGACGCACGTCCGGCCGCGGGATGGTGGCGGAGATGGCGCGCTCGAGCTCCTCGATCCCCTCGCCCGTGCGGGCCGAGACCACCACGGTGTGCGGCTCCTTCGAGCGGATGCGGGCGATCACGGCCGGCTCGGCCGCATCCGCCTTGTTCAGGACGATGATCTCCGGGATGCGGTGCGCGTCCACCTCGGCGAGCACGCCGCGCACGGCGGCGATCTGGCCCTCGGGGTCCGGGTGGGAGCCGTCCACCACATGGAGGATGACGTCCGCGTCCGCGACCTCCTCCAGGGTGGAGCGGAAGGCCTCCACGAGCTGCGTGGGGAGGTTGCGCACGAAGCCCACGGTGTCCGAGAGCGTGTAGCCGATCCCGTCCGGCGTCACGGCCTTGCGCACCGTGGGGTCCAGCGTGGCGAACAGGGCGTTCTGCACGAGCACGCCCGCGTGGGTGAGCCGGTTGAGCAGGGAGGACTTGCCGGCGTTGGTGTAGCCGGCGATGGCCACGGACGGCACCCGGTTGCGACGGCGGTTGGCCCGCTTGGCCTCGCGCGCCGGCTGCATGCCCGCGATGTCCTTCTTCAGCTTGGCCATGCGCGTGCGGATGCGGCGGCGGTCCAGCTCGATCTTGGTCTCGCCGGGGCCGCGGGAGCCGATGCCCTCGCCGGCGGCCGCGCGGCCGCCGGCCTGCCGGGACATGGACTCGCCCCAGCCGCGCAGGCGCGGGAGCAGGTACTCGAGCTGTGCCAGCTCCACCTGGGCGCGGCCCTCGCGGGAGGTGGCGTGCTGGGCGAAGATGTCCAGGATCAGGGCGGTGCGGTCGATGACCTTCACGCGGACCACGTCCTCGAGCGCACGGCGCTGGGACGGGGCGAGCTCCGAGTCGACGACCACGGTGTCCGCGCCGGTGAGCGCGACGACCTCCGCCAGCTCACGGGCCTTGCCCTTGCCCAGGAACGTGGCGGGGTCCGGGGTGGCGCGGCGCTGGATGACGCCGTCGAGCACCTCCGAGCCGGCGGTCTCGGCGAGCGCGGCGAGCTCCCGCAGGGAGTTCTCCGCGTCCTCCGCGGTGCCCTCGGTCCACACGCCCGCCAGCACCACGCGCTCGAGGCGCAGCTGGCGGTACTCGACCTCGGACATGTCCTCGAGCTCGGTGGACAGGCCCTGCACGCGGGTGAGCGAGTGGCGGGCGGCGAGCTCGTCCTGGTCGCCGTCGGCCTCGGTGTGGTCGTCGCCGCCCTCCGCGAGCGCGAGGGCGCGACCGGCGAGCGCGGACGAGCGGCGCGGGCCACCGGCCTCGGCGTCCTCGGGGTCGCCCCCGTCCTGACGGGCACGGCGGGCGTCGTCGGCCGCGAGGATGCGGTCGATCACGGCCTGGATCTCGTCCTCGCCCTGGCCGTCCCGGCCGCTCTGGGGGCCGGGGTTCTGGGTGTTCTCAGTCATGTTCTCCTCTGGGCCCGCACGGTCGGCGGCCCGGTGCTCTCAGGGTAGACGGATCGGCGGACGCGCTAGCGGTGCGTCCGCACAGGGCGGACGTGCGGCGATGGGGGATCGGCGACGGGCGCGCAACGGCGGATCACGTGATCCATGGGGGGATCTCCCTCGGATGCCGGGGCGCGCGGGAACGGCGCCCGCAGGGCGGGTGGGGGCGGTGGGACGCGGGGCGTCAGCGCAGGAGGATCCACATGGGCGCAGACTCTACCGGGCGGGGCCGGGGCGGGAAAGCCCCGGTCAGGCCCGGCAGGCCGGTCCGCCCGCCGGGGCGGCGCCGTGCCGTCTGGCTACGATGGCGGGCGTGACCGACGGATCCCACTACTTCGACGCCGCCCCCTCGACCCCCGAGCGCCGCCGCACCGTGACGGTGCGCCTGGCCGGGCGCGAGGTGACCGTGCAGACGGCGAACGGGATCTTCTCCCCCGACGGCGTGGACAAGGGCACCGCCGCCCTGTTCTCCGCGGTCCCGGCGCCGCCGCCCTCCGGCCGGTTCCTCGACGTCGGCGCGGGCTGGGGGCCGATCGCCCTCACCCTGGCGCTCCGCTCCCCCGAGGCGGAGGTGACCGCAGTCGAGGTCAACGACCGGTCCCTGCAGCTCACCCGGGACAACGCCGCGGCCCTGGGGCTGGACAACGTCACGGCCCTGCGGCCCGAGGACGTCCCCGAGGGCGCGCAGTTCGACCTGATCTGGTCCAACCCGCCCATCCGAATCGGCAAGGCGGCCCTCCACGCGCTGCTGGAGCTCTGGCTGCCCCGCCTGGCGCCCGGCGGCGAGGCCTGGCTGGTGGTGCAGAAGAACCTCGGCGCCGACTCGCTGCTGCCCTGGATCCAGGGGATGCTCGACGAGCGCGCACCCGGCGCCTTCACCGCAGAGCGGGCGGACAGCGTCAAGGGGTTCCGGATCCTCCGGGTCGTCCGGAGCCGCTGAGACCCGGCCCGACGGCCGGGGCGAGGTCAGGCGATGAGCTCGCCGTCGAACACCAGCTCGGCCGGACCGGCCAGCACCACGTGCTCCTCGCCGTCGGCGGCGCGCACGAAGTCGACGCCCAGCACGCCGCCGGGGACCTCCACGAGCCACGAGTCCGAGCCCTCCGGGCCGGCCCACGCGCGCATGGCCACGGCGACCGCACACGCCCCGGTGCCGCAGGACTGGGTCTCCCCGACGCCGCGCTCGTGCACGCGCATCCGCACCCGGCCCACGCCCTCGTGGATCAGGGGCTCGTGCGCGGCCACGAACTCGACGTTGGTGCCCTGCGAGGGCTCCGGGTCCACGCCGGGGGCGCGGGTGAGGTCCAGGTCCGCGAGCTCGGCCATGGACTGCAGCGGCACCACGGTGTGCGGGTTGCCCATGGACACGCTCAGGGCGGGCCGCGGGTCGGGCAGGCCGGCGGTGAGGACCATGGCGTCGGAGGCCGCGTCCTCCGCCATCTCGGGCTCGAGGAAGCGCCACGGCCCCATGTCGATCGAGTAGCCGCCCTCGAAGCGGGTGACGGTCTTGGCGCCGGCGCGGGTGCCGATGGTCAGCGACTGACCGGGCGCGAGGTCCACCAGGCCCTTCTCCACGAGGAAGTGCACGAACACGCGCACCCCGTTGCCGCACATCTCCGCGATGGAGCCGTCCCCGTTGCGGTAGTCCATGAACCACTCGGCCTCCGGGTGCTCGGCCAGGACGGCCTCGCCCTCGGGCAGGTGCGCCGAGCGCACGGCGCGGATGACGCCGTCGGCGCCCACGCCCTGGTGGCGGTCCGCCACGCGCGCCACGCGGTCCGCGTCCAGCTGGGCGTTGCCGTCCGGGTCCGCGACCAGCACGAAGTCGTTGCCGGTGCCGTGGCCCTTGGTGAACGGCACGGACGGGCGGTCGGCAGGGCGCTCGGTGCGGGGCTCGGTGCTCATGGGCCTCAGTCTAGGGGCGGGCCCGGACGCCTCAGGCGTCCTCGTCGAACGGCTCGTCGGCGTCGGGCTCCGGCGTCGGCTCGCCCTGCACCACGGCCTGCAGCGCACGCTCCACGAGGTCCGGGGCGTCCGCCGGCAGCCAGCGCACGCGCGGGTCCGCGCGGAACCACGTCTCCTGGCGACGCGCGAAGCGGCGGGTGACGACGACGGTCTGCTCCACCGCCTCGGCCTGGCCCATCTCGCCGTCCCGGACGGCGAGCATCTGCTGGTACCCGATCGCCCGGGAGGCGGTGGGCCCCTCCCGCAGGCCCTCCCCCTCCAGGCGGGCCACCTCCTCGGCGAAGCCGGCCGCGAGCATCGCGTGCACGCGCGCGGCGATCCGCTCGTGCAGCACGGCGCGGTCGATCGCCAGGCCGAGCTGCACCGCCGGGGCGACGTCCGGGTGCGTCCGCCGCCGCGGCATGAAGGAGCCGAAGGGACGTCCGGTGAGCCGGTGCACCTCGAGGGCGCGCACCAGGCGCCGGGCGTCGCGGACCCGCTCCGCGGCGGCCGGGTCGACGCCGGCCAGCTCGGCCCGCAGCGCGGCCTCCCCGCGCTCGGCGAGCTCGGCCTCCACGGCGGCGCGCACGGCCGGGTCCGTGGGCGGGAAGTCCAGCACGTCCAGGGCGGCGCGCACGTAGAGCCCGGAGCCGCCGACGAGGATCGGGGTGCGGCCCCGGGCGCGGATGTCGGCGAAGCACGCCCGCGCGTCAGCCTGGAACCGGGCGACGGACGCCTCCTCGCGCACGTCCATCACGTCCAGCAGGTGGTGCGGCACCCCCTGCCGCTCCGCCAGGGACGCCTTGGCCGTCCCGACGTCCATGCCCCGGTAGAACTGCAGCGCGTCCGCGTTGACCACCTCGCCGTCGAGGCGCTGCGCCAGGGCGACGGCGAGCGCCGACTTCCCTGTCGCCGTCGCCCCCACCACGGCGACGACGGGCGCGCGCCCGGCCGGGTGCGGACGGGCGGCGGGGGCGGGCTCCGGCGTCGTGGTCATGCGGGGCGGCCTCAGGCGCGCGGGCGCAGCGTGGGCATGCCCAGGCTCGTGGCACCCGCGCCGCTGGGTCCGCCCGGCGACGGCACGCCGCAGGACTCGGCCTGGGCGCGGTCCCATGCGTCGCCGGCGCGGGAGCGGCGCAGCGTGTAGTCGGCGAGGTCCGGGTCCGCCACCGCGAAGTACGGGTGCGCCTCCGTGACCGTCACCGTGACGAAGTCGCCCGGGCGGGGCGTCTGCGCACCGGCGGGCACGGAGAAGTGCACGAGGCGGTTGTCCGGGGCGCGACCGGCCCGGCGCCCGCGCTCGGCCCCCTTGGAGCCGGAGTCGGCGGTGACGAGAAGCTCCTGCCGGGTGCCGACGAGGGTGCGCATCTCCTCGGCCGAGATCCGGTCCTGCAGGGCCACCAGGCGCTCGAACCGCTCCTGGACCACCTTCTTCGGCACCTGGTCCGCCATCTCGCCGGCCGGGGTGCCGGGCCGGATGGAGTACTGGAACGTGAACGCCGAGGAGAAGCGGGAGGCCTCCACCACGCGCATCGTGTCCTCGAAGTCCTCGTCCGTCTCCCCCGGGAAGCCCACGATGATGTCCGTGGTGATGGCCGCGTGCGGGATGCGCTCGCGGACCTTCTCGAGGATCCCCAGGAACTTCTTGGACCGGTAGGACCGGCGCATGTCCTTGAGCACCTTGTCCGAGCCGGACTGCAGCGGCATGTGCAGCTGCGGCATCACGTTGGGGGTCTCGGCCATCGCGTCGATGACGTCGTCCGTGAACGCGGCCGGGTGGGGGCTGGTGAAGCGCACCCGCTCCAGGCCCTCGATCTGGCCGCATGCGCGCAGCAGCTTGGCGAACGCCCCGCGGTCCCCGAACTCCACGCCGTACGTGTTCACGTTCTGCCCGAGCAGCGTGACCTCCACGGCGCCGGCGGCCACGAGGGCCTGCACCTCGGCGAGGATCTCCCCCGGCCGGCGGTCCTTCTCCTTGCCGCGCAGGCTCGGGACGATGCAGAAGGTGCACGTGTTGTTGCAGCCCACCGAGATGGAGACCCAGCCCGAGTGGGTGGAGTCCCGCTTGGTGGGCAGGGTGGACGGGAAGACCTCGAGGGCCTCGAGGATCTCGATCTCCGCCTCCGCGTTGTGGCGGGAGCGCTCGAGGAGCACCGGCAGCGAGCCGATGTTGTGCGTGCCGAAGACCACGTCCACCCACGGGGCCTTCTGCTGGATGACGGCCTGGTCCTTCTGTGCGAGGCAGCCGCCCACCGCGATCTGCATGCCGGGGTGGGCGTCCTTCACCGAGCGCAGGTTACCGAGGTTGCCGTAGAGGCGGTTGTCCGCGTTCTCCCGCACCGCGCACGTGTTGAACACCACGAGGTCGGCCTGGACGCCGTCCTCGGCGGGCGCGTAGCCGGTGGACTCGAGCAGGCCGGAGATGCGCTCGGAGTCGTGCACGTTCATCTGGCAGCCGAACGTGCGGACCTCGTAGGTCAGGCCCTCGTGCGGGCGCGCGGCGGCGCCGTCCTGGGCGAGCGGGGCGGTGCGGGGGGTGGGGTCCGTCAGAGTCACCGCACCAGTCTAGGAGGCGGCGGGCGGGGCCGACCCGGTGGCCTCAGCCGTCGAGCTCGGCCAGGACCTCTTTGACGACGCCGAACGCGAGCCCGGGCCCGTAGCCCTTGCGTCCCAGCATGCCCACCAGGCGGCGGACGACCTTGTCCCGTTCGGCCCTCCCCTCGGGCCCGTCGGCGGCGGGGGCGGGCCGACCGCGCATCTTGGCGCGGACGAGCTCGAGCGCGGCCTGCCGCTCGTCCTCCGGCTCGATGGCCGCCAGGGCCTCCTCCGCCACGTCCCTGTCCACGCCCTTCTCGTGCAGCTCGCGGGAGATGGCCCGCCGGGACAGGCGCTTGCCGCGCGCCCGGCTGCGCACCCACACCTCGGCGAACGCGGCGTCGTCCACGAGGCTGACCTCCTCGAAGCGGTCCAGGACCCGGTCGACCAGCTCCGGCTCGGCCTGCCGCTCCACGAGCTTGCGCTCGAGCTGCCCCCGGGAGCGCGGACCCATGGCCAGCTGCCGCAGGACGACCTCCCGGGCGGCCTCCTCCCGCTCGCGCGGATCCTCGGGCAGGGGCGCCGGTCCGGGCCTGCGGCGGCGTCGACGGGTGCCCTCCGCCGGCTCGTCCCGGCCTCCGCCGCCGATCACCCGGGCGGCGGGCTCCTCCGGCGCGGTGGGCGCATCCGGCGTCCGCCGGGCCCGGGAGTCGGAGGACCCGGCAGCGGGGCCCGCACCGCGGGACCTGCGGTCCGCGGCCCGGCCGCCCTTCCCGGATGCTCCGGAGCGCGCGCCCCGCCCGCGCCGTCCGCGCCGCTCGCCATCGAGGGCGTCCGAGCGGTCCTCAGTGGGGGCCGTGGTCCAGGGCAGGGGCGTGGGACCGGACGTGTCCGCGTCCTCGGCGTCGCGCGGGCGGCGGTCCGGGGTGGGCAGATCGCTCGCCCGGGTCAGGAGCGCGCCGAGGTCGACCGGGGCAGGCGCGGCGGGCT